>NZ_CP036348.1:5876118-6188295 GCF_007753095.1 Rosistilla carotiformis
TCACGATTCGCGCACTTGGCGATCCGCCCGTATCCCGAAGAATTCATTCGCAACATCGAACTCCGCGACGGCACTCCGGTCGTGCTGCGACCGATCAAACCCGAAGACGAACCGATGTGGCATCGGTTGATCGAAAGCTGTTCCGCCGAAACGATCCAGCAGCGCTTCCGTTACATGTTCCGCACCGCCACCCATGCGATGGCTTCTCGATTTTGTTTCATCGATTACGACCGCGAACTGGCGATCGTGGTGGAGGTGGTCGAAGAGGGGGTCAAGCAGATCGCGGGCGTTGCCCGGTTTGTCGCCGACGCCGATCACTATGAAGCGGAATTTGCAATCCTGGTTGCCGATCGCTGGCAGGGACGCGGGCTTGGGTCGTTGATGACCGACAAGTGCCTGACGATTTGCAAACGCTGGAACATCCAATCGGTCGTTGCTGAGACCGCCGCGTCGAACCATCGGATGATCCAAATGTTCCAGCGACGCGGTTTTGAGATCGATCGATCCAAATCGTTTGATACCGTGATGGTCAAGAAGAGCTTGGTCGATTCCGACTGACCCGCGGTGAAAGCTTTGGCTGCCCAGCAGCTTACGCTTCGATCAATTGTTCTAAATGGATAGGAACACATTCGGCCATCGCTTCGGCGTTGTAGCCCCCTTCCAGAACGCTGACCAAGCGGCCGCCGGAGTGTTTGTCGGCCACATCCAACAGCACGCGCGTGAGCGCACGAAAATCTTCGCTCTCGAGTCCCAGCGATCCGATCGGGTCCTCTTTGTGCGCGTCGAAGCCGGCGCTGACCATCACCAACTGCGGTTGGATCGTGTCGGCAAACGCGTGCACTCCGTTGGTGAAGGTCTCCAGCTGTTCTTCGCGCGGCGTTCCCAAGGCGACGGGCAGATTCATCGTCGTTCCCTTGCCAGGGCCGATGCCGATTTCATCCGCCGCACCGGTATGCGGGTATAAGGGAGATCGATGCATCGAAAAATAACCGACGTCGGCAGCCTCCCAGAACATCGCTTGGGTTCCGTTGCCGTGATGGACGTCGAAGTCGACGATCAGCACCCGCTCGATTCCAAGTTCGTTGGTCGCAACGCGCGCGCCGACGGCGATATTGTTGAACAGGCAAAACCCCATACCGTGGTCGGGCATGGCGTGATGTCCGGGAGGGCGGATCAGACAAAATGCCGTCTTGTCTTCGCCGGCGACAACGCGACAGACCGCGTCGCAAACAGCTCCGGTCGCCTTTAATGCGACTTCATAAGACTTCGGGCTGACGACAGTATCGGTATCGATCAACCCGCCACCGGTCTCGGCCATCTGTTGCAGCGCTTCGATGTATTTGTGTTGATGGACGTAGAGCAAACGGTCTTTCGAAACCGAATCCCAAGCGGGACGTTTGCAAGCCGAATCCAAAGCGAGAAAGCTCAAGTTCCGCACCGCGGGCAGAATCCGCCCGCCCCGTTCGGGATGGTCTCCCGTCAGGTGTTCCATGAAAATCGGATCGTAATACAAAATGGTCATGCCGGGTATTCTAACCACACTCGACTGCAACTGCACTTCGCGCCACGAAGCGGGCAACGTTTTTTAGAAACAGTCTTCTGGGACGATCGATGGGCGGTTTGTTTCGCAAATTGAACGGGTGTTCGCTGTCGCATTTGTCCTGCCTTGGGTTGTCCAGCGAACGATTCAAAGCTAAATAGATGCATTGCCGTCGGATCCTCCCGCCACTCTCCCAATGTTTCTGCGACGCGCGATGCATCAACCGATCACTGGCTACCACACCGATGAAGAGGGCGACTGGGTCGCTCAGCTCGGATGTGGTCACAATCAACACGTTCGCCATACGCCGCCGTGGATGAATCGCCCTTGGGTGACAACCGCCGCGGGCCGCGCGGGGATGATCGGGCATCTGATGCAATGCAAGAAGTGCGACGAAGGGGCTGCTGCCGACGCGCGACCCGCAGAAAAATAGACACCGTAAAAACGGCTCACTCACAAACGGAAATGGTCTCAGTTCATGGCGTGGTTATATTTGGTGATCGCTGGCTTGTTAGAGGTCGCTTGGGCGATCGGGTTGAAGCAGACCGAAGGTTGGACGCGGCTTGTCCCCAGCATGATCACGGTTGTACTGATGATCGCCAGCTTTTATTTCCTGTCCCATGCGATCAAAGAGATTCCGCTGGGAACTGGTTATGCGATCTGGACAGGCATCGGCGCCGTCGGGACCGCATCGCTGGGGATCTTACTGTTTGGCGAGCCGGCGTCGGCGATCCGGATCGCATGTATCGGGTTGATCATCGGGGGAATTGTTGGTCTTAAACTGGCAGCGTAAAGAAGCCACTCGCTCACGCGGCTAACTGATCGGCGTGATGTAGTAGCGACGCGAGATCCCTTCGATATCATAGTTGTAGTGAAAGCTGCTGGGGTCCGATTCCTCGACAGCGTCGACCAGATGCGGAAGTTCCTCTTGCGTGATGATCGTCCGTACCATCCAAAACGATTCGCCGCTGTGGCCACCGATTCCTGGCTGCACGGTGTAGGTGCGATGTGCCGATGTGGCGGTGATCGCTTCGCCGATCGCCTCTTGATTGCGGGTGATGATCACCAGCATCGTGATTTTGAACTTGTGGTACAGATTGTTCAGCGTTTCGGCCGACGCGAAGATGTAGATGCAGGTGTACATCAGCGTGTTGACGACCGATTCGATGTGCCCATGTTTCAGCAGCTCCATCCCCAGGCCAAAGGCGGTCGAGCCGACGGCGGCAAAGATCGCGATCGATCCGACCGGCTTCAGATACTTCATGGCAAAGTAGGCGCCCAGGATATCTTCGTCGCCGGTGGAGCCACGATTTTTGAAGGCCAGCGCTTTGGCAAACCCAGCCAACAGGCCGCCGAAGATGACTAGGATGATCCGTTCGTTTTGAGGTTCGGGCGAAGCGAATTGCAATTCGGGCAGCCCGGCGAGCGCGAGGACGACCGTGGCGACAACGATCAGCGAGCGAAGGGCAAAGGTGCGACCGACGCGCGTGAAGGCAAACGCCAGCAGCGCCGCCTGGAAGACCAGGTACAAGACGATGAACAGCGGATAGCTTTCGAAGTAATAAGAGAGTGCCGCCGCGATCCCTTCGGTTCCCGTCAGAATGACTTTCGACGGCAGAACAAAATACTTCAGCGCGATCGCGTACAGCAGGCCCGCTGATACGATCATCACGTAATCGACAAATCCTCGAGACACAAAACCCTCGTCCTGGCAAATCGGAAACCTAGAGAACGGCGGTCGCCAGCGGCAACGTTCCAATTATGCAGTTTTGAGAAATCGCAACCACGGGGCAGGCGAGAGGATTCGGTCGCTTCACACCCTTTGGGGGACCGCCCACCGATGGGCTACGAGTTGATTTCGCGTTGCAGCCAGGCGCGGGCGAAGGCCCAGTGGCGTTTGACGGTTCGCGGGGATTGCCCCAGGACTTGCGCCGTCTCTTCGATCGTCAGCCCCGTGAAGTACCGCAGCTCGACCAGCTTGGCCAGGTCGGCGTCTTCGAGGGCCAGTTTGTTGAGGGCATCGTCGAGCGCGAGCAGATCGTCGACGTCGTCGGCATCGACAAAAGCACTCTCTTCGTGAAGTTCCTGCCGGACGTAATCGCCGCCCCGTTTGTCGCGGCCTCGCCGACGGGCGTTATCGATCAAGATCCGTCGCATCGCTTCAGCTGCGGCGGCAAAGAAGTGGCCGCGAGAATCCCATTCCTGCGGCGTCTCGCCACCGACGAGCCGCAAGAACGCTTCGTGAACAAGCGCGGTCGGTTGCAGCGTTTGCCCCGACTTCTCCTGATTCATTTTGCTGGTCGCCAGTTTGCGCAGCTCTTCGTAAACCAATGGCAACAATTCACTGGCAGCCTGCCGATCCCCATCGTGAATGGCCGACAGAATCCTCGTGACGTCGCGTTTCACAACATTCATGATGCCAACCATTCCGGCGTGGTAAAAATAGCTCTCTCGACGAAAGCTGGTGTTGCCGATATTCGGATTTCAGTCTCCGGGCGGAACGACTTGTTTCGCGTTATACCTCATTCAGCCATTGTAGAAACTCGTCATCATCCCGCGGTACCGACTCGAACGTTTTTTCGTGAATCGATGTCAGGGCGAGATCGATTAATTCGGGAGTCCATTGCGATGGAACCGCTTGCGTTGCCATCGCGACGGGCAACGATTCGGTGTAGTCCGCGGGCTCCTCGAACGCCACTTCGGATTCTTCTTCGGTCGACTCGACGCTGGCAAAAGTCTCCAGCGGCATGGCGGTTGCCGACTCCCCCTCACCGAAGACCGTCAAGCGATTTAGATAGTTCAACACGACCAACGCATCGATCGGAGCGAGAAAGTTATTGCCGTTGGTGTCGTAGTAGAATCCGGGGAATTCGCCATCGACGGTGGGTGTCGGCAGTTCCATTGCGGAAGTAAGATTCAGCCGGTTCAGAATAACCAGGGCATCCAGCGGAGTCACATCGCCGGAGTGGTTCACATCCAAAGGGTTCAGCGGGTTGATCCAAGGAGCGGAACTGACGTACTGCACGATCGCTCCGCTATCCGCCACCAAAACGGTCACAAATTGATCGTCGACAAATTGAGGGTCATCAACGGTGAAGCCGTCGCCGAAATCGACCGAATCATCGTCGTCGACGGTCACGCGAAGGATATCGGCGGCAGCTAGGGCCGATTCGGGATCGAGCATTAGCTGATTGGCACCATCGCCGCGGATGTCAATCGATTCGATCGCTTCGATCACGCGGGCGGTCAGGTCGAGAACGTGCCCGTTGCCAACAAGCTGCAATAGGTCGCTACCGTCGCCACCGGAGATATTTAGCCCCAGGGCAAGTGCCAGGTGATCGAAGAGAATCGTGTTGTCACTCCCGTTGCCATTGATTTGCATCAGCAATGTCGAGGCCGCCGCGCGGAACAGGACAGAATCGCCACTGGTGACGAGAACTTCATCGTCGACAACGTCGATCGAAATGTCTTCGATCAACGCGTCGAGATCGAATGTGCCATCGGAGGTCGCGACGTTTTGGTTCGTTGCACCGGGCGTTGGTGTCGACATCGAAACCAAAGTATCTGATCCGTCGGGATAGCGCCCGTAAGAAACGTCGGTTGTCTGTTCGCCAAACGTCACCGTATCGACGATTGACACTCCGTCGACGTTGTACAGCCAAATCGCTTCCCCACCAGAGGACAGCTTAAACGAAGCGTGGTCGTCTCCTTGGTCGGTGTCTTCGTCGGCCCAGATGACCAGATAGCCACCGGCATCGATTGTCGATCCGGTTGGGAACTGCCACTGCGTTGGCTCCGAAGCATCGTCGGTCAGGTAGAATCCGCTCAGATCGATCGCTGCGGTGCCGGGATTGTAGAGTTCGATCCAATCTTCGTAAGCTTCCGCTTCGTCGGGATCCTGGATCGTCGAATCGTTGTCGGCCATCCATTCGTTGATGTAGATCTCGACTGCCGTTGCCGCGGTGAGGATCGATGCGTTGGCAGCTCCAGGAGTCGCCTCGGTCAATTGACCGAAGGTGGTTGTTCCGTCGGGAGAGCGTCCATAAGCGACATCGGTTGTCTGTTCGCCAAACGTCACCGTATCGACGATCGACACTCCGTCGACGTTGTACAGCCAAATCGCTTCACCACCAGAGGACAGCTTAAACGAAGCGTGGTCGTCTCCTTGGTCGGTGTCTCCATCGGCCCAGATGACCAGATAGCCGCCGGCATCGATTGTCGATCCGACGGGGAATTGCCACTGCGTTGGTTCGGAAGCATCGTCGGTCAGGTAGAACCCGCTCAGATCGATCGCTGTCGTGCCGGGATTGTAGAGTTCGATCCAATCTTCATAAGATTCCGCTTCGTCGGGATCTTCGATCGTCGAATCGTTGTCGGCCATCCATTCGTTGATGTAGATCTCGACCGATTCGACGTTGACAAGACTCGCCTGATTTTCGTTGCCAAACGTTGGTTGATCGGTTGTCTCCAGATCACCGGTACCGTCGGGAATTCGAGCCAACGACGTGTCGCTAGCCATCGCGGTGTAGGTGACGGCATCGATCACGGTGGTCCCATCGGTCAAATACAGGCTACCGCCACCGGCGCTGAGCGTGAAACTCGTATGGTTGGAACCTTCACCGATTTCCCCATCGACCCAAAGTGTTGCGAACCGACCATCGCCGAGGTCTTCTGCGGGGATCGCCCACTGGGTTAGATCGCTCAGGTTGTCGGTCAGATACAGCCCCTCGAGGCTGACCGTACCGGGGCCGTTGTTGTAGATTTCGATCCATGGGTCGAAGTCGCCCGATTCATCCTGGGCCGTTGCGACATTGACGGACATCAATTCGTTGATCGCCAGATCGGCATCATCAGCGTATACATCCAAGACCGACGACAGGTAGGTCGATCGTTCTTCGATGAAGCTGCTGAGGCCATAATAGATGCGTTGTCCCGAAACGACATCGGTCGTCAGGTTTTGTTCGAACTGCGCTGTCGTGAACTGCTTGTTCGGATCGGCGGCGACATCATCGCGGATTAAATCGGCGAGTTCATCGATCCGCGTGGTCGCCGACGCGACGTCGAAGCCTTCCCGCAACATTTCCGCCAGATCGCGAAGGTATTCGGTGCTATATTCGTCGACGGCCCACAGATTCTCTGCCAACGGGCGCGGTTGATCTTCGCCCGTTGTTGGTGGACCGGGAGGTCCCGCAGCCGTTTCCACTGGCAACCAGAAGGGCTCCAGTTGCACGAGGTCGGTGCCGCGATCGACGAACTGGGTGAAAGTGCCAAACGATTCATTGACATCCCAGAAGATATGGGTGAACTGTCCGGTGTCGTCCCGGTCGTACAGGTAGTAGTTGTGCGCCGATCCGAGATAAGAATCCAAATTGCCAAACAGGTTGTTTAACGCCAACGAAGCAAGCGTGTCGTCGACATCGAGCAACGATTCGATCGCATCGCTTAACTCGCCCGACGGTGTGTTGTTAAGCACGTCGATCATTTCGATCAACTGCGTATAATCGTTTGCCGTCTCGTTGGTCTTTAGTTGGTAGAACTCTTCGTACGCGGTTTGGTCCGCGCCCAGGTAGGTTAGATCCGAACCGAAGTCGGCTTGCGGGTCGTCACCTGCATCGTCCGGTGCGGCTCCTTTGTAGAGATTGCCATCCTCATCGCTACCGAAACGACTCTGGGCAAAGTTCTTGTCGACCTGTTCGACTGCCGTGTAGAGCCCGTAGTACTCTCCGTTGATGTAGACCTTCGTGTGAACCGCTCGACTGACCCCTTCGACAAAGTTCGATGCGTAGTCGTAGAACAATTTTTCCCGCAGCATTGTGGGGTCGTTGTAGTTGTTGTTCAGATTCAGCTTGGTCAGGCCCAGGAAGGAGAGGTCTTCGCCATCCTGTTCAAACTCATTGAAATCGAGCTTCAGCGACTTCTTTATACCGGTCCCGTCGAACGAGGAATTGCCCTTGAACCGAACCCCGATGCTGCCCAATTCGATACCGTCGCCAACGAAGCTGGCCTCGAAATAGGGATCGTCGATGTCGTTGGCATGCGATTCGTAAAGCGTGTCGTACCAATCGGGAGCTTCAAACGTGATGTAGATCTCATGGACGTAGCTGTCGTCAAAGAAAGCGGCAGCTTCGTCGTCGATCGCCACGGGATCCCAGAACGATGACGTCAGATCGTCCGCAGCCAACGCGCTGACGGCAAATGCCGATGTCTCCTCGACCGTTGTCTCGTCCATCAGCAAAGCCTCCCCTTCGGCATCGATCGATAGTTCGTCGATGGCATCGCCGTGCAGCATCATCCGCGGTTCGACAACTTCTAGTCGCAGTCGCCGTCGCAGGCTTGAGGCAGGACGTTTGGGGGAGGTGGAGTTCTGACGGAACCAGCTTCGCATAGGGATCAACTCGGCCAAATGAATCGCAATAAAAAGGGGCCGGAGCGAACCGGCAGCCTTCAATGCGTCATTGACCGCCGAGTTGGGACAGGCAAAACAGGAAAACTTGCCCCGTGCCAGTTCCACCTAGGCGAGGCGATTCAAAATGCTGCCGCTGGATCCGATCGGCTGCCCCAACGCTTGTTCCAGTAGATCGATATCGAGGCCGCTCTCTTCGAACGACTGCGTCAACGCCGACCGGATCGACTCATCGGACACTTCGGTCGCCGAATCGCTGGTCAGCTCTTGGATCGTATCGACGATCGAACTGAGCAACGAATCCAAGGTGCCCGCGTCGAGATTCGATGAGAGGAGCGCGGACTCCAAATCGGTCGAATCGTCGTCGCTCGGCTTGGGCCCTCGGGGCGGAGGTCCCGGCGGTCGATTTGCTTTGATCGCTGCCTCGACTTCGGCAGAGTCGATGCCGTTGGCTTCGAGCACTTCCTCGACAGCGCTGCGGAGCGAAGACCGACTGGTTGTCGACCCATTTGCTGTCAGCGACTCCACCGTCTCTTCGACCTGACTCAACACATCCGACGCCGTCGACGAATCGACTCCGATCGACTGCAGTGCCGCCGCAAGATGCTCTTGCTTCTCTTCGGCCGACGGGCCCCGATTGGATCCGGAGGCGTGGTTGGTGGGGGATGTGAAAGAGGCTCCCGTTGCGGAAATGCTCATTTGTCGCTCCTTAAAAAATTGGCTTCGAGGCGAGCCAACGGATTCAACTTACTACACGTTGGCAAGAAGCACTTTCGTGATTCTGAGCGTCCAACATTGGCAAAACCACTGGAAAACGTTGGATTTGCGGTCGGGATTGGGCTTGGTGAACAATCTCTTCAAAAGTTGGAAGATTCGTGTCCCCCCAGCCCACTCGAAGACGCATTGAGCCTTGCGACTCACCTCTTCTCTCAATCTCCGCAAGGACAATCCACCGTGAACTCAACCCTTCGACTGCTCGCTATCAGCGGCATACTCACAATGGCGACCACCGTTTCGGCACAGCCTCCCGGTCGCGGTGGATCGCCTTTGGAAATGATCAGCCAATTGTTCGATCACGCCGACACGAACCGCGATGGCAGCCTGACCAAGCAGGAACTTTCGGTTGCGATGCAAACGATGCAGTCGATGCGAGGCGGTCAACGTCGTGGACCGGGGGGACCCGGCGGTCCGCCTCCGCAAGGCGGTCCCCTTGGCGGCGAGATGGGACAACAACAACCGGGGCAAGAGGGACATCACGGCCCGCCACCGCGGCCAGGCCAGTTGATTCCCGACTTCGTCGTTCAATCATTGAGCTTGACCGAACGGCAGACCAAACAGTTGACCGCGCTGCAGACGACTGTCGACAAACGCCTCGCGGCGATCTTGAACGACGAGCAATTGGTCGCGTTGCAGCAGCCCCCCCAAGGCCCGCAGGGGCACGGCGCTCCAGGCGAAGAGCAAGGCGATCGCCCACGTCGCCCAGAATAACTCATCGGCGCGAAGGTCCTTCTAGCGCCGATCTCGTTTAACCGCGTGCCCAACGGGCCGCGCGTCTCCGAAACGCTACACTCGGTGACATGCGGGGGTGATTCCCGCGCGGTTAGACGACCCGTACCGTTAAGTTTTATAGGGCCGCTTGGCCGTGTGGTGGATACAGGAGATAGGATGAAACGCGGGGCGATGCCCACGCGGTTAAACGATTTACTGCGGTGCCGATCGGGGCGCGCGTTGGAGTCGGTATATTAAATGGCTGTAACTTCCCGAGAGCGGAACAGCTCGGCACTTCCCGAGGTGAAGGAATCCAGGGAGCCAGAGTTACCGACGACGTTTAAGTAAGACGAAATGCGATGACCAATCCGGCCGAACGAGCGATCTTCCTGCAAGCGATCGATGAGGAGAGCGCCGAGGATCGCGCTGCTTATTTGCAATCTGCCTGCGGCGGCGATCTGCAGCTTCGCGCTTCGGTCGAAGCCTTGCTGGCCGCGCACGACCAACCCGCCAAATTGCTCGATCAACCGATCGGCGGAGGCCATGGGATCGCCGCCACGATGACGCCTCCCCTCGCCGAACCGATCGAGCACATCGGGTTGCAGATCGATGCCTATCGGTTGATGGAACAGATCGGCGAAGGTGGGTTTGGACTTGTCTTCGTCGCTCAGCAAGAAGAGCCGGTTGCCCGCAAAGTGGCGTTGAAGATCGTCAAACCGGGCTCGGGCTCCAAAGAGGTGATCGCTCGGTTCGAGGCCGAACGGCAGGCGGTGGCGATGATGAATCATCCCAACATCGCTCAGGTGTTCGACGCCGGAGTGACGGCCGATCATCGTCCCTATTTCGTGATGGAACTGGTCCGCGGTTTGCCGATCACGGAATTCTGCGACAACCATCAATTGACCGTCCGGGAGCGGTTGAAGCTGTTGGTCGACGTCTGTTCCGCCGTCCATCACGCCCATCAGAAAGGGGTGATTCATCGCGACATCAAACCATCCAACGTGATGGTTACGCTGCACGATGCCAAGCCGGTGGCAAAGGTGATCGATTTTGGCGTCGCCAAAGCGATCGGGCAGACGCTGACCGACAAGACGATCTACACGCGGTTCTTTTCGATGATTGGAACGCCGCTGTACATGAGTCCCGAGCAGGCGGAGATGAGTGGACTGGACATCGACACGCGCAGCGACATCTATTCGTTGGGTGTCTTGATGTACGAGATGCTTGTCGGCGCGACGCCCTTCGATCGAGAGCGGATGGATTCGGCTGGCTACGACGAACTGCGTCGGATCATTCGCGAAGAAGATCCTCCCAAACCAAGCAAGCGACTCTCAACGCTCAACGACGCCCTGTCGACGGTCGCCACCACCCGCCGTCTGCAACCGATCCGCTTGGCCGCAACGATCCGTGGCGATCTCGACTGGATCGTGATGAAAGCGTTGGAAAAGGATCGGACGCGGCGTTACGAATCGGCGGCCGCGCTGGCTGCCGATATCAAGCGCTATTTGAATTCCGAACCGGTCGAAGCGCGACCGCCGTCGCGAGCGTATCAGTTTCGCAAATTTGCCCGTCGCCATCGCGCGGCGTTGGTCACGGCGATGTTGGTCGGCGTGACGATGTTGATCGGTTCGGCAGTCAGTCTGTGGCAGATGACCGCAGCGATCGACCAACGGAATCAGAAGGAAGCGGCGCTTCGCGAAGCGACCGCCGCGAAGGCGGAGATCGAACAGTTCGCCGAGAACATCACGCGAGCGAATTCGTTGATCGCCAGCGCCCAGGCGCACGTCAACGCCGGCCGAACCGAAGCGGCTCAGAGCGATTTCGACACGGCGGTCGCGCTGCAACCGGGCTACTACCAACCGTGGGTGGCGCGGGCTCAATTCCATACCGGGCGAAACGATTGGGAAGCGGCCGCGGAGGATTACGCCAAGGCGCTGACACTGGGAGCGCCGACCGACACGTCTTCCTGGTGGGGAACGCCTGCGTTGTTTTTATTGACCGATCGACCGAACGACTATCGAAGCATCTGCGAGCGGCTGGATCAAAGACTCGCCAACCTCGACGAGCGGCCGAACTGGGAATTGTTGCGCGACTGCGCCGTATCGGATGATTACACCTTTTCGGTTTCGCACGACGAACTGGCACGCATCGGTGAAGCGTGGCACCTCGCCTCCGACGCGATGCGATGGAGACCGCCGCCGGATCGGCGACACGATGGAGGGCGACCGTCGGTTCCTCGCGAGATTTGCCTCTACATTCTCGGATTGTTGTACCTGCGAGCTGGCGATAACGATGCGGCGATCGAGTGCTGGACGGAGGTGCTGGAGGAAAACCGGTGGCGTTCGCAATCGATCGTTCATGCCAGCTTGGCGATCGCTTACGACAACGTGGGCCGGCGCGATCAGGCCGAAGCCGAGCTGGCCAAGGCCCGCGAAGCGGCCGTTGAAATCGCCTTGCCCACCGAGCAAATGGGCCCTGAAGCCCAGTCGACGCCCTGGTTTGAAACCGTGGAATTTTTATTGACTTATCAAAACGCTCGCCGCCAGTTGGGGTTTAAGTCAAAGACAAAGTGACCTGCGACATTTCATGAGACACCTCGCTACCACCGATGAACGGACCGACGATGCTTCGAAAAATCCTACTGACCGCAACACTGCTGCTTTTCCCACTGGTCACACGCGCCGACGACTGGCCTCAATTTCTGGGACCTCAAGGAGCCGCGAGGTCGAGCGATAAAGTCGCCACCTCGTGGAGCGAATCGGAGAACATGGCGTGGCGCGTCGAGCTGCCGGGATCGGGTTCATCCAGTCCGATCATCACGGGGGATCGCGTGATCGTGACCTGCTACGTCAACGGCGATGGGAACGCGAAGCGGCAGGTTCTTTGTTTCGATAAGAACTCCGGCGAACAGCTTTGGTCGGTCGATTTCCCGATCGACTATCGCGAAGACGGCTACCAGGGCTACATCACCGAACATGGTTACGCCAGCAACACGCCGGTAACCGATGGCGAAAACGTTTATGTGTTCCTCGGCAAAGGGGGCGTGCACTGCATCGGACTCGACGGCCAGCGGAGCTGGAGTGTCGATGTCGGCAAGGAATCGAGCAACCGACGCTGGGGATCGGCCGCGAGTCTGTTGCTGTTTGAAAACAGTGTGATCGTCAACGCCGCGGAGGAGAGCAAAGCGATCATCGCGCTGGACAAAGCGACGGGGAAAGAACTGTGGCGACAGGAGGCGGGGATGCTCGAACTAACCTACGGCACGCCGCGGATCGTTTCGTTAGCCGATGGCGAATCCGAACTGGTGATCAGTGTTCCCGAAGAGATGTGGTCGATGAATCCGGTCACCGGGAAACTGAAATGGTACGCCCAGACGCCGATGACGGGGAACGTCACCCCGTCGGTGATCGTCGCCGGAGAAACGATCTATAGTTTTGGCGGCTATCGCGCCTCGGGATGCATCGCCGTGAAAGCGGGAGGCAAAGAGGATGTCTCCGATTCCCAGGTCCTGTGGACGAACCAATCGAGTTCGTACGTCGCGACGCCGCTGCTGCACGATGGCCGGTTCTATTGGATCGATGATCGCGGGATCGCCTATTGCACTTCGGCCGAGGATGGCGCGGTGATCTATCGTAAACGCGTCGGCAATTTGCAGAGCGGCCGGCCGGTCTATGCATCTCCGGTTTTGATCGGCGACCATATCTACGTCGTCACGCGCCGCAGCGGCACGCTGGTCTTCGATCCCGGGGACGCCTTCGAGCCGATCGCGCAAAACAAGATCGCCGACGACGAAAGCGATTTTAATGCCTCGCCAGCGGTTTCCAATGGCAAGCTCTATCTCCGCAGCGACAAGGCCCTCTATTGCATTGGGGCGAAGTCGTAACGCGTTGACCGCGAAGCGGTTTTAGAAGGTAGCCGGTGGTTTGAGCGTAGCGAATACCACCGGGCCCAAGGCAAAAATGCTCGCCGACCCCGGCGGGGTCGTACATTGCAAATGTCTGCGATCCCTTCGGGAGCGTTGATCATTATGGCCGTCGGATCCCGGAGGTGCGCCGCTGTGCGACGACCTCCGGCTACCGTCTTCGATCCCTTGGGGATTGTTGCGACAAGGGTGTCTATGGCCGTCAACGCATCCAACGCTTGGTTACGCGTTCACGAACGAGGCCAGGAAGCGTCGCTTCGACATCTCCAACTGTTCGCCAAAGTTGAAGTTGACAGCGTTGTCACCGGTCCCCAAAACGATGTCGATGATCGCATCCGCCCCTGCGGTACCGTTGTCGTCCGCTCCCGTTCCGACCGTATCGATCCCGTCACGCGTGCCGGCAGGTTGCGTCTCGACAACGCGGTAGGTGCCCGGATTCAGATTGTCGAAGGAGTACGCTCCCGTCGCATCGGTGACAGCCGTTCTGCTGACGTCGGCCCCTAACAAATCGGTGCCGATCAATTCCACGGTGACTCCCGCAAGCGGTGTTTCCCCCGTGTCGAAGACTCCGTCGTTGTCGGCATCGAGGTAGGTGAACCCGCTGAGACTGGCCAACTGGACCGTCGTCGTGGTCGAGGACGAATTGTTGGTAGAAACCGGATCGGGTTCGTTCCCGGTGACCGTTGCCTGATTGGAGATCGTGCCGGTGGTCCCCGATGCCACTTGAACACGAATCGTGACGGTGGCGGTACTGCCCGAAGCGAGATTCCCCACTGACGCCGTGATCACTCCATTGTTGTTCGTCACCGTTCCCTGCGATCCGGAACCGCTGACGAAGGTTACACCGGCAGGCAGGTTGTCGGTCACGACGACGCCGGTTGCATTGGAAGGACCGTTGTTGGTGACGGTCAATGTGTAATCGATCGTGTTGCCGGGTGATGTCGGATCACCAATATCGGTCTTGACGATCGAAAGGTCCGTTTGCTGCGTGACCGTGCTGCTGATGGTCGATTGGTTGTTGCTGGTGTTCGAATCGGTCTCGTTCGACGTAACATTGGCGGTATTGGTGACCGTACCGGTGGCTGACGCAGCCAGCGTGGTCACGATCGTGATCGTCGCCGTAGCCCCACTGGCCAAATTGCCTAGGTTGGCCGACAGGCTGTTGCCATTGGGCGTGACCGATCCTTGGCTGGCCGAAGCACTCACGATCGTCAATGTCGACGGAAGCACGTCGGTGACCGTCACTCCCGTACCATCGATCGGACCATTGTTGAGAATCGTCAATACATAGGTCAGTTCACCGCCAGCAACCGCGGTGGGCGTTGTCGCGGCGAGCGCTTTGACGATTTGGATGTCGAGCGTCGAGACGACACCGAAATCAAGTGTCAGGTTGGTGTCGCTGTCGGTATCGCCGTCGTTGGTCGGTTCGGAATTGACCAACAGCGTGATCGCCGCTGACACAATCCCCTGCCCTGCCAACACAACGCCATTGTCATCGTTGTCGACGTTGTTATTGGGATCCGCCACGCCGCTGCTGGAGACGAAATTGTTCAACACGCCACCGGTGTTGAAGTTCGATTGCGCCAATTGCACGATGTAGTCGCCGGGCAGCAGGTTGGTGAACGTATACATTCCCGCTGCACTGGTGGTTGTCGAGTCGACGAGGGTATCGGTTCCCGCAGTGTACTGGCCGTTGCCATCGGTGTCTTCGTAAAGATTGACGGCGACGTTGCCAATCCCGGCTTCGGACGCGGCGTCGTACACGCCGTTGTTATTCAGATCTTCCCAGACCAGATTCCCAAGCGTGAGCGGTTCCAGCAATGCAAAGTTGACCATCTTGTTCGTCTGCCCAACCGTACCCACCACAGAAACATCGCTATCGAACGCCGCAGCGCCCGTAACCTCCACGCGAATCGCGCCGACGTTGGTAAAATCGGCTCCGTTTCCGGTCTGGTTCGCATCGAAATCGGTCATCAAAATCAACAACTCATCCGTCGCGCCACCACCAGCGGTGACGGGCAAGATTGTTGTAAACGACGAAAAATTCCCGCCATCGGTATAGACCGTCAGGGTGATCGGAACGCCTGCGATATCGGCGCCCAGCATCAACATCAATTGATCGGCAGTTCCGCCGTTGGTGAGATCGACGCCGCCTAACCCCGTGGGATCAAGGGTCGCTGAACCATCGATGCCATCGTAGTCGACGGTATAGCCGCCCGTCGCATTCGTAGGGGAACTGTAGCTGAGCGTGCCCGATGTCGTGTTGACATCCAGATTCACACGGAGGCCCGACGTATAGTCCAGCATCAGGTCGCGCTCGCGTCCCAGAATCGATTGGCTGCCGGCAGGAGCAGAAAAGAAACCTTCGTCGCTGGGAGTTCCGGCATCGGCCTGCAAGCTTTGCGTGCCTTCGGAGAAACTGTCGACCTGGACGCCCGCGTCGACGCCCGAAGCCTCCGACTCACTGATCGCGATCAACGACGAAACATTCGTGCCGGGCTCGGCGATCAATCCGGCGGGTAAATTCCGTTCCACAAAGTAGTCACCTTCGATCAAACGATCGAAGGCGAATTCGCCATTGGCATCGGTCGTTTGGGTCTCCACAAACACATCGTCGCCACCGGCGACCCCGGAGGCCGAATCAAACGTTCCATCACCACCGTCGCGGTACAGGTGCAGCGTCACCGTGGGCGGGGCGACGTCGTCCGTGGTTAGCCCATCGCCCGTCTGGTCGTTGTAGACGGTTCCGTTGATTCCGCCAAAATCGACAGCCATCAATTGGCGTCCTTCGAGCGATTCGAGTCGCAACCCGCGACGGGCTCGCCTTTTATTCGTCTTCGACTGGTTCGATTTGCCAAACAGTAGATCTCGCAGTGGCCGCATTCTTATGTTCCCGGTGGATTGCCAACAGAGGAGTGGAACGTTTCACAAGGGCCCGCGTTGCCGTCGACGATCACGCCCGCAACATCTCACCCGACTTGCATTAGTCCACGTTATCGGCCGGAAAAGCCCTAACGGTTGGAATCATCGTGACGGTCGGAATCGCTTGGCTGTTCGCGCGACGCGCCCCAGCTTGCCTGGATTGAATTTGCAAGCGTTCCCAGGAAAGAAGAAAAATCGAGCGACCTCGGCGACGCGACTAGGTCGTCGACGCCCGATTCGGCTGGGCTTCGGAGGTGTGAGGGGCTGGCGGAGCGAGTTTGACCGGAACCGGAGGCTCGGTAATCCCCTCCTCCTCATACATCGCATACAGGATCGATTCGATATAGCGATGAATGCTATGATCGCTGAAATGGTCGATGTTAAATTTTCGCAGGCCGCGTAAAAAACCGTGCAAGCGATCTTGAGTTCGCCACCACCCTTCGAGCTTACGAATCCGACCTCGATAATCCAAATAAATCTCGTTTCCCCGATGACGATAGCCTAACCAGGTCGGTGGCACGCGGGTGACGATATCGTTGTTGTTGACCCATCGATAATGGGTCAGCTTCACGTAATTCACATAGCGTCGGTCGCCGACGCGTGGACTGCCATACGTGTAGAGTTCTTCGGGATTGCTGGCGATGTAAGACAGGAAACAGCGTCCGGCACAGATCGTCGCCATCGCCCCCCCCAACGAATGCCCACAAAACCACAACGGTCGGTTGTTGGTTTTGAGCACGCCTTCGATCATCGGCCACAGATCGTCGACTTCCTTTTTGAAGCCGCGGTGGACACGGCCGGCGGTTTCCGCCAAGACCGTTGCCGCGTTGGCATCGGCTTGAATGTCGTTCCATTCGTGTGGTTCGGTGCCACGGGCGGCGATCACACAATCGAATTCGTTGGCGAATTGATAGGCTTGCGATCCATCGTTGTTGAAAAATTTGACGATCGGAAATCCAATCGCCTGCCCCGCCAGCGTGGCTTCCCGCTCGTCGTTGTAGCTGATCATCGAGAGTTCGGCGAATAATAATGATCGCCGCATAAAACTCAGCTCGCGAATCGGCCCCTGAAGTTCCGAATGAACGATGAGGGGCCTTTCCCCCTGATCATGAATGACTTTCGGCACGATCTTTGTCTCCTGAACCGATGCTCGCGATTTGCATCCTTTTGCAAACCCACCCTTCGCCTAAACGTTAGATTACCCCAACGCTGCCAGCCCGCAAATCCCAAGCTCGCTGAACTTTGCCGAGCAATTTTCGCAGTGGACTCCGCAGAACGCTCTGCTACAATTAAGGCTTCACCCACCGGCCCCCCTTTCCCGCCCGATTATCGATTAATCGCAACCTGCGGTTTCGTTTCCCCCCACAATCCCCCCGCCTAAACCGTGCGCACTCCAAAGCTCCGATTATTGCTCGGCCTATTGCTATCACACGGCTTGATGGCCCCAGGACTCCAAGGCGATGACCTGTGGCCAGCACAAGCGGTTCCTCTGCTGGAAAAATACTGTTTCGATTGCCACAGCAATTCAACACAGGAAGCGGAGGTCAATCTGGAGGGTTTTGCGGCAGCCGAGAGTTTGATCGCTGCGGAGAACATGTGGAAAGAGACGATCAAGCAGGTCGAATTCGGTTCGATGCCTCCGGGGGATGTCGACCAGCCCACCGACGAAGAGCGAAAGACGTTGCTGGCGCTGATCGAAGGAGCGCTTTACGGCGGCGAATGCGATCTCGATGCCAAGCCGGGGAAGGTGACCGTTCGGCGGCTGAATCGAAACGAATACAACAACACGATCCGCGATCTCTTTGGCGTGTCCATCCGACCGGCCGATGCGTTCCCATCGGATGAGGTGGGGGCGGGCTTCGACAACAACGGCGACGTACTGACTCTGCCGCCGATGCTGTTGGAGAAATACGTCGAAGCGGCGGAACAGGTCGCTGCCGTCGCCGTCACCGATCCGAAGACTCTGACCAAGATCGACGCCCGCTGGCAATCCGACAAGGTCCAGATCAAAGGCAATTACACGACCAATAACTTTGAGATCCATACGATCGATGGCGATGGCGAGATCCATGGCGAGTTCGAATCGCCCTACGACGGCGACTATGGATTGATCGTCGAAGCTGCTGCGGTCGCAGAAGATTCGACGGTCACGCTCGAAGCCTTCCTCGATGGCGAGACATCGCTCGGCAAGACGACCTTTAAATTCCGCGATAGCACCGGTGGCGTCCATCGCCAAACGCTGAAGGTGAAGCTGACCAAGGGAAAGCACACAATCGACATTCGCGCCGCCAAGAGCGACGAGAAGAAGAGCGACGACAAGAAGAGCGACGACAAGAAGAGCGACGACAAGAAGGACGGCGACAAGAAGGACGGCGACAAGAAGGACGGCGACAAGAAGGACGGCGACAAGAAGGACGACGAGAAGAAGGACGACGAGAAGAAGGACGACGAGAAGAAGGACGACGAGAAGAAGAGCGACGACAAGAAGAGCGACGACGCATTGCCGCAGTTCCGGATGCGGGGCATGTACTTCGAAGGTCCTTACGGGATTCCCAAAGAGCGACTTTCGGGAACGCACTGGCAACTGCTTCGCCATCGCCCCCAACGAAACAAACGTTCGACACTCGATGCTGCTAAAGAGAACCTGAAAGACTATCTACCGCTGGCGTTCCGTTCGCCCGTCGACGACGAAACCGTCGCCCGTTATGCGGCGCTGGTCGATGTCGCTGTCCAACGCGAAGAGACCTTCGAACGGGGCATGCAGGTCGCGATCACCGCATCGCTCCTTTCACCTCGCTTCCTGTTCCGCAGCGAATTGCCAAGCGAAGGTGCAAAGCCGGGCGACTTGGTCGCACTGGATCCGTACCAATTGGCCAGTCGGTTGTCCTATATGTTCTGGGCTTCGATGCCCGACAACCGGCTTCGCGATCTGGCCAAGCAGGGAAAATTGACCGACGAAGCGGTGTTGCGTGGCGAAGTCAAACGAATGCTCGCCGAGCCCAAGGGGGAAGCGTTGGTGGAGAACTTTGCCGACCAATGGCTTGGCTTGCGAAACCTCAGTGGCTTGGCTCCCGATCCAAAGCAGTTCCCTAAATTCGACGAAAAGCTGCGAGAGGCGATGGTCCAGGAAACGCGTCTGACGTTTACGGATTGCATGCGAGGCGATGGCAGCGTGCTGAGCTTGCTCGATTCGCAAGACACCTTCCTGAACCAACGTTTGGCCGATCACTATGGCATCGAAGGGGTCAAAGGAGATGAATTCCGCCGCGTCTCGCTGAAGGGAACCGGTCGCAAAGGCATCCTGACTCAGGCCAGCATTCTGATGCTGACCAGTAATCCCACGCGAACCTCGCCGGTGAAGCGGGGCAAGTGGGTGATGGAGAACATCCTTGGCACCCCGCCGCCAGATCCACCCGCGGGCGTTCCCGAATTGGAGGCGACCAACGAGTCGAATCCCGACGCTCCGCTCCGCGAGCAATTGGCGATCCACCGCGACAATGCGATGTGCGCCTCGTGCCACCGCGTGATGGATCAGATCGGCTTCAGCTTTGAACATTTTGATGTCACCGGCCAGTGGCGAGATCGCGATGGCAAACATCCGATCGACGCTTCCGGAACGCTTCCCACGGGAGAAACGTTCGCCGATGCCCAGCAGATGATAGCGATGCTGCGAGAGACTCGCGGCACGATGTTTGTAACCGAACTCACCCGGCGATTGATGACCTACGCACTGGGCCGCGAATTGACGCGGCAGGACGAGTGTGTGGTCGAAGAGATCGTCGCGGCGACCGAAGCCGATGGCTGGAAATTCCGGGACATCGCAACGGCGATCGTGTTGAGTAAGCCTTTCCGATTTCAAACGGCCCCAGTTCTCGAGGATGAAAACGATGCTACATAATCAACAAATCAATCGACGAATCATGTTGCGTGGCCTGGGAGTCGCGATGGGGTTGCCGCTGCTCGAAGCGATGACGCCGATGGCCCGTTCGGTAATGGCTGCACCGTCGTCGAAAACGATGCCGACGCGGATGGCCTGCGTCTTCTTTCCCAACGGTGTGATCGTTCCGAAATGGCAACCCGCCAAGGGACCGGAGTTGGTACTCGGGGAATCCTTGCAGGCGCTGCAACCGCTGAAGCACAAGCTGACGATGGTCTCGGGTTTGGCGTTGGACAACGGTCGCGCGAAGAAAGACGGTGCCGGGGATCACGCCCGTGCCGGTTCGACCTTCTTGACCGCCGCTCGCCCAGTGAAGACATCGACTGATATCAAGGTTGGCGTCTCGGTCGATCAATTGGCAGCACAACAGATCGGCCAAGAGACACGCTTGGCTTCGATCGAGCTGGGTGTTTTGGGCAGCCGCAACGCCGGCAGCTGTGACTCCGGTTACAGCTGTGCCTATTCGTCCAACGTTAGCTGGCGAAGCGAGAATCAACCGGCTGCCAAGGAGACCGTGCCGCGACTGGCTTTCGAGCGACTGTTCGGAACCGGCGACAACGCAGCGACGCGCGAGCGAGACTTCTACCGCAAGAGTATCTTGGACGTCGTTGCTCAGGATGCCCGCAAGCTGGACAAGCAGCTGGGGACGACCGACCGCCGCAAGATCGACGAATACTTCACCGGCGTTCGCGAGCTGGAACGACGGATCGAAATGACCGAAGCGGAAGACCGCAAGGGCGTTCCCGATCTGGAGCTACCGCACGGCCGACCGAAGCAATTTGTCGAACACGCCGACCTGATGTCCGACCTGATGGTTGTCGCCTTCCAAACCGATGCGACCCGCGTGGCGACGTTCATGCTGGATAATGCCGGTGGCAACCGCAGCTATCCTGACATCGGCGTGAACGACGGCCATCACCAGATCAGCCATCACAGCAACCACGAAGGCAAGGTTGCCAACCTGCAGAAGATCGATGCCCACTTGGCCGAACGATTGGCTTACTTCCTGCAAAAACTCGACTCGGTTCAAGAGGCGGGCGGAACGCTGTTGGATCATTCGATGGTCCTGTACGGCAGCGGATTGAGCGATGGAAATCGTCACCGCCACGAAGATCTGCCGATCGTAATCGCCGGCGGTGCTCGCGGTCGCATCAAGACCAATCGCCACATCGAACTGGCCGAAGAGACGCCGATGGCGAATCTATTTATGTCGATGCTCGATATCGTCGGAGCTCCCGTCGAATCGATCGGCGA
This sequence comes from Rosistilla carotiformis, assembly GCF_007753095.1. NCBI lineage: Bacteria > Pseudomonadati > Planctomycetota > Planctomycetia > Pirellulales > Pirellulaceae > Rosistilla > Rosistilla carotiformis. The sequence goes on from NZ_CP036348.1 coordinate 5,897,585, forward strand.
CAGCACCGGACGTCTCGATCAATTGACGACGTCGTAATCCGCAAGATTACGGCCGATTCGGCGCGGTGGCTTCGCAAGCGAAGAAGCCACCACGTCGTAGGAACTCGCAGAACGAGCACGTTTCCCATCGTGCTCTCGGTCGCAATGACGGGCACTCAAACGCAGGGCCCTCGCGGTTCAAGCTGGCAGCGGCCACAGTTGCGATTCTCTTTCGTCATCCACGCCATTGAAGTCGCGAGCTGCGGCGAGCTCAGTTCGCATCGCTTGGCGGTTCTGGATCATTGCTCGGTTGTTCCGCCTCGATGAAGTCGGAGAGCAGTTGATCGACTTCTCTTCGCATCCGAGCTGCGACAGGCGATCCATCGAGCGATCCCAGATCGGCCTGTGTTAATTCGACAAGCGGCTGAAAAAATCGCTGATGAAACAGCTCGACCGTCGTTTCAACAAAACCCTCTTCGCTGCCGATCGGAACCACCAATTCCAAATGCCTCGATCGATCGTTGCGGAACATTTCGATCAATAGCTGTTGGTCCTGAAACGGGCGAACAATGATTTCGCAACCGCGAGGATCTTCAAAAAATCGACTCGATGACGCCAATGTCTCGGCGACTTTTTGTGCCAAGTCGGAACCCTGGTGGCTCAGTCGAATGGGGATCTGGATATCTAACAATCGGAACGCTTGCGGGAAATCGCGCATCGCGGTGCTCCAGTACCCAATCGCTTCGTCGGGTTGATCCAGCCGCCAGGCAGCTTGTCCTGCGATCGCAGCGACGAAGCCACGGAAGACCTTTTCGGCGCGCGGCGGTAATTTTTCGAGCGCAGCGGTTGCCAGTCGCAACGCCTCGGCATCGTCGTGCTTCCGCATCCGGATCCCCGATCGGATCGCTTGCTGATAGGGCGCTACCCAATCCGGTTTCTCGCCCTTTCCGGCGGCGGAGAGGGCGACTTCCAAAACGCCCAGCGGAATCAGATCCAACAGCATGAATTGGTGCCACGACAGGATCTGCGATTCGATACCGATACCGCCCGCCCGGTGCGGACGGACCAGATCGACGGTCAACGAGTGGATCAGTTCGCTTGTGAACTTCTGCTTTGTCTGCCACAGCGCCGTTTGCAGGCCGGCCAGTTGAGCGAGTGCGGCCCCCGACGGCACCGCGCCGATCGACAACTGCTCCTGCAATTCCTCGCGCGCATATTTTTGAATCGTCCAGAGGACCAAGCCGTCCGAAATCCGTAGCTCGCGTTCGTTAATGGAGGTCGAACCGGCGCGATCGGGCGATCCGGTGGCACGACGCGCGAACCGCAACGCCAAGTCCGCTTCGTTGTACGCGAGCAGGACCGACGCGATCGCCAAGTTGGTATTCGCCTCGTCGTTATGAAGCGTATAGGGCTCGCGCTGGCCGCGATCGATCTGCGCTTGCTTGAGGGCGTCGAGCGCTTCGGGAAAACGTCCCTGCTGAACCAGCAATGCCGCCAAGGGAACGTAGGGTGTCGTGCTGGCTGAGTCATCGGTCGCCGCGGCCGCCGCCAAAAACGCTTGCTCCGCTTCAGCAAAACTCGCGTTGGAGATGGCCGCCAAGCCGAGGTTGTATTGCAGCACGCGGCGTTCGGGGAACCGTTGGCACATCGCTCGCGCCGCCTCCAGGCTCGACTCACGTCGCTTCAGCTTGTCTTCGATGACCATCACGGAATTGTCGGCCTCGAGGTCGAACGTCCCCATTCCTCGATACTTGGCGATCTCCGCACGGGCCTTGTCGAAGCGTTCCAGCTTGATCAACGCAAAGTCTTTCATCCAAGGGACCGGCGCATAGATTTGTTCGATCCGCTCCGCCGCCGCGATGACTTCTTCGGACCGGTCCAACGAAAACAGGATGTGCCACTCGGTCGCGAGAATCCAGATGTACCACTCCTGCCCGATTGGATCGCGTGGGTTGCGTCGCCCTATCGCCTCGGCTTGAGCACGCGCTCGGCGGATCGAATGGAGCGCGTAGGCAAAATCGTTTTCGGCGTAGGCTTCCACGTGAGCCATCGCGTACAGACCGACAAGCGAATCGGGATTCTCTTGGAGAACCTGATCGGCCAGTTTTCGAGCCAACGCGAAGTTCTCGTCGTGGGCTGCGTCAAAGAGATCCTTTTCGATTTGCGATGCCCCCGCCAGGATTGTCTCATTGGTTGCCTTTTCGAAAACCGCGGTCCTTCGCTCCCAGTACTCGTCGAATGCCGGTTGGTCGTCGACCAACGGTTCGCTCGTCAGCGGAATGATTTCCGGGAATCCTTCTCCGACATGTTCAAAAGGAGCGGGCGGATAGATGTCGATTTCGCTGTCGCAGCCCACAACGAAACAGGCGACTAACAAAAGCCACCCATCCGTAATCAGACGCGTCGCGAACGTCGAAGGGGTTTTCTTAGTACGGTTCATCGGATCGACTTGCGGCACAACGATTCGATCACGGGTAACATCACTTGTTCGACAACCAGATCGCCACTGGAGATGCCCGGCTGCAGTTCCAAGCGATGGCTGAAGATCGGAAACGCCAGCGATTTGATGTCATCGGGGGATACGAAGTCGCGACCGTGCATCATCGCCCGCGCCTGAAGTGCAGGAATCGTCACGACCAATGCCCGCGTCGAGATCCCCTGAGCGACGCGTGGTTCGCTGCGCAAGCGGCCGGCAATTTCGACCAACGCTTCGGTGATCGACCGGTCGATCTTAACCTCCCGCTGAATGACCTGCCGCGCCTGGGCAATCGTTTCGGGACGGATCTCTCGCGAGGGCGCATCGATCAGTTCCGCCGTAACAAACGAATCGAAACGACAGTGCGGGTACTTCATCGCTAACACTTCCAATTCGTGCTCCCGCGATAGGAACGTCATCCGAACCTTGAATAAGAAGCGATCGAGCTGGGCTTTGGGAAGCGGATAGGTGCCAGCTTGGTCCAGTGGATTTTGCGTCGCGATCACCAAGAACGTCTCTTCCAGCGGATGGGTCACGTTGTCGACGGTGACCTGTTTCTCTGCCATCGCTTCCAACATCGACGCCTGCACCTTGGGGCTGGTGCGATTGATCTCATCGGCCAAGACGACGTTGGCAAAGACGGGGCCGGGATGATAGGTCAACTGGTTTTGATTGGGATCGAAGACCGTCGTGCCGGTCACGTCCGAAGGCAACAGGTCGGGGGTGAATTGAATCCGGCGGAACGCCGCGAAGCGTGGATCGGCATCGGAGGGACGATGGATGCAATTCCCAAGCGCTTTGGCCAACGTCGTCTTTCCCGATCCGGGATGGTCTTCCAGCAGCACATGCCCGTCGGCGAACAATGCGATCAGAATCAGATCGATCACATCGGAACGCCCCTGCACCTCCGCTTCACAGGATGCCTTGAGCGATCGATAGATTTGGGAGACATCCGAAAGGGTTGTGACCGTTTGCACTGTGCCAAGCTCGCGTAAGAACGGGATGACGGGTTGCTACTTGCCGACAGCTACCGCAACGCCTCGGAACGCTAGAGAAGGCAAACGAGCCAACCCCGATGCAGACCTTGCAGGAAACTAAAAAATAGCTGAAAGAAGTAGTGAAAGCATCCCTGCGGTTGACCATTATTTCGGTATCTTAATCGAGTTGCCCTATAAAACGTGGGTTGGCCGCCATTCGCCCCGCGGTCGACCGAACTCCAATTCCCTTCGAGGCCGCTGCGAGGATGCGTATGTTCGATACGATGAAACGCTCTCTTCGGGCGATCATGGATTGGATCCCGCTGACCGCACGCGGGGCGGTCTTGATTCCAGTGGCCGGATTCGCGCTGCGGTATCTGGCGCTACAGGAGCATGATCGTTTGCTGTTGGCCGCTTGTGTGGGCGGGTTGTTTGTGATCGCGGTGATGGCGTTGGCGGTCTTGGCGATCGGGTTGTGGCTGCAATTTCGCAAGCTGCCGGTTCCCGATCGGATCGACGCGATGGAGTCAGTCCAGTGCGAGACTGGATTGACGCTGCCGTTGCTCGCGTCGATTCCTTGTGTCGCCGTGGGGATCCGTTGGGTGAATTGCGACGGCGTGCAGGTCGCTTTATCGCGCGGCCGCGATGGTTGTCACGAAACCCTCCTTGCCAGCCAGCGGATGCAGCGCAGCGAAATCGTGCGGCAGTTTGAAGTTAGTGATGTATTTGGGCTGAGCCGTGTGAAGTTTTGCAAGACCTTTGCACAAGCCGTCCGTGTCGAACCGCTGCCGGCCGCCGGATGCAGCATCACTCAGATTCGTCGCGACCAACAGGGAGACGACTTGGTTCATCCCAATGGCAAACCGCATGGCGACCTGATCGAAATGCGACACTATCGGCCGGGCGATCCCTTGAAATTAGTGCTCTGGAAGCATTACGCGCGAACGCGGCAACTGTTGGTTCGGCAGCCGGAGAATTCAATCGCCAGCATGTCGCAAACCATCGCATGCTTCGTAGCGGGGCCTGGTGACCAAGCGTCGGCTGGTGTCGCCCGAACGATTGTGACCGAACTGAAGCAGGCCGGCGAAGAGATCTTGTTTCAAGCCGATGGCTCAGCGGCGGCAACCGATAGTTCGGCCGAAGCGATCGAGCAGATCATCCTGTCGGCGGACGCACGGGAAAGTGGAGGTGGGATTGTCGCGGGGATCGGATCGACGCTCGAAGACCATGTGATCAAGCATTGCGTCGCGTTTGTTCCGAGCCAACCGGGAGCTTGGATCGATCGGGTCATCGCGGGACAGGCTGCATCGCAACTGCAGATCGATGCGATCATCGGCGTCGACGAACCCGCAACGCCGCGACGCCATCGGTTCTTTCCCGCCTGGGCGTTCCATCGCGATCCGGGGGACGTGGTTCAATTGCAGCAAGTGCAGGCCGTAGTCGACCGGTTGTCGGCTGCGGGGATCTCGACACGGATCATCCATCGACGCTCGGGACAAGCTTGGTCGACCGCAGGATATCGAGGGCAGGTCGCATGAGTCATGTAGAGGCCCCACCGAATCAAGCTGCCGCTGGCGTCCAGTTAGGACAGCCTGAAACGCGACTGCAGGCGATCCTGTTGACCGTCGGGTATGCCTTGTCAGCGATGTTTCTCAGCTCCGCAGTCGCCAGTCCCGCCGCGGTGTTCGCCGCTGGAATGGGTGCGGTAGCGGGTGTCTGGCTGTACCGTTGGCATGCCAGTCAATCGCTACGCAATGTTGTACCGGCGTCGATCGGCTTGGCGTTGATCGCAGTCGGGCTGGTAGGGCCGGCACTGCTGGGCCGTTGGGGGTTGGTGCCGACTTTGATTGGCATTCCGGCGACGTTGATCGCGATACAAGGGATGACGCTGGCGATGTTGGCGGTGGGCGTCGTGCTGTTGGTTCGATCGATCAGCCAGAGTGCCCGCCTGTTTTCGATACTCGACGCAGTGGTCATGATCGCGGCGATCTGTCTCCGGTTCGCCGCGCACCGCAACTATCACTGGGGGAATCCGCGGTTCTTCGCCGACTGGGCCGGGATCGAGGGCTACGAGCTTCCGACGCTGTTCGCCTTGCTAGGCTTGGCCGCGCTGACGACCGGGCTGATCGCCAGCATGCGGCGGACCACCGCGCGGCATGCCGCGACGTCGGTGCTGACGCTTTTAACACTGTTTGTTCTGCTGATGTGGATTGGCGGTCGATTCTTGCGGAACCCAACGCCCGATTTCATCGAGCCTCCGGGAGGCTTGCGTTCCATCGCCGCATACGATGGCAGTGGAGACGCGAACGATGCCGGCGACTCGGGAGCCGACGGTGGTGGTGGTGGAGCGGGAACCGGCAGCTCGGGAGCGGCGGGGGCCACAAGTTCCGGCGGTTCGAGCTCCCAGGGGGGCGGCGTTTCGGGAGGCGGAGCCTCTTCGGCGTCGCGAGGAGCGGTCGATGACGATCCGTTTCCTTCGGCCTCTTCCCAACAGATCACTCCTCAACCAACCGCCTTGGTCTTATTGGAAGACGACTTTCAGCCCTATGAGAAGTTCTGGTATTTTCGGCAGACGGCCATCAGCCTCTTCAACGGCAAGCGTTTGGTGGTGGCGGCCGACGAGCGGTTCGACACCGACATTCCCAGCGGCTTTTCCAACGACGAGGTTTTCATCCAAGAGATCCCACGGCCTGAGGACATGCATCGCATCGTGCCGATGGTTGTCAATCTGATCGCGGAGCAGCCGCGGCCGTTTGGTTTGCCGAGCATGATTTCGTTTGCTCCGCTGCCGAATCCCGCCCCCCAGTACTTTCGTCAGTCCTACCGCGCGACCAGTTGTGCGTTGATCGATCCGGTCGTCGACGAGGAGGTCTTCGATTTATACGCCAACCTGTTTTACTGCGATGCCGGCGACTCCGAATGGGACGACGCCGTGTGGGCTCACTACACCAAGGCTCCCGACGATCCTCGCTTCAAAGCGTTGGCCGAAGAGATCGTCCAAAAGCAAACGACAGCCGACTTGGAAGACGACCTGGAAAACTCCGCGATGATCAAGGCACTGTCGATTCAGCGTTGGCTGGAGAAGAACACAACGTATTCGCACGACCCGAAATTCGACGACCCTCACAACAATCCGGCCGAGCAGTTTCTTTTCGGTGCCCGTCACGGTTATTGCGTTCACATCGCCCACGCGAGCGTCTATCTCATGCGTTCGCTGGGCATTCCCGCGCGGATCAGCGGCGGTTACATGGTCCCCACCGAACGTAGCGGCAAGTCGTCATCGATCTTGATTCAATCGACCGATGCGCACGCTTGGGCAGAGATTTATCTGGAGGCCGTCGGTTGGGTGATTATCGATGCGATGCCCGAACAGATCGACGAATCGACGCAGGCACCCTCAGAACCAGATAAAACGGTCAGCCAATTCCTGGCCGACAAGGCGCGGAAGAAGGATCAGCACAAAAAGCACATCCAAGAAACGTCCAAGCCTTCGCGCGGCTTTCCGTTGCGGATGATCCATCTTCCCTGGGCGTTGGTGGCCGCAATTGTATTGCTCTACTTCGCCAAGGCGTGGATCCTCCTGTCGCCTCGGTTCGCCCCGGACCAGGAACTGATCCGCGTCACCCAGCGCGCGACGATCTTGCAGTTGGCCGAAACGGGCATGCAGCGAGAGTATGGCGAAACGCGAACGGAGTTTGCCGCGAGGGTAACCACAATTTATCCGGAATTCGCCAAGCTGACCGAGTTTCATCTTCGGCAGCACTACGGCCGCGGCGACCAGCTGCCGCGGCAGACCTGTTTGGAAGTACAAAGACGAACCAACCGCCGCATCCGTCAGGCCAACGGTTTGACACGGTGGATCCTCGGTCGCCTGGATCCCCGTTTCTGGACGCTCGTCCGCTAGACGGCCCGACGCCCCGGAAGGCAAGCAGGCGGCCGTGTGGAATCCATCGGGTTAGCGATGGAAGCCGACTTTGGGAGTCCCTTGGTCCTGCATCTCTTCGACGACGCGGATCATCTCCAGCGCCGCTTCAGCACATTCGGATCCCTTGTTCCCCATGTTGCCGCCGGCGCGTTGGATCGCTTGGTCGACGGTGTTGCAGGTCAGCAGGCCCAGCAGGATCGGCTTGGCGGTCGCCAGACCGATATCCATCAACGCGTTGCAGACGCTGCGGTTGATGTGTTCGTCGTGTGTCGTCTCCCCTTTGATCACCGCCCCCAGGGTGATCACCGCCAGCGTCTCTTTGCGACGGGCGGCGTAGGAGGTCGGCAGCGGCAGTTCCCACGCCCCCGAGACCCAAATCACTTGGATGTCCTCTTCGGCGATCCCGGCGGCCAGCAGCGTCTCGCGGGCACCTTGCAGCAATTGACCGGTGATCGATTCGTTGTACCGCGATACCACGATGGCGATGTTGCCTTCGGGGATTGGGCCTTGCGTTCCGTTAATCTCTGTCTTCATGATCAATCGACTTCCTTGAGGCTGAGCAAAAACTCGGCGTTGTTTTGGGTCTTCTTGAGTTGTTTGATCAACATGTCCATCGCTTCGGGCGGATTCAATTCCGCCATCACACGCCGCAAGATGCTGATCCGACGATGCTCTTCGTCATCCATCAGCATCTCCTCGCGACGCGTGCCGCTGCGGCCCGGATCGATCGAGGGCCAGATTCGTCGATCGACCAGATTGCGATCCAGCACGATCTCCATGTTGCCGGTCCCTTTGAATTCTTCAAAGATCACGTCGTCCATGCGACTGCCGGTGTCGACAAGTGCGGTTGCGAGGATCGTCAGCGATCCACCCTCTTCCAGCTTGCGAGCCGATCCGAAGAAAGCTTTGGGTTTCTGCAACGCCCCGGCGTCCAAACCACCGGAAAGCAGCTTGCCGGTGCCGCCACCCTCGGAATTGTAAGCGCGGCCTAGGCGTGTGATCGAGTCGAGGAAGATCACGACGTCGATGCCGTATTCGACCATTCGCTTCGCCTTCTCGATCACCATCTGAGCGACTTGAATGTGTCGCGCCGGTGGTTCGTCGAACGTGCTGCTGATGACTTCGCAGTGCGGGCCTTTGACCTCCCGCTCCATATCGGTGACCTCTTCGGGACGCTCGTCGACAAGCAACACGATCACGTAGGCGTCGGGATAGTTTTCCAGGACCGAGCGAGCCATCTTCTGCATCAGGACGGTCTTGCCCGCTCGCGGCGGACTGACGATCAAGCCGCGTTGGCCAAACCCGATCGGCGCCAGCAGGTCGATCACCCGAGTCGACATCTCGTGCGCATCGGTCTCCATGATGATCCGCGCGTTGGGATGCAGTGGAGTCAGGTCCTCGAACCGCGTGTTGCGTTGGCGGTCCATCGGATCGCGGCGGTTGATCGCTTCGACGCGGAGCAACGCAAAGTAGCGTTCGTTCTCTTTTGGGGGACGGATCTGTCCAGCGACCGAGCTGCCGGTTTGCAAACCGAAACGGCGGATCTGGCTGGGAGAGACATAAATGTCGTCGGGGCAGGAGATGTAATGGGCGTCGGGGCTGCGCAAGAACCCAAACCCGTCGGGCAGGATCTCCAGCGTTCCCTCGCCGTACATCAAGCCGTTGTTGGCCATCCGCCGTTTGAGCACGCTGAAGCTGAGATCTAAGCGGCTGCATTTTTCGATGTCGGTCACCCCTTCGGCCTCGGCCAAAGCGACAAGTTCCTCGCGCGACAACAACTGCAAATGCGCTAGATTCAGCGGCGCATCGTCGCTGCGTTGCTGCGGCACGCCGACCGAACCACCGGAGCGGGTCGCTTCGACCACGATCTCCTCGGGCAACGACAGTGGGTCGCGCTCGGCATCGAGCTCACGGATTCGTTGATCCACCTCCGCGTCGGGATGACGCTGTCGCGCTGCGCCACCAAAATTTTGGTTGCGGCCGCGTTGCAGTGGTCGTGACGAAATGTGGCGGTTGGGTTTGCGAGGTTCCATGATTAGGATCGATCGATAAGGAGAGCTCACCGCACTTGCGAACAAGCGGGCAAAGAGGAAGCAGATGGGTAATCGTTATCGGCAGGAATGTTGAGTTTTGAGGATGCATCCTGCATCGACAAGCGAATCAAGGATAAGGGCTTGCTGTGTTTATCTTACACGCCAGAGCAATAATGCGCAGGGGCACGCATCGCTTCGGTGGATTTTGTTGTTAGTCTGTAGGGTGGGTCAGTCGCCGCCAGCCAGCAATCACTTGCTGCTTGGTCTGATGAGGGCCCCGCGAGTTGTCGATGATCCGCGTCGCGTATCGTTTCTTTTCCGCTAACGGAAGCTGTCGCGCCTCGCGCTGGCGAAGCTGTTCCGGTGTCCAAGATCGCTTGCCGATCCATTGGATGCGTTGCTCCCATGGGGAATCGACATACCAAACTTCATCGCATTGGAAATGCCAATTCGCTTCGATCAACAGCGGTGCGTCGATCACAACGACGACCTGCTGTTTCGCGCCAAGACGTTGCAATTTCCGAGTCGCTAACTGCCCAGCGATCGGATGAAGCACGCTCTCAATATATTCTAACTGCCGTCCACTGGTAGGGTCATCCCCAAAAACTTTCGCTGCCAATTGCGATCTATCGACCGCCCCAGAGGCATTAAAAATAGAATCGCCAAAGTGTTCGCGAAGCTTAATCTTTACCCGACCCATGCGAAGCGCAGCGTGCGCCAAGCGGTCGGCGTTGATCCATGCCGCCCCCTGTGCCGCAAGAACCCCCGCAATGGCCGACTTTCCACCCGCAGGTGGGCCTATAATTCCGATCACTATCATCTTGCATGTCGCCTGTTTTCAAGAGGCCCGTTGCGTTTGGAACGATTCGCCCCTACGGCAGACTGCGTCGCCAGGAGTAAATATTTTTCTTTCCCACCACGATCGTGCAGGACACTTACCAAGACATCGCTCCGGCCTCCGCATCCCTGGCTCCCCTGCCGGAGCCCGCCGCGATTACTGGGCTTGCTCCCATTTCGCCCGCCTTGCTACGCTTCGCCACAGGGACGTTCCCTCGCACGCCTTCGATATCAGCCATCATGCGTACCACCCAAACAACACTCGCCTTGCTTTGGATCTGTTGTCTTACAACAGGCTTGGCTGGATGTACGCAGAACCCGCGATTGGCTTCCGGCGGCGCGGCCCCATGGCCCGGCGGGCAACCTGCAGCTGCGCTGGCCGCCGATCCAAATTCGCTGCAGGCCGCGCAAGCTCAGTTGGCCGATCTCGAACGCCGCGTCCGGCACCTGGACGATAACAACCGCCAACTGCATACACAACTCGCCCAAGCCGAACAGCAGTCGCAGGTTTACAAAGACGAAGTCAATCTGATGCGAACTCAGTTGGCCGAAGTGACCGGGCGGATGCAGGAGGCACACCTGGCCGCCGCCGACGCCCAGCAACAGTTCCAAGGGTTGCAAGCCTCCAGCCGCTTCCGTGGCGGAGCGACGATCACTCCGAACACCAACCTTCGCCAAGCCGCCAGCCAATTGAGTCTGGGCGGGCTGCCGGTCTCGTTCGAAAACGAAGCGATCCGGATTCGCGTTCCATCGGACCAGTTGTTCCAGCGCAATTCGGCGCAGATCGCTGGCAACGCCGCCGCATTGCTCGATCCCATCGCGGCCGCAATTCAGCAGAATTTCCCACGCCAAAAGATTGGCATCGAAGGCTACACCGACGACCAGCAGTTGTATGGCGGAATGTATGGCAGCAACCATCAACTCTCCGCCGCCCAAGCATCGGCGGTCTTCGAGCATCTGACGCGACGCAACAATCTGCCGCCGCAGCAATTGTTCACGCTCGCGCAAGGATCCAATTACCCTCGCGGCGACAATGCGACAGCTGTCGGCCGCGCGGCCAACCGCCGCGTCGAAATCGTCATCTATCCCGAGACGTTCTAATTTCGTCGGTTTGGGTAAGATTTGCGGTATCCGCTGGACTTGGCTAACATCGCTATCGGGGATCGAGATTTTTCGATTCTGGATTCCTACCGTCCGTTCCACGTACCAAGAGAAAAACCATGCGCTCTTCCAATCCTGTCTTTTGCGTTCTGTTAGCCGTTGCCGCACTCACCAGCTTCGCCAATGCAGCTGACGACACGCTTGCGACCAAGAAGTGCAAGTGCCCCGTTGCCGGGACCGAGTTCACCGTCGGCGACGCGGCTGCATCGACCCAGTATAAGGATGCGAAGGTCTACTTCTGCTGCCCTGGCTGCATGAAGCGATTTGTCGCCGATCAAAAGAAATTCGAAGCCAAAGCGAACTTGCAATTGTTCGTCACCGGCCAAGCCAAGCAGGTCCATTGCCCGATCGCTGGCCGCGATGCGAACCCCGATCAATCGGTCACCGTCGACAACCACAAAGTTGCGTTCTGCTGTGGCGGCTGCAAAGGCAAAGCAGCGGCAGCCGAAGGGGACGCTCAGCTGGAAATGCTGTTCGGTGAAAAAGCGTTCAAGACCGGCTTTGAAATCGTCAAGAAGTAACGCCAGCTGACGTTGCCACCGGCCGTCGATCGTTCCGCGACGACGCCTTCGATTTATCGACACGCGGTCCCACCAAAACGGGCCGCGTTTTTTATGGCCGGATCGCCAGGATCGCTCCGCAATACGAACCGATTCGGCTGGCCAGCAGCGTCAGTTTTCTGCCCTCTCGCCGCCCCAGCTTCTTGATGATCGTCGGCGGCTTCCAATCGAGGCCGCGGATCTTCACTTCGGTCACGCACCCGTCGAGCGCAGCGACCGCTTGGCGGAGCTTTTTCATATCGGCCACGCCGTGCCAGAGGACTTCAAACGGCTGAGCCAACGCGTCAACATCGCTTTGTGGTGCGGTGAAAAATCCGGCCGGTCCACCGAGCGAACGCAAGCCTTTGGCCGCCGCATACGACTCGCTCAATCCCGCCGCCCGAACCGCCGGATCGAGGTCGAAGGCAAACGCTTCGCAGGTGTCGGTTTCATCGCACTGCTGCAGTTGGTCGACGGCAAAACTTGTCGCCGAATCGTCTCCGGTGACAACGGTCGCTCGGATCGTTCCAGGCGGACTCGCCTCCCCGAGCCACAGCACTTGCTGGCGACAGCTGCCGCGATGGCTGATCCATTCACGCTCTCCCAGCTCGTGACACTCCTCGGGCAACTGGGTCGCTGGAGCGAGTTTGATCGACGCGCCGGCAACTTGTTTTGCGACCGGCATCCAATCGTCCAACGGCGGTTGCAGGTAATCGCAGTGCGTCGCTCGGCTGGTCTCCGAGGTGTTGGATTCACTGCGGCGATCGGGATCGAGGTTCAGCCAGGCAGCGGCAGGGGGATGATGAGCGAAGACGTCGTCGCAGATTACCGTCGACCGATATTCAACGGGCTCGTTGTCGCTGGCCGCTTGTTGGTCGCGGTGCACGCCCAGATTGTGCCTCGCCATTTCAGCGATCTTGGGATCGCGGTCGATCGCCGTCAGCGGGCCGCGGTCGCTCAGTGGCATCGCTTCGCCGCCAACGCCACAGCACCAGTCGAAGATCTCCAACCCGGCGGGAACTCGTCGCGACTTGTAGCGAGCGATAGCCCGATCGGTCGCTTGTTGGATCCCGCGGTCGGTCACCAGCCATGGGCCGGCGCCCCATTTGTCGATCGCCTTGCTACGCGCTGCCGCCGCGGACAGAACCGCTGCGGCGCGGTCGGGGCCGATCTTTTTTCGTAGCGCAGCGGTCCGGGCGACGGTTGCCTGGCCGGCCGCCTCGGCGCGGTCGATCGCTTCGAGCGCCTCGGGAGAAGAAAGCCACGGGATGACCTGCGGATCGGGATCCGCGGACGCGGGGAGGTCGTGGCTGGAGGGCATGTATTTTGTTGAGATCCGCGTCGCAGGCTTGGATGTTAAGAGGGGCCGATTGCGCAAAACGTGCCGGCAGCAAAAAAAAGGGTGAAGGTTTCTCGGTGGAGTTCCGATCTAGGTCACTGATGCCATGAGAGGGATCTCAATTTGGACAGGCTATGGATTTTAGCCGAGCTGGCAATCGAACTGTCCGCGCTACGCATTAGGATCCCCACAATCATGACACCCGACTTCTTTCACGCATGTCTTGGCATTGTTTTCACCGGCATTTGGGTCCTGATCGGCCAGATTCTCGTCGGTGACGCCTGATCGCTGCGTCCGGCTCCAAGAGCGACAGACGACAGCGATATCGTGGCTACGATCGAGACTAGGGCTTGGCGTCGGCCGGTGGCTTGACCACTGGCGGCAGTTCTTCATCCTCTTCGACAAACGCCATCGACAGCGAATTGACGCAGTGTCGTGTGTTCTTCTTGGTAAAGCCTTCGCCTAAGAAGACGTGTCCCAAGTGGCCGCCGCAGTTCTCGCACAGGATTTCCGTACGTCGTCCGTCGGCATCGACGCTGCGACGAACAGCCCCTTCGATTTCATCGTCGAAGCTCGGCCAGCCACAGTGACTCTCGAACTTGCTGTCGCTCTTGTACAACGCCGCGTTGCAACGGCGGCAGATGTAGGTCCCTTTCTTCTTGTTGTTTAACAGCGCCCCGGTCCCAGGACGCTCGGTCCCCTTGCGAACGATCACATATTCTTCTTCGGGGGTCAGTTTGTTAAAGCTCATCAACGTGGCTCCTTTGAATTGGTTGGCTTTGGGATCGCTGATTCGGATGCGACGATATTCCATCTGACCACGGTCTCCTTCGAGTCCGATCGGCCCCGAATCGGGGACCTTCATTTCGGCTTCGAGGACTTCGCCATTGCAGGTGCAGTGGGCCACGTTGCCGCGAACCGTCACGACAAGATCGTTCCATTGTTGTGGCTTGTAGTTTTTCAGATCCTTGTACGGACCGGCCAGCGGATAATCGCGGCATTGCAATTGGGGAGCGCGAATGAAGACGCCCGAATCGGCGTTGGGGGTCGCGCGGAATTGCAGCTTCAACGTAAAGTCGTCGCCGAACTCTTGGGTGGTCCACATTTGTTGACCTTTGCGACCTTCGGGGGGCGTCGTCACAACTAAGCGACCGTTGATCGCAACGTAACGTCCGTCGGTGCTGGCGGGGCCTTCAAAGCTAGCCAGAGGCTTGAGGGTTTTCCGTTGGCGATATCCCCAGCCCGAGAGGTCTTTGCCATTGAATAGGCTGATAAATCCGGGTTCGACCTTGAAGTCGTCCGCTTCGGTTTCCAGGAAGCCAAGCGTCGCAAAGATCGGCCGGATCGCGTCGGCCCATTTTTGGTAGCCCTTGCCGTTGGGATGCAGCAGGTCGGGGAATTCCGATTTGGAAGCGTCGCCGTTTTCGTCGGCAAACAAGGTCCAGGTGTCGACGACGGTGATCTGTTTGTCCCCTTTGACGGCCGCCTTATAGAGGTCGTTCACCTTGCGGATCTTGTCGGCGGGGCGGGCTTTGCTGGCCGAGCTGGGGAAGGTTTCGCACAACACGATCGGCATCTTCGGATTGTGCTGCTTCAGCGCCGCGATGATCAATTCCAAATTGCTGGCGATCACCTCGGGGGCCGCTTGATCTTCGAGATCGTTGGTTCCGATCAGAATGACCACAGCCGCTGGATTGAGCGACAGAACATCTTCCTCCAGACGGATCAGCACGCCGCGGGTTGTGTCGCCGCTGATGCCTCGGTTGGCAACTTTCATTCCGGCGAAATAGTCGTTCAGTTTAGCGCCCCAGCCCTGAGTGATCGAATCGCCCAAGAAGACGACAGCCCCTTGATCCTGTTGAACCTGAGTTGCCCAGAGACTGCGGCGGCTTTCCCACAGCTTCTTGAACCAATCGGCGCGTCGCAGCGGTCCGGCGCCGGGCAGTCCCTCGTCGGTCGCCGGGATCGCAAATTCAGCGGTCGCCGCCGGTTGGGCGAAGCTGGTCGAACCCGCGACGGAAAGCAATGCAAACACAAACAGGCAGTTCACGGGGAACGTGCAACGGATCAAAGCTCGCATGGGATTCGGGATCTCCAATGAAACAGGTGGGGGCATGGGGGGATGTTGCCGTATTTCAAGACGCTCGGTTGGGGAAGGCCCAGCCACGGACGGTGCCGGGAAAGCGTCGGAGTGTCCTCATCGAAGCCACTCACGGTCTCACTAGGTTAGCACAAACCGACGGTCATTCCCACATAACGCTTCTCGCGGCAAACCGGCCGAGGGAAAGGTGTTTTGCGGCGCTGGCCTAGTTTCGGATCCTTGCCATCGGACCTACAATACCGCTCGCGGCTCGATGCCAATTGTGGCTCGGATTGACACCATTGCGTCCTCTCAACCGGGCGTTTATGTCAACCCTGGCTACACAAGGTGTCGTCGCGACGGGCCCCGCATCAGGCGGTGCTTTGACAATCCATGGGCATCCCAATCTGGAGACCGACCGAATATGACACAGCTCGTTACCCACGAAGCGCCGAATTTCACCGCGCAGGCCGTGATGGCCGACGGATCGTTCAAATCGATCAGCCTGACCGATTATCGCGGCAAATACGTCGTGCTTTTCTTCTACCCATTGGACTTCACCTTTGTCTGCCCGACTGAAATCATCGCGATGAGCGAAGCGGCCAAAGAGTTCGAAGCGCTCAACGTGCAACTGTTGGGCGTTTCGGTCGACAGCCACTTCTCGCACCTGGCGTGGCGTAACACCCCCCGCGCTCAAGGCGGTTTGGGCGACATCCAATACCCATTGGTTGCCGATCTGAACAAGCAGATCGCTCGCGATTACGACGTCCTGTTGGACGGCGGCATCGCTTTGCGTGGTCTGTTCCTGATCGACAAGGACGGCGTTGTCCGTCACCAAGTCGTCAACGATCTGCCACTGGGACGTAGCGTCGACGAAGCGTTGCGAATGTGCAAAGCACTGCAATACTTCGAAGCTAACGGCGAAGTTTGCCCAGCCAACTGGACCGAAGGCGCTCGCACCATCAAGCCAGACGTCGACGCGAGCAAAGAGTTCTTCGGAGCAGAATACTCGGCGTAACGTCAGTGGAACGAACGCGTTCCGCTGAGCCAACCAATAAAAAACCGCGAGTCGAATCCGACTCGCGGTTTTTTTATGGAGTGTTGGCTCGTCCGGAGCGGTTCAGTTGAACAGCGAGGTCAGCAATCGGCCGACCGCTTCGTTGGAGGCATCCGAACGGAGCGAGGTCGAAGGGCGTCGGTCCGGTTTGCGCGATTCGTTCTCTTTGCGTTCGCCGCGTTCGCGGTCCAGGTTATGGCGAGGTTGGCCCGCGTCGCCTCGGTTGCGGTCGCGGTCGTTCGATGGACCTCGTGCATCGCCTTGGTCTCGGTTGTTCGAAGGACCACGCGCATCGCCTCGATCGCGGTTGTTGGAGGGGCCACGCGAATCAAATCGGTCATGATCGCGGCCTTTGCCTGGGCTACGCGGTCCGTCCAGGCGAATCTCGACGCGATGCTGAGGGAAGGGGACCGTCGTCGGGGGCAGGATCACGCGTCCCACCCGATGGGAGTGGTGGTGGCTGTCCGCGAATGCGTGCGACAATCGCGAGTAGAGGTGATCGGCGTTGTACCAAACGCCCGCGGCACCGGGAAGCGAGCGGCAATCGTGCCCCAGCAGGCTGCGAACGCGGAAGTGCAGCGAACGCACGTCGTCGAACAGGCCGCGAGTTCGAGAGCGATACGGATCGCGGACAACCGCTTCGTAGAATTCGTGCGAAGCTTCGTCCAATCGACTGACATAACGGCTCAAGTAAGGCGAACTGTGGCGATCGTGCTTGATGTAATCGGCCAGAACATGAACGGAACGGTGATAGTCGCGGGCGACCGATTCCAACCGGTGGTCGGCCTGTGCGGTGGTGGCGGCGGTGGACAGCAGGGCGATGGCGAGGGTTGCAGTCAAGTAACGCATCTTCGTGTTCCTTGGGGAGGGAGCCGGGATGGCTCAGGGTCGGCGATCGTTTGGCTGTCGCCGCAATCGTTGCGGTGCCATGCTTGGCGACAGCAGGCCGCCATCAAAGCGGCCTGATAGATTGGTATCGCAGGGAGCGTGCCAAACCGCCGGGGACGACCGCCAAGACGACGCTAAGTCGCTGTGCAACAATAGGTTGCGTTCGGTTGCAGACGACACAATGAAGAGTTGCCCAACGCGGCAAAGTGTCGTCACATTGACACTGATGTCGTCAGATTGACGTCATTCGGGACGATCGGCGCCACGAGATTCGGCTTGCCAGCCGTAGCGTTTGGCGAGCAGATGGGTGACGACGCTGGAGATCTCACGGATTTTCAGCGGTTTAGGGATCACCGAGACATCCTCCAGCTTGCTTGCCGCGTCGCAGATCGCTTCGTCCAGGGCAGCCGACATCAGGATGCAGGGGAGGGAGAGCCCCGAGGCACGCATTCGCGTGAGCGCTTCGATTCCGCTCAATCGGGGCATGTGGACGTCGAAGAGCGCCAAGTGGACTTGGTGGCGGCTGATGATGTCCAGAGCCTCTTCGCCATCTTCGGCCAGATACATCTCAAAGTCGAACCGATCCAACACGCTTCGCAGCGTTTCTCGAAACGCGCGATCGTCGTCGGTAATCAATAGGTTGGGCTTCGTCAGTTTCATCACACGGGCCTCTGGGGCAAATTGCCTCATCCGACAGGAAATTTCCTGCCAAGTTGTCAGGCAATCGATGGCATCCACAGGTTGTAGCAAATTCGAGACCAAGCGGTCTCGTAACGCTTGCACCACGCGGGTCTTGTTTATTATGGCTGATAAATCGTTGCCGCGTCCGGGTAACTTACACAGATTGCCAAATCGTCGCAGCCGCATTCTTGCGCTTTTCTTCCATGGGGCGATGTGATTAGGCTAGCAATTTGGGTTGGGGGAATCCACCAACCACGCTTGCGGCCTGCCGTAGCAACCTTAAACTATCCCGAAAGTTACGCACGATTGCGACTTTCGGTTAGACCCACCGAGACTTTACCTCACCATCAGCGCCCTCTAATGAGGGGTAGGTATGTTCTGTGTCAACGCAACCTGAACCTTCATTTTTTCTGAAGCACGAATTTGCCATTCGCCGCATCCACTCTTTGCTGGGTGTCGTGCCAATCGGACTCTACATGTGCGTCCACCTGACAACCAATGCTAGCCTGATGGCGGGGCCTGGGGCCTTCCAGCGGATGGTGAATCAGATCCACAGCCTGGGGCCGGCGCTACCGGTCGTCGAATGGGCCTTCATCTTTTTGCCGCTGCTGTTCCACGCCATCATTGGCATTTGGATTGGAATGACCGGCGAATCGAACACCGATCGCTACAAATACACGGCGAATCGCCGCTACCGGTTCCAACGCATCACCGGCTACATCGCGTTTGTCTACATCACGATGCATGTCTTCCATCTGCATGGTTGGTTCCACTTCGGTCCTTGGTTGGACTACATCGCCACGCCGCTGGGGATGGCTCAGTTCAAGCCTTACAACGCGGCATCCAGTTTGGCTCACGCGATGGACGGCGTTTTCTGGCCCGCTTTTTACCTGGTCGGTGTTCTGTCGTGCGTCTATCACTTTGCTAACGGTCTGTGGACCGCCGGGATCACCTGGGGATTGTGGGTTTCGCCTGCAGCTCAGAAACGTGCATCGATGTTGTGTGGCGGGATCGGCCTGTTGGTCGGCATCATCTCGATCACCGCTTGGGTTGGCGCGTTGACTGTCGATCCTAAGGAAGCTCGGATCGTCGAGGATCGGATGTACGAAGCGGGCTTGGAATCGGGCGCCGTCTTCGACGACCCGCACAAACGCTCGGCTCCCGAAGCGGTTGAGTCCGAGGAATCGGAAGCCGACAGCGACGCAAACGCAGCCGACGAAGCGGACGCGGATGCGGAAAAAGCTGACGCGTCTGAGACCTCCGCGGCAGAGTAGTCTCGCCGCGTCGCATCCTACCTAACGAATCATCAAACACACACCGATTTATATCATTTGGAGTCATCAATGTCCCAGCAACGGGTCGTAGTTATCGGCGGTGGCCTGGCCGGTCTGTCTGCCACGATGAAGCTGGCAGAGCTGGGCATTCCGGTCGATCTGATCAGCCTGACGCCGGTCAAGCGTTCACACAGCGTGTGTGCCCAAGGTGGCATCAACGCCTGTAACGACCAGACGCGTCAGTTGGGCGACAGCGAATGGAAGCACTTCGACGATACCGTCTACGGTGGTGACTTCCTGCAGCACCAACCGCCGGTCAAAGAGATGACGTTGTGGGCGCCAAAGGTGATCGAGTTGATGGATCGCTTGGGCGTTCCGTTCAATCGCACCGGCGAAGGTTTTATCGACCGCCGTCGCTTCGGCGGAACGCTGTACAAGCGAACCGCCTTCTCGGGCGCAACCACCGGTCAGCAGTTGCTGTATGCGTTGGACGAACAGGTGCGTCGCCGCGAGAGCGAAGGACTGGTTCGCAAGTTTGAATTCTGGGACTTCTTGGGACCGATCCAAGACAGCAATGGCGAATGTCGCGGCGTCGTCGCTCAAGACATGGTGTCGATGGAAATTCGCGGCTTCCCCGCGTCGGCAGTTGTCGTCGCCAGTGGTGGTTGCGGTTTGTTGTACGGCCGCAGCACGATGAGCGTCTTCTGCAACGGCAGTGCGGCCAGTCGCTGTTTCCAAGCCGGTGCCAAGTATGGCAACGCGGAGTTCATTCAGGTTCACCCGACCGCGATTCCTGGCGCCGACAAGTTGCGACTGATGAGCGAATCGGCGCGTGGCGAAGGTGGACGCGTGTGGGTTCCGAAGAAGCCGCAAGATTCTCGCTCGCCTCGCCAGATCCCCGAGAACGAACGCTACTACTTCTTGGAAGAACGTTATCCCGAATACGGCAACTTGGTCCCACGCGACATCGCGACCCGCGAGATCTTCGACGTCTGCGTCAACGACGGATTGAGCGTCGAAGCGGGACGGATGTGCGTCTACTTGGATCTGACCCATATCGAGCGATCCGAACTGGACCGCAAGCTGGGCGGCATCTTGGAGATCTACGAGAAGTTCCAAGGCGTCGATCCACGCGACGAACCGATGAAGATCTTCCCCGCGGTTCACTACAGCATGGGCGGCCTGTGGGCTGATTATGTCCGTTCGGCCGACGGCGGCATGGAAGCGGGCAACCCTCGCAACCAGATGACAACCATCAACGGTTTGTACGCGATGGGCGAATGCGATTACCACTACCACGGTGCGAACCGTTTGGGTGCCAACTCGCTGCTCAGTTGCATCTTCACGGGCCTCTTCAGCGGTCCTGGCATCGCCAACTTCATCCAAGGTCGCAGCGAAGCAACGACCAGCGATGTGGAAGCGGCGGTTCGCAAGCAACAGGAACGTCACGATGCTCTGTTGAACCAGAGTGCCGGCGGCGAGAACCCTTACTTGATCCATCAGGAACTTGGCGACGTGTTGACTCGCGCGGCGACCGTGGTCCGCAAGAACGAACAGCTCGAAGAAGCGATCAAGACAGTCGACGATTTGCATCAACGCGTGCAGAAGGTTTCGCTGTCCGATACCGGCACCTGGACCAATCAGAACGTGATCTTTGCCAAAGCGGTTCAGGACATGTTCCCGTTGGCCAAGGCGTTGTTGAAGGGTGCGTTGCAGCGGGATGAGTGCCGCGGTGCTCACTTCAAGCCAGCCTTCTCGATGCCCGAATTGACAAGCGACAACGATGCCGATCGTCGCCGCGAAGCCGAAGCGTGGTGCGATCGCTTCGAAGAGAACAACAAGAAATTCTTGAAGAGTTCCGTTGCCACTTGGGAAGGGAACGATGTGTCGATCGCATACGAAGATGTCGATACGTCGCTGATTCCTCCGCGTCCACGGCTGTATGGCCTCAAGGGTGCTGAAGTGATCAGCGAGGTCTGGAACGAACGGGCTGCCAAGAAGAAAGCCGCCGCCGCGACAGCCTCTCAAGACGCAGCCAACTAACAACAATCAAATCGATCCACGCCTACCGGTTTCATACCAATGATTGCACCTGAAAAATCCATGCCCGATACGATCGATGTCCGGATCTTGCGCCAAGAAGGACCCGGTAAAAAGCCATACTGGGAACGCCATCGCATCCAGTACGAGCGCGAGATGAACGTGATCAGCGTGCTGCAGAAGGTCGCCGCGCAAGCGAAGACCGTCGAAGGCAAAGACGTTGCTCCCGTCGCTTGGGATTGCGGCTGCTTGGAAGAGGTTTGCGGATCGTGCACGATGGTCATCAACGGCCGCGTGCGACAGAGTTGTTCGGCGTTGGTCGACAAGTTGTTGGCCGACCAGCCGTCACATATCGAACTGGCTCCGATGACCAAGTTCCCCGTGCTTCGCGATCTGTTGGTCGATCGATCGCGTCTGTTCCGTGGACTGAAAAAGATCAAAGCCTGGGTGCCCGTCGATGGTTATTACGACATGGGACCGGGAGAACGGCAGAGTCGCGAACAGCAGGAACAGGCTTATCCGTTGAGCCAATGCATGAGCTGTGGTTGCTGTCTGGACGCTTGCCCGCAGTACAAGAAGATCGAAGTCGATCGGATCACTGGCGAGTCGGAAGAGGATTACCAAGCTCGCTGCAACGCCGAATACGACAACGCATTTATCGGTGCCAATGCGATCAGCCAAGTAATGCTGTTCAACGATCATCCGGTCGGCAAGATGATGGCTGATGAACGGATGGAAGCGCTGACCGAGCCAGGTGGAATCCAGGTTTGCGGTAACGCTCAGAACTGTGTCGCGGTCTGCCCGAAAGAGATTCCGTTGACGACCTCGATCGCTCGCGCCGGTCGCGCCGCGACGGTTCACGCGATCAAGCAGTTCTTCGACCGGTAATTTCTGAATCGGTAAAGCTCGATGCAACGACAGCTGTTTGGCAAAACCGGCTTGCGAATTCCGCCGGTCGTATTCGGTTCGACCAGCTTGGGGAACCTGTTTGCCGAGGTCCCCGACGAGGCGAAGCAGCAGGTGGTTGCCGAGTGGTTTCGCCGCGTCGAAGCCCCCGTTTTTATCGACTCCGCCGGCAAGTACGGCGCGGGGATGTCGTTGGAGATTATCGGTCGCGAGCTGGCGCGGTTGAACATCGATCCCGCCGACGTGGTGATCAGCAACAAGCTTGCTTGGACTCGCCAGCCGTTGGTTGGCGATGAGCCTACGTTTGAACCGGGTGCTTGGTTTGGGCTGACGCACGACGCGCGTCAGGAGATCAGTTACGAGGGGATCCTCCGCTGCTATCACCAAGGGAACGAACTGCTTGGCGATTACCAAGCCGGTCTGGTTTCGGTTCACGATCCCGATGAGTATCTCGCTGCGGCAGTCGATCCCGCCGATCGCAAGCAGCGTTGGCACGACATCGAAGAGGCCTATCGTGCGCTAGGTGAGCTGCGCAGCGACGGGAAGGTCCTGGGCGTTGGCGTGGGAGCCAAGGACTGGACTTCGATCCGCCACGTCTGCGATCGCGTCGATCTCGACTGGGTGATGCTGGCCAATTCGCTGACGATTATGAAACATCCGCCGGAGTTGCTGGCGTTTATCGAACAGTTGGATGAAGCCGGAGTCGGGATCTTAAACGCCGCGGTCTTTAACGCCGGCTTCGCGCTCGGCGGCAAGTTCTACGATTACCGTGTCGTCACCGGCGAATCGGCCGAGGATCGCGAACTGCTCGATTGGCGGCAGCGTTTTCAAACCGCGTGCCAGCGGTTCGACGTCGCGCCGGCGGCGGCTTGTCTGGAGTTTGCTCGCAGCGTTCCAGGGATCCAAGCTGTCGCGATCAGCAGTTCCAGTCCACACAACATCGCACGAACCGTCGCGGCGGTCGACGGCGCAGCGCCACCAAGCTTCTGGTCGCATTTAAAAGAAATGCACGTGATCGATCCGTCGTTCCCGTTCTTGGGCTAGCAGCCGCGATAGGCGCCGATCGAATCGGACGATCCTGCGATCTACTCGGCTTTGTCGCCGCACCACGCTTGCCATTGCTGTTCGATCCACGCCGGATCGGGCTTTCCATCGGTGACCAGGAATCGAAAGCTCGCTTCGTAGGGCTGGTCTTTGGTGATCTGGAACTCTCCCGTCACGCAAGGTGCAAAGCAGAAGTAGGGCATGCTGGGATGGAGCCGCGCCGGCTGCGGGGCGCGAAAGTTGTCGGCGTGTCCAAGCATCGTGATGCAGACCACGTCGTCCCCTTCGGTTCCCGAAAGCGTTACCCATCGCGTCGGGTGATGGTTTCCTGTGATCCGGACATGGCCGTGCTCGTCGACGATCTCGCTGATCGGTTCGCTTGGTCTTTCGTTGCTCGCGTCGCTTGCTTTGGCGGCAGCTTTCTTTCCCGATGGCAGGCTCCAGCGAGCGGGGCCGCGCGTCGCAACGCCGCCGTAATGATACTTTTCAACCGTCAACGGCTTGTCGGTCAGTGCTTGCTGAGTCGTCTGGAGATCGAAGCAGCGGTACGATCCGTCGGTCGGTTGGACCGTGATTCGCCATCGCTCACGCAGTATATCGACCTTCGGTTCGGCGACCGTATGGTGAATCAGATCGACCTCGAACCCTGCCGATTCATTTACGGTAAACGTCTTGACGACGCGTTCATGCGACACGCGTCCGACGCCTCCGGCAAGATTCCAGAAGTCGATCTCGCGTCCGTCGTAGTTGGTCCTCACCCACGCGCTGAAGATCCCCTGTTGGTGCGGATGATCTGCGGGGAAAGCTGCCGTGACGACGCTTCCCGCTGGCGAAGCGACAGGATGCAGGAATCCGCTGCGGTGATAGATCGGATCGATTCCGTCGGGGACCGGCGGCGATTGCTTGTTGTAAACCAACACCGACTTGCCATCGCTGGCGATCTCGATCGCCGCATCGGTCTCCGTTACTTGCAGTTCGGCGGCGGCAAGCGGGGATGCAATCAGAGACGAGACCGCAAGCAGGCTTGCGAGCAATGAACGCAATGCGGGCGTGTGTGTCATCGATTCGTCCTGTGTTGGTGAGGGCCCGTGGGAGGTCTAGTTGGGGCGGTGCGAGGCCGATGCCATCGCGGTTTAGCGACGGAGCATTTTCAGAGCGAACTGGCTGCCCATCTTCTGATGGATGGCGAGTTGGATGTAGAGCATCGCCATCGGTTCCAAGTAGCGTGCAGATTGCAGGTCGCCCGCATCGATCGCCTCAAAACCAAGCTCGTCGATCAGCGTTCCTGCGGTCGCTTTTGCTGTAACGTCGTCGCCACAGTAGAACATCGTGGCGCGTTGGCCATCGAAATCGGGGTTTTCCATCGTCGCCAAACTGGCGGTGTTGAAGGCTTTGACAACGTGTGCTCCGGCAGCCCAGTGCGCGATCTTTTCGGCTGCCGATTCGGTGTGGCCGAGCGTGATCCCGTCGAAGGTTTCGTTTAGCGGGTTGGTGCAATCGATCAAGGTCTTGCCGGTCAAATCGCCTGCGTTGGTCAGCGTTTCGCGGGCGGCGGTCCATGGGGCGGCGAACAGGATCGTATCGCATTGCCGCGCCGCTTCGGCGATCGTTTCGGCTGCATGGGCGTGCGGATTCTCTTCGATCAACTGTTGCACGCGCTCACTTTGTGGCAGTCGCGAGCCAAAGACGATGTTGTGACCGAGCCCGGCCAGACGGCGGCCCAGGGTTGCACCGACGTTGCCCGTACCTAAAACTGCGATATCCAATGCTTCAAACCTTTGACTATAACGGGGATGTGAATGACTGGTTGCATTGTATTGGCAACCCGCATGGCTTGATATCCTGCTACACGCCCCCGGAAGAGAACGAGAATGACCGAAAAACCGGACGATTCGGGAAGCAACAAAGAGACACGGTTGCGCAGCCCCGACTTGATCGAAGTGATGCGGAAGACGATCGATCGGCTGGTCCGCGACCGGACCGCGCGCGGCGATCTGAAGATCCTCAGCCGCACGTTGATCGAATTGCGATATGCGTTTAGCGTCTTCCGACCCTACCGGCGACATCGCAAAGTGACCGTCTTCGGGTCGGCTCGGACCGCGCCGTCGCATCCAACGTTTAAGGCGGCCGAGGAGTTTGGTCGGCGGATGGCGGCCGAGGACTGGATGGTCGTCACCGGTGCGGGTAGCGGGATCATGGAGGCGGGGCACCGCGGCGCGGGACGCGAGCATTCGATGGGGCTGAACATCATGTTGCCCTTCGAACAGGGTGCCAACCCGGTGATCGAAGGCGATCGCAAGCTGGTCACGATGAAGTACTTTTTCACTCGCAAGTTGATGTTTGTGAAAGAGTGCCACGCGGTGGTCAGCCTGCCCGGCGGCTTTGGTACGCTCGACGAAACCGCCGAAGTGATGACCCTGCTGCAAACGGGGAAGCACCCGATGATTCCAGTCGTTCTGTTGGATTCGCCCGGTGGAACGTATTGGAAGGAGTTTGGCAAGTTTGTCGATTCGCAACTGCTCGACGGCGGGATGATCTCGCCCGAGGATCTGCGGTTGTACAAGATCACCGAATCAGTCGACGAAGCGGTCGCCGAACTCGATCGCTTCTATCGTGTCTATCACAGCATGCGGTATGTCAACGGCAAGCTGGTGCTGCGGTTGCAGCGACCGTTGGGAGCGGCGAAGTTGGCAGCGGTCAACGATCGGTTCTCCGATATCGTCGTCAAAGGCGGTTTCGAGCAGATGGCTGCACTGCCGGAGGAGCACTCCGAAGCAGAGATCGCCGAATTGCCGCGGCTGGTCTTTCTGTTCAATCGTCGGGCGATGGGGCGACTGCGAATGCTGATCGACTTTATCAACGAAGACGAGTGATCTCGCGGTCGAGGTGAGCTCGCAGGGCATTTTCTCGGGGCGTTTGCGACGCCCGTCGGGACAGGTTGAAGCGGATGTGGGGATGACCGCATCGGCGGTGGTCCGGTCGTGTCGCTTGTGACGGCGGCGCGATCGAGTTCGTGAACTTTATCGACTGCGTCGACTTCTGCGGTCACGAAAGCTTCTCCGGTCTGCCGATGCTAGCAGTGTGACCCATGAAGGGAATCAAAACTGTTAAGTCTTCATGCGACCGGATCGATCCAATGCACTGCTGTTTGCGGTGCGATCGCTTCAGAGCCGCGTGAGGGATAGCTTCCGGCAAGGACTCGCTGGTGCCCAATGTCAAGCCGCCGTCAACGATGACAGCGCGGCGTCACCTGAGCCTGGATCGACGACGTGACCTTGCAAATACCTGACTACCTTCGAATTCACGCAGACGACAACACCTCCCCACGGAAGTTTGCTGCAAGCGACGAGATGTCCGCTTTTTGGCAAGCTTATGTTGATGCGACGGGTTGGCGAATCAAACCTTCCACTGGCACCACGGCGCACCGGCCGATGTTGTTGCCCGCCTGCACCGAGGCGATGATGGATGTTGATTCTGCCGACGCGCAGCCGGCGGTTTCAAAAAGTGCAGCGGAAACGCTTGCACTGGCCGCGTCGCGAATCGCCGACCGTTTGCGTGAATTCGAAGGTTTGCTGAGACACGACGAAGCGACTCGCGCCGTCGAAGACGCTTTTGCTGGCAACATGCCCACCGCAGGTCACATCGCTGACCGCCTGGAATCAGTGCTGCAAGAGGCGACGGTCGCGACCGGATGCGACGCGGCGGGACTCTACCTGTTGGATGCCGATACCAGTCAATTGAAGCTGCGTTCGTGTTTCGGGCTCCCCAAGTCGCGATTGATGCAGCCGCCACGCCCCCTGCGTGGATCGTTGGGCGATCTGGAAGCTTTGGTTTCGCCGGTCGTCACAATTGAAGACATTCCGCGGATGCCACACTGGGAGAGTCCCGAAGAACGCGGGGCTGCGATCGTGGTCGCGATTCGCGGTGGCGACCTGCCGCTGGGAACGCTTTGGTTGTGGGACGATCAGCCGCGCGACATCACGTCGGCGCAACAAGCTTCGGCCACCCTCGCCGCGGGCCGGATCGCGGCTGAACTCGAACGCGAGGTGATCCATACCAAGTCGATCGAACAAACGGAAATCCGCGACGAACTCCGTTCCGCCTCTGCCTGGCAATCGCGTCAGCTGCCTCCCGCAATTCCGTTAGATCAAGATTGGGATGTGTCGGGGTGGTGCGAAGCCGCCGACACCGTGGGGGGGGATTGGTTCGCCTGGGATGTATTGCCCGATGGCAAGCTGGCAATCGCGATCGCATCGGTCGGGACCAGCGGAATCGAATCGGCCTTGACCGCCGCCACCGCTCGGTCGGCGTGGCAATCACATACCGGATACCGTCATAAAACGAATCAAGTGCTCAGCCGCGTTAACGATACGCTGTGGCAGACGTCGACCGGCGATCAATCGACAAGTCTGCTTTACGCAAACGTCGATCCGGAAACGGGCGAAGGACAGTTTTCCGCGGCAGGCAATTGCCATGGATTGATCGTCAATCGCTACGGATACCGGATGCTCACCTCGCCAACCAAACCGCTGGGACACGATCCCGACGTTCGGCCGATGGTACAATCGATGCGATTGCTGCCAGGCGAAGCGTTGGTGTTGATCAGCCAAGGCGCGCTGGCCAGCAATGGCTCGCCGCAATCGGGCCGCTTGACCCAGCAAGAATTGACCGACGCGATCCGCAGGGAACTGCACAACGGCCCCGAACCCGCCCTGTCTTGCCTGCGAAGACTGTTCGCCCAAGCCGGCAAAGCGGACGCCGATCGATCGCTCGCGATCCTGCAACGGCAATAACGCGCCGCCAACGGGCACGCCGTCGGTTGCCGAACAACCGACGTGGCCAAGGCCCTGCAACTTCGATTGCTACTTCGGTACCGGTAGGAACTGGACCGCATCGACGACGACATACCCATCGGCGTCGCGCGTGCCGACTTCGACCGTTGCATCGCGATCAAAATTGAAAACGCCGATCTTTGTAAACAGCCCGTCGATTTCGGGCGGCTTGCGCTGGTTGACCGTATGCGTCGAATCCCCTTGCGCGTGCGTGACCTTCACCGGAACCGCTGTCGCGCGGTTGTTGTTTGGTGGATAGGAAACCCGGACTTCATAACGTCCCGGCTTCAGTTCGGTCTGGAAACGAACGACCTTCTCTCCCGGTTGCTCGTTTTGATTGTGAACGTATCCGCTGTCGACGTACTTCGTATTCGCTCCCGAGTGCTCCCATCTGCCGATCAACCGGGCGGTGTGATCATCGACGACGACGCCAGGCAGTTTCCGCGATGAAATCCGATGGGGATCTTCTAACTGAAGCACCTGTCCGTCGGCAACCAGTCGCTGCTGCAAGACGTCATAAGGTACATCCTGAACGGCTTCGCCACGCTCCAACGCGATGCACGCCGCGGTCGCTGCGGATTGGCCCAAGATCATGAAGACCGGCTCCATGCGAATCGAACCAAACGCGATGTGGCTGGAAGAGACGCAAACCGGGACCAGCAGATTTTCGCACTGTGCCTTTTTCGGGACCAATGCACCGTAGGCAACCTTATAGGGACGGGGCGTGTGGACGCCGATGTCCCCCTCGTTCTGCACCTGGCCATCGGCCGTCACATAGCGTCGAACGTTATGCGAATCGAGCGTGTACGAGCCCATGCCGACCGAATCGGGAGTTTCCTTCCGATCCAAACAATCGTGTTCGGTCATCACATATTCGCCGATCATCCGTCGGGCTTCGCGAATGTACAGCTGATGCGGCCAGCCGCCATTGTCCAAGAACTCATCCTTGGGCAAGCCCCACTTGGACATCGCTTCACGAACCTCCAACGGCACCTTCGGATCGTTCGCCATAAAATACATCAACCCCTGCTGATAAACCTTATGCTCTTCGATGATCTCCTGACGACGCTCGTAGTCGGCGTCGGGGTAGTCATAATTCATCCCGATGTTGTCGGTACTGAAGGGACCGTGGTTGTTGGTGTCGGTTTTGTAATTCGGCATCGGATCAAATTTGCGGAACATCTCCCGCCACCCCGCATCGAAGACACGGACCAACAACTGATAACGTGCCCGGTCGTAGCCCTCGGGTTTTGGAAAAGGGATTCGGTTCTCGGGGACGTTTGTCAAACACATTCGAAAACAATACGCCTGCACCCGGTGATCCCCTTCGCCACGCGTGCCTGGCGGTTCGTCGCTAATCCCGGGCAACAATTCACCGCCGATGTCGCGTGACTTGAGGTAGGGATCGATCGGTTCTTTGAACCAGTGCGCGTGATGCAACACGCCAACTTGGTTGCCGTTCCACGTTTCGCCGTAGACGGCATTTGCTTCGCGGCCGACGTGGTAGTCGACTCCGGCGGTCGCCATCAAATCGCCTTCGTAAGTCACGTCGATGAACATCTTGCCATGAAAGACATCGCCTTTCAGCGTTCGGATCGATTCGATCCGCCCCGCCTTGCTGACCACGCCGCCGTCGCGATCGAGCCATTGATCGCGATAGACAGGAATCTTCTCTTCCGCGACCCAGTTGTCGTAGATTTGTTCGGCAACATGGGGTTCAAAGACCCACATCCTCGCCTCATCTCCATCGCCCCCGAGACCACTTTGATTTTTGTTGCCAAACTTCGCCTGCTCTTCCCAATTCCAAGCCGACGGTTTTTGATAGTGCTTCCAAACGCGATGATAGAATTCGCCGCTTAGTCCACCGATCGCGTTCTTGTTTCCCGAATCGGTCCAACCAAGGCCGCCCGCGGTCAGGCCACCCAGGTGCTTATCGGGACTGACGATCACGACCGACCGACCCATTTGCGTCGCCTGAACTGCCGTGGTCACCGCAGCGCTGGTGCCGCCATAAATCACGATGTCGTGATGGTATTCTTTGGCTAAGGCATGGGAAAATGAGAAACTTAATAGCGCAGCGGTGGCGCAGAAGATGGATTTGATTTGCATGAGTTGGGGGGTCTGCAAAAGGCGTAAAAGAGCGGATGCAACGGCGTGCAATGAAACGCACAGAAGAACGCCATTTTGGTCGCTCGGTTGCCAACAAGCAAGCTTTGCAGCGAAACGGGCCAGGACTCGCCCAGCCCTTCTCACGCCTGACGTCTGACGCCTGAAAAGCTATTGAGCGGCGGCGCGAAAGACATCCATCAAGTTGCCCGGCTGCGATTTCACCTCGGGGACCGCTACCGGCTTGATCGGCTCCGGCTTGCTGGGCACAGGTTGCGTGAACAAGGCTTGGGCGGGGCCACCGGATGCGGTCGGTGTCGCCATCGAATATTGAGCTCCAGCCGGAACCGCGGTTGCCGTCGCCCCGAAAGCGACTGCCGGCACGACGCGGCTTTCCGGATATTCGGGCCGTTGGTTCGCGGGCGCCGCGAGATTGGGAGAACAGCATTGGCAATGGTTCAACGCGACGGCTGCCTGAGAGCGCACCGCGTCAACCATCTCGCCTGGGTTTCCGTCGACGTCGGTCCCCGCAATGCAGACCTGCAGCGCTTTGACCAGCGGCGGCGTGCAGACCGGTAGCGTCGCGATCGTCTTGGCCGCTTCCAAGCGCACGCAGACCGAAGAGTCGGCGCGGAGCGCGGAGATCAACGTCGCTTCGGCTTCCGGATAATAACGGACATCGAGTCCTTGCAGTTGAGCGATTGCAGCCTGCCGCTGCGGAGCCTGCAGTTCAACCGCTTTCACCTGCGCGGCGGTTCCCTCGGGACCGGGCTGCTCCTGTTCCCCGGGCAGCGGCATCTTTTCGCCCGGGATCATCCCACCGGTTAGCGCACTCAACGGCCGCAGCAATCCATCCAACAACTGGCAGACAGGTGAAGCTCGCAGATGAGCGCAAACGCCCCGGCGCGCCGCCGCCATCGACTCGATCATCGTCGGCTTCGGCGGATACGACTGGACCACCAAGCCAGAGAGGCTGATCGGCTCCGGTTCCGATGGAGCTGGCAACGTTTGCTGGGCGGAGACCCAAGCGCCAGGCAAGCCCAATGCGAAGGCAAGCATCAGCGTGGCGGCGGTTCGAAGGGCCAGTCGCATCCCAATCCCCAAAACGGAAACAAGTTTCAAAGCAAGAGGTGCATTGCTAGCGGCAAAAACCGCCGGTCGCACCCGATGGAAGCACTGTTAACGATTCCGACGACGACGCGTCAAGGTCGCTCACAAACTTGAAAATAAAAGCCGATCGGCCTTGAGCTACCGTCCCGTTCTAACCTACAACCCCCCCGCCAGATCGAGCGTTCGAGCACATTACTCGCTGACCGTCGAGGTCCATGAAATGCTCGCGGATTGCTAACCGAAGCCATAAGATACCGGATGCCGTCATCGTCACTCTGCCGATCCACGATCCTGCCGCTGATGTGGTTGGTGGGGATCGTTGCAGTCGGACAAGAACCGCGGAGCTTGCAGCAACCTAGCAGCGCCGCCGCCACGGCGGGGACTCCGCAATTGCTCCCCTCACCAAGCTCCCCGCTGCAACAACCCGAATATCCGGGGGCCACCGTCGGCGAACCGATCGTGTTGACCGACCAACCGCTGACCGGTATCGGATACTGCGATTCGGGATTCTGCGGTTCCTGCAGCGACGACGGTTCCTGCGTTTCCTGCGGAACCAACAATTCAAACAACGACACATTCAGCGGCCGATTGTATTCCGCCTTTTCGGCAGCACTATGCGAAGCCGATCCGTGTTACATGCCTGAATGGCACCTGCTCGAATCCGCCTCGTTCTGGGTCGATTCGGCTCGCACGCAAAACCGTACACGCGTCCGCTGGGATTATGGGATCGACATGATCCTGCCCGATCGCAGCGAATATTTCATGGCCAAGATCGGCGGCAAAGGCCCCTCGCCGCAACCCGGATCCGCCTCCATCAACCAACTCGACTACCACGAGATGAGTCTGTATGCCGAGACCGCGCACGGGAAATTTTCGATGTTCACGGTCACCCCCTATCGATCGCTGTACATGGAACAGGCCGGGCATGGCGCGGGATTTGGCGACATCCAAATCGGTACCAAAAGCATGCTGCACGATACGCGGATGCTGCAGGTCACGATGCAAACGACGACGACGATTCCCACAGGCAAAGCCCGAAATGGTGTCGGCGCTGGACACATGTCGCTGGAACCGGCGTTGTTGATGGGGTTGGCCCTCACCGATCGCGATTTTCTGCAAGCGCAGGTCGCCGAATGGATACCGTTGGGAGGGGACGCGGAATACGCCGGCGCTCTCCTGCGTTGGGGCGTCGCCTGGAACCGAATTTTTTGGCAACGCGACCCGGACAATTTGATGACCGTCAACCTCGACTTTGTCGGTTGGTCGTTTCAAGATGGGGCTTACACCGATCCGGTTCTCGGAACCCAGTCGTCAAGCAACGAGACCTACCTGTATGTCGGCCCCGGCACGCGCTTTCTTTTCTGTGGAAAGTTTGAGTTCGGCATCGGTGGACTCTACGCATTGTCGGAGCGTCATTTTGCCGAACATCTGATGCGTACCGAATTAACGATCCGGTACTAAACCGACGCGACGCCAGTCCAGCACAAACCTTTGTAGCGCGAAGGTTCGCGGGCTCGAAGGCCTGACGATGACGCCAGGTTAGATGAATTCTTCGCGTTTGGGTCGACCGGCCAGCAACCGTTGCAGGATGCTCCGCATTTCCCGTACCTTCAACGGCATCGACATCAGAACGCGGTGGGAGGACAGTTTGGCATTCCGAATTACATTCTGCTGCGATTGATCGGCCAATAGCACCGCGGGAATGTCGGCGGTGTGTTCGTCTTCAGCAAAACGATTGAACGCTTCCATCGCGAGCGATCCCAGTTCCGAAGCCGAGAAGATCACACAATCGGCGGGGGGATCGTCGCCCGGCACAAACCGGCCTAGCGCTCGGGTGGGATCGGAAATCACCAGAACGCGATAACCACGCTTCTTCAGCCGATCGCGAACCACGTCTTGCAACGAGGCCTTCGATTCGACCAACATCACAATCCGGCCTTCCCCTTCATTGGTCGGCATCTCGCCCGCCGGAGCGCTCGGCGTGACGGGGATCCCCTGGCGGATCTGCTTCATCCGTTCCAACGCCTGCTTCCCTTCCATCTGCAACGCAGCGGCGCTTTGCAAACGTTTCTCGGGATCAAATTCCAATGCTTTGGCAACCACTTGGATCGCAGGGACCGGAATGGTGGGATCGACTTGCCCAAGTGGCTTGATGTCTTGGAACCGGCTCACGTTGAGGCGTTTCATCCGCTCCCGCGTCTCCAGCAACGGCGGCTCGCCGCACAACATCGTGTACAGCATCGCACCGGCAAAGTAGACGTCGCTGCGCGGATCGTCCTTGCGAACATTGGTCCCCCGTTCCAACGCGGCATAATCGATCGCCCGCGCGTTGGGGCAATCGGCCACCTTTTCGGGATTGTCTCGATCGGCCAACGCCGCCAAGCCGAAATCGACAAGCTTCGCCCTGCCTTCGGAGGAGACCAAAACGTTCGACAATTTCAAGTCGCGATGCGAAATCCCAAGCGATGCCGCATAAGACAGCCCCGATGCAATATCGACCAACAACTTCATCGCGATCTCGGGCTGCAGCTTGCCCCGGATCCGGACCAGATCGCGAAGCGTCTCTCCCTCGACAAACTCCATCACCATGAAGGGGTTCATCACATTGGGATCGACTTCGTAGATCGAAACGATGTTCGGATGCCGCAGCCGCAACCCCATCCTCCCCTCGCGAAGAAACTGCTCCATCTGAGCCACTTCGTCGCGGTACCGCTTCCGCAGCACCTTCAAAGCGACAACCTGATTGGTCTCGCGATGGGCGGCGCGATAGACACGGGCAAAGGTTCCCGCTCCGATCAGGTACATGACTTTATATTTGCCGTAGAAATAGCCTGAACGCTCACCGCGGCGAAGCTTATCCAGTTGCAGGTTCGTCAACAGTCCCTTGCCATGCAAGATGTTGATGAAGTCCTGAATCGTCGATTCGCCCGTCCCGACTTCCGAACGCGCCGCCTCCACTTCAGCCATCGGTGCCAGGCCGAGGTCGACGATCCGGGAAGCGAGTTGTTCAGGGGTGAAGTCAATCATTTTCTTGTCGTGTCGCGTACCTGCGATTGGGGAGGGACCAAATTTCTGCAACCCGGCCGACGCGATTGCGGCAATGCCTAGGAAGCTGGAACGCTTGGTCTATTCGTGATCGCCGTTGCTGGAGCCTTCGATCTGATCCCGCAGCGAATCGCGTTCACGACGCGTCGCTTCCAAATCGAAGACCAAATATTTCATGTCCAACCGCAACTGGGCCAACGCCTCTTGCACCAGATTCAAGATTCGGCGACGACGCGAACTGCATTCGACGACGCGAAGCAGTGCCGGAGCAATGGTTTCCCGATGTTCTTGGGGGAGAGTATCGAACGCTTGGATCAGCTCTTGAATTTCGATCGGGGTGTCTTCGCTGGTGTGGGGTGCGGTGAATGCCATGGGCTCGAACTCTCCGGTAAAAAGAAAAGGTTGTCGTGTGGGTGGTAATTGTGGTAGAGCAGTCTCAGTGCCAAAACTTCCACCCGAACCATGTTTCGAACCGTAACTCCCTTTCCGGTAACGACTTATAGCGAATCAGCCCCATTGGTCGGCATCTCATGAGGTTGCAAAAACGCAACACTCCGGTCCTCCAACATTGCCGCAAGCCGTTGTCCTTAAACGACTTAACGATTTGACCCTACACATCCCCATCGCGATGCTTTCAATCAACAGATGACGCGACAGCACCACCTTATTGGCATCCGCAGGCAAAGTGCTTCGAGCACCTCCGCTGATAACCATCTTCCGCAAAGGGAGTCGGGTGGTCAACATTTGGTCTGGGCAACCTTAGCGATTGCGGTACTTTCTCCGCTGTTTTTCCCAAAATATTCCCCTGCCCAGATCCAAGACTCCTTCGATGGCGGGGCTCCGGTGTGGCAACTGGACCGCGAAGACTGTGGTGCGCAGATCATCACCCATCAACGGATCGCCGCTGGCGGCCGCGACGCGGGGCCATGCGAATCGCTTTCCATCCAAACCGGTTCGGGAACGCGAGCGGAATTCATCTACAGGATCGTCCCAACCGAGGTGATCAACGAACTGGTGGCCTCGGTCTGGTATTGGGCGCAACGTCCCGGCGCACGCCTTTCGCTGCGCGTGCGATTCCCGTTCGCCTTGGATCCACGAACCGGCCAACCCGCGATCGCCCGGATCGGCAACGTGGAATACACCCAACCGGGACAATGGCAGCAACTGTCGTTAACCAATGCGTATCAACAATTGGTCGTGCAGCAAGCAGTCGTCCGGAACGCGCTGGGGCGTGAGGTCGATCTGCGACAACCCTACATCGACGCCGTCACGATCAATACCTACGCGGGACCTGGCACCGAGAACCTACGCATCGACGACCTACGCATCGATCGCGCGCTGCCGGTGCAATTGAACCGCTTGGAAAACCGCGGCGCGATCGCAAGCTCAGCGTCCGACACAACACGCCCTGCGTTTCCTGGAGGCGTTGTCAAACGGTTCCTGGAGTACAACGGCGAATCATTGCCATGGCTGAAGGCGAACGGTTTTACGGGCATCCTGCTGCAGCGCGTTCCCGACGCGGCAATTCTTCGCGATGCCAACCAAGCGGGTTTAGAGATCATCGCGCCGTACGCCACCGTCGATCGCAAAGATCTCGCCAACCTCTTGGCTCCCGTGATCGCATGGAACCTGGGGGATGCGTTGCTCGAAAAAGATCTTCCCCGCAGCGTCGACATCGCCGGTCGTCTGCGTCGACTGCCCGGCGTGATGCGTCGCGAACTGGTCGCGTTTCCCATCGAATCCCATCGTCAATATCGTTCGGTCAGTGATTGCTTGGCGATCGATCTGCCACCACCTGTCCGCGGCCTAACGCCCGCCGAAGAAACGGCGTGGCAGGCCGAAGCGATTGCCTTGACGGGTCACTCGCCACGTTTCTTAACGGCGATCGCCAGCGGCCCCAGTCGGGCATTGCGCGATCAGATCGAAGGGCTCGCGGCATGCACCGACACCACCCCGATCGACGATTACGGCTGGCATGCGACCTGGCTGCAAACGATGCGTGCTTTGGAAACGTCGCCGCGCGGGATCGTGTTCCGTTCCAGCGGAGCGCTCGACAGTGGCCGGGCCGAAGATTTTCAACGCGCCAACGTGTTGCGGTTGATCAATCGCTACATCGCACTAACGCAAACCATCATCTCGACCGGCGCCGCCACGGCAGAATTGGCCTGTTACGATGCCGCCTACCGCGCCCGCTACCTTCGCAACGGTAACCTGGGACTGATCATCGCGACGTCGACCAGCAGTGTCGGCACAATGCCCCACGCGGGAAACGGCAAGGTGTTGCGAATCGCCATCCCCCCGACCCTCCGAGGTCAACAAATCTTTCGGTTCAGCGGCATGCAACTGGAACGCTTGAAGCTCGACGCCACCCCGGGCGGGTCGACCGTCGACGTCGTCGCGCCCGATTTCGTCGAACTGTTTATCGTCTCCAATGACTCCGCAGCAACCGCCCGCTTTGACCGTCAATTGCATCAAACGTCTAGCCAAATTGGTTTCGATCGCTGGCAACTGGTTCGCGAATCGCTCATGCGAACAACCCGCGATTGGGACGCGATGCGACAGTACGGAATGGCGACGCCCGCGGATCCGGCCTACGCGATCTTGCGTCAGGCCAACCAAGCTTTGGACGAATCGGCCCGGGTCCATCAATCGGGCGACGTCGCGTCGGCCTTTCGACTACTGCGACGCGCCGACGCGTGGGATATTCAAGCCACAGGCCAATTGATCGATGCGTTGGCGTTTGATCAAGACAGACTGGTCAGCCATCCGGCACTGAACGCTCCCAATTCCGCAAGCCTCTACATCGGCATGCTGCCCCAATCGAACCGTGGGCAATGGAAACAAGAGTCGGCCGTCTTAAATCCCTTCGAAAATCCACAACTGTGGGAGCGATCGGGTTGGACACACGATCGACGTCGTGAAGATCTGGCCCAATCCGATGTGCAAATTACCGAACACGAGGAACCGGGCAAAACGGTCCTCAGCCTGTCGGTCCGCAGTCTCAGCGGGCAACCGCTGCCGGGCGGATACGCCGGAACCATGCTGCGCGGTCGCAGCCAAGCGATCCCCTGCAAACAAGGCGACTGCGTTCGGATCGATGCCCGAATCCGAATCCGCACCCACGGGCCGGTCCGTCCCCATCGGGGCGCGTTGATTTATGATTCGTTTGCCGGATCGGAACTCGGCCTCTTTGTCCGCCCCGACAACCGCTGGCACAACATCCGCATGTACCGGGCCGCAACCAACGATCAACCGTTGCAAGCGACATTCGAATTGATCGGCGAAGGTGAATTGCAGCTGGAGCAATTCTCCGTCGCCAAATGGGTTCCCAAATCGGCGGCCCTGCCGATCCGTCCGTTGAACGTCGAACGTTCCGACACGTTGATCTCCGAACCCGCCCGCTAGGCGACAAGCTGCCCCGGGGCCGTGTCGCCCCTCCGGAACGTTATGCCCCTGCGAGGCAAATCCCTGCGCCAACGCACATTCGTTGCGATCGCGCAAATCCGCCCAAGCGTTACGGACAACCTAATTCCGGCATCTTTGCAGAATGACTGAACCGCGGGCCGATAACCTTCAGTAAGGCGAATTTGAAAAATGCTCGTACACTACGGCCTACCATCACGCGACCTCCCAATCCGCGACGGTAGTGCCTTTTGTTTCCTCCTTATTGTGCTGAAGGCAATCCCATGGTCGAAGAACTAGTGGCCGTTGATCCAGGTCTCGAAGATATCAAAGCGGCGCGTTCACGAACGACGGTACGAGCCAAAGACCCCGCGGTCCAATCGCCCCTGGAAACCTATCTTCGCGAGATCAATGAGACGGCCCTGTTGTCGGCCGAAGAAGAGCAGCAACTGGCCGCCGGGATCGCTCAAGGCGATGTGATGGCTCGCGACCGCATGGTCCGCGCCAACCTGCGATTGGTCGTCAACATCGCTCGCGGTTACACCGGCAAAGGGCTGGGGCTGCAAGACCTGATCGAAGAGGGAAACCTGGGGCTGTTACGAGCTGTCGAAGGGTTTGACCCCAACGTCGGCACGCGGTTCAGCACCTACGCCAGCTATTGGATTAAACAGTCGATCAAACGCGCTCTGATCAACAGCGCCAAGACGATTCGGATCCCCGCCTACATGGTTGAATTGCTCAGCAAATGGCGTCGGGCCACGGCGCGGCTGACCGAAGAACTCGGCCGCACCCCGACCAATGAAGAGGTCGCTCGCGTGCTGGGGCTTCCGAAGAAGAAGCTGCCGATCATCAAAAAAGCGATCCGTATCAACAACAGCACTCCGCAGAGCGATCAATCCGAATCGGGATGGTCGCTGGGCGAGATGGTGATGGATGAGAAGCAGAAGAGCCCCGACGACGCGATGCAAGATGACGACATCATGCACCACGCGCTGCAAATGCTCAGCCGCCTGGAATCGCGTGAAGCGACCGTGATCAAGATGCGATTTGGACTCGACGGCAGCGAACCCCACACGCTCAAAGAAATCGGGGCCGAACTGGGGCTGACCCGCGAACGCGTCCGTCAAATCGAAACCGAAGCGCTCAACCGCATGGCCGATGCCCTCAAAGACCCCAAAGAACGTATCGGCCTGGCATAAGCGGAACGCCCTCGATGGCTACGCCTTCACGATAAAGTTCCGCAGGAAATCATGGCTCTGCCGCAGCGCCGCTTTCCGCGATTCCAACGTCCCTTCGTACGCCCGATCTTCGACCTCCACGCAGACCGGGCCGGCATACCCACTGTCCCCCAAGACCGACAGAAAACGTCCCCAATCGATCTCGCCAAGCCCCGGCAGTTTGGGACAGTGGTATTCCAGCGGATTGGCCATGATGCCAACTTGGTTCAAGCGATGCCGATCGACGCGGACATCCTTGGCGTGGGCGTGGAAGATCCGATCGGCAAAGTCCCACACCGGTTGGATGTGATCGATCTGCTGCCAGACCAGGTGCGAGGGATCGAAGTTCAAACCGAAGTGATCGCTTGGGATCGCATCGAACATCCGTCGCCAGATCGCCGGCGTCGTCGCCAGATTCTTGCCGCCGGGCCATTCGTCGTCGGTGAAAAACATCGGACAGTTTTCGATCCCGATCCGCACTCCGTGCTGTTCCGCCGCCGCGATGATCGGTCGCCAGGTTTCCAAGAACCGCGGCCAGTTGGCGTCGACCGATTTGGTCCAGTCGCGGCCGACGAAGGTGTTCAATTGCGGGATGCTCAATTGCTGACACGCTTTGATCAGCGCGTACAGATGTTCGACCGCCGCTGCCGCTTCGTCCAGATCGCCAGCCAGCGGATTCGGATAATAACCGAGTCCCGAGATCGCCACGCCATGCTTTTGCGTGAGCGCCCCGATCGCGTCGACCTCCGCCGGCCCCAGCGCCGCGGTATCGATATGCGTGATCCCGGCATACCGCCGCTCCGCCTTTCCCTGCGGCCAACACATCACCTCGACACAGTCGTAACCGATCTCCGCGGCAACGGCCAACACCTCGTCCAAAGACAACTCGGGCAGAATCGCACTCACAAAACCTAATTGCAACACAGCGGTCAAACTCCTTCAAATCGGTCCAAGCGGAGAGGGATGCCCCGCGGCGACGCCGCACCGGCGACCACCTCGGCCCCAACCACGAGGCACCGTCAAGCGAGGGTTAGGTAAGCGATGTACTTCCGGATCCCCGAGCGGGACGCAACGAAAACGCTGGATTATACGGGCTGATTCGCGCGGTCGGAACCATCGACCGGGCAGCGTACGGGGCCCGCACCATTGCCCAATACAGCCTCGCCCGGTAGATTCGCTGCATATCTTCAAGTCGACTCCCTTGTAGGCTTGGAATCGTCAGGTAAGTCCCCTTCCCAATCAAACATTCCATACGCTGATGTCTACGACCAACTCCGAAACAAACTCCGCGGATCCTTACTTTCAGTCGCTGTTTGCCGAACGGATTGGTGGCAGTGGCTATGGCAAAGGGACGGCGATCTACAAATTCGAAAAGATCAAGCGTGCCAAGCGGAAAGCGTTGGCCGATTTCCCCGATCGCAAGTTGATCGATTTCGGCATCGGTGAAAACGATGGCGTCGCCGACGCGAAGGTCCGCGAGCGGATGGCGGTCGAGATCAACCAGCCCGAAAATCGCGGCTACGCCGACAACGGCATCGGCGATTTCCAGCAGGCGGTCGCTCGGTTCATGCAGCGGAACTTCAATGTCACGCTCGATCCCGCGACCGAAATCAACCACTGCATCGGCAGCAAGACCGCCCTGTCGATGTTGCCCGCCTGCTTCATCAACCCCGGCGACATCACGCTGATGACCGCACCGGGATATCCTGTCGCGGGAACTCACACGACCTATTATGGCGGCACCGTCCATAAGCTTCCGCTGTTGGCCGAAAACAACTTCCTGCCCGATCTCGATTCGATCACCGACGAGATCTGGGAACGCGTCAAGATCCTGGTCCTGAACTATCCGAACAGCCCGACCGGCCGCTTGTGCCCGCCGGAGTTCTTCGAGAAGGTCGTCAAGCTGGCCAAGGAGAAGAAGTTCATCGTCGTGCAAGACGCGGCGCACATCATGTTGACCTTCGACGGACGGCCGACAAGTTTCCTGGAGACTCCCGGCGCAAAGGATGTCGGCGTCGAAGTCCACTCGCTCAGCAAAGGTTTCGACATGATCGGCTGGCGTTTGGGCTGGGTCTGCGGCAATCCAACTCTGGTCCGCGCCTTCTCCGACGTCAAAGACAACTGCGACAGCGGACAATTCATCGCGATCCAAAAGGCAGCGGTGACAGCGCTCGACGACGAATCGATCACAAAGCGAGTGAACGCCAAGTATCGTCGTCGCTTGGAAAAGTTGGTCACGATGCTGAACGAATGCGGCTTCGATTGCCAGATGCCCGGCGGCAGCTACTTCCTGTACACCAAAGCCCCCGTGGCGTCGGCCGACGGCGGCAGCTTCGATTCAGGCGAAGCGGCCAGCCAATATCTGATCACGCAGCACTCGATGGTCACCGTTCCTTGGGACGACGCCGGACCTTACATCCGTTTCAGCGTCACCTACGAAGCGGCGGACGAAGCGGCCGAAGATGCGTTGATGGCTGAATCGAAGAAGCGTCTGATGTCGGCCGGCCTGACCTTCTAGGTAAAGCCGCAAAGCATCTCGTAGCGGAAGTCGTCAAGACTTTCGTCGAACACTTC
Source organism: Rosistilla carotiformis (assembly GCF_007753095.1). NCBI lineage: Bacteria > Pseudomonadati > Planctomycetota > Planctomycetia > Pirellulales > Pirellulaceae > Rosistilla > Rosistilla carotiformis. Next base: position 5,939,107 of record NZ_CP036348.1, read on the forward strand.
CGCTACGCCCAGAACTTAAAAACTTGAAGAGAGCTACGATGGCAGATCCTTCGCCAACCGTCGGCGTGATCATGGGCAGCAAGTCCGATTGGGAAACGATGCGGCACGCCGACGCGATGTTGTCGGCGCTGCAGATCCCGCACGAATGCAAAGTCGTTTCGGCGCATCGGACTCCTCAACGGATGTTCGAATACGCTCAAATGGCCGCCGATCGCGGGATCCAAGTGATCATCGCCGGTGCCGGCGGCGCGGCACATCTGCCCGGCATGGTCGCTTCCGAAACGCTGCTGCCCGTGCTGGGAGTGCCGGTTCAGAGCCGCGCGTTGCAGGGACTCGATTCGCTGCTTTCGATCGTTCAGATGCCCGGCGGCGTTCCCGTCGGGACGCTTTCGATCGGGACTTCGGGAGCGAAAAACGCAGCCTTGATGGCGGCCCGGATCCTGTCGCTGACCGATCCCGCGTTGCAACAACGGCTCGCCGATTTTGTCGCTCAACAAACCGCCGACGTCCTTGCCGACGCGGAGATCGAAAACGCAGATCTCGAGGATCTCCAGCGATGAACCCAACAGCGATCGTCTCACCAGGATCGACCATCGGCGTCTTTGGCAGCGGACAATTGGGCCGCATGTTTACGATGGTCGCTAAACAGATGGGCTATCGCGTGGTGATCTATTCGCCCGACGCCGATTCCCCCGCCGGACAAGTTGCCGACCGCGAGATCGTCGCCCAATACGACGACCAATCGGCCGTCGAAGACTTTGCTCGTCAGTGCGATGTGATCACGCTGGAATTCGAAAACATCCCGGTAGAAACCGTCGGCTGGGCCGGAGCGATCACGCCGGTCCATCCCGATGCCCGCGTCCTACACGTGGCTCAAGACCGGATCATCGAGAAGCAAACGCTGGCCGATGCCGGACTGCCGGTGACTCCCTTCCGCCCCGTCTTCAATGCCGACGATGTCCGCCGCGCGGCCGAGGAACTGGGCTACCCGATCGTCCTAAAAACCGCCCGCAGCGGTTACGACGGCAAGGGACAGCGGATCCTTCGCGATCCCGAATCGATCGAACCGGCGCTAGCCGAACTCGGGTCGGACCGCCTGGTCGCTGAAAAGATGATCGACTTTCAGCGCGAAGTCTCGATCCTCGTCTATCGCAGCCGCAACGGCAGCGTGGGGACGTATCCGCTGATCGAAAACCACCACGCCAACCACATCCTCGATTATTCGATCTGCCCCGCCGCCGGCAGCGACACGCTCCGCGACGCCGCGCGACAGATCGCCCTGACGACCGCCAAATCGTTGGATCTCGTCGGCCTGTTGTGCATCGAACTTTTCGTCCAATCGGACGACCGCCTGCTGATCAACGAACTCGCCCCGCGACCTCACAACTCCGGTCACCTCACGATCGAAGCTTTCCCCTGCTGTCAGTACCAACAGTTGTTGCGAGCGATCTGCGGATTGCCACTGGGAACCGAACCGCAAACGCGTCCCGCCGCGATGGCGAACCTTCTGGGAGACGTCTGGGAAGGCGGAGCTCCCGCGTTCGAGAACGCCTTGGCGGTTGAAGCGGTCCAACTGCATTTGTACGGCAAGCAAGACGCTGTACCGGGGCGAAAGATGGGACACCTGACCGCAACGGCCGATTCGATCGAAGCGGCGTTGGCCAATGTACTGGCGGCACGCGACCAGCTGAAACGCTAACACAATCTTCACGGATTGAATCCAGTAACTTCACAAATCTTCTTCGCCCACATTTTACGATGAGGCTCTAAACATCCCCAGCCGCTGCGAAGGAGACGACCATTGAGTGACCAATACGCCGAGCATCTGAATCGACTGCAAGAAGAGTTCCTCGATTCGATCGATGAAGAGATCGAATTGGAGCTAGATGACTCTCGGTTTGAACAGCTGAGCGAACGGGGCGTGGGAGAGAGCGATGCGAAGAAGCTCGCCCGCACGACCTACTTCCGCGAACTGCTGCGGCTGCAACGCGAACTGGTCAAGCTGCAAGATTGGGTCGTCAAAACAAACGCCAAGATCGTCGTGATCTTCGAAGGACGCGACGCGGCGGGGAAAGGGGGCGCGATCAAACGGATCACGCAGCGACTGAACCCACGGGTCTGCAAGGTCGCCGCCCTGCCAGCCCCCAGCGAACGCGAGAAGACGCAGTGGTACTTCCAACGCTTCATCGCCCATCTGCCCGCCGGAGGCGAGATCCTGCTGTTCGACCGCAGCTGGTACAACCGCGCGGGCGTCGAACGGGTGATGGGCTTCTGCACCGATAAAGAATACGAAGACTTCCTGCAAACCGCTCCCGTCTTCGAAAAGATGCTTGTCGATTCGGGAATCCATCTGATCAAATACTGGTTCTCGATCACCGACGAACAGCAAGAGTTCCGTTTCAATTGCCGGATCCACGATCCGTTGAAGCAGTGGAAATTGAGCCCGATGGATCTCGAATCGCGACGTCGATGGGAACAATACACCGTGGCGAAAGAGCGGATGTTGCAAGCGACGCACCGCCCCGAATCCCCATGGTGGATCATCGAAGCGGACGACAAGAAGCGCGCCCGATTGAACTGCATCCGCCATCTGTTGGATCAGATCGATTATGCCGAAGTCGAACAGTCGACCGTCGAACTGCCGAGCCGACAGCGCGAACCCGACTACGAACGCAACCCGATCCCCTCGGATATGATCGTCCCCGCGTTTTATTGATGCGAGCCGAGGCGAGGAGTCTCGATTCGCGGCAGCCCCGCGTCGAACCCACCGCCAGTTAATTCACTCGCGGGCTGCGAGGAAGCCCAGGTGATGCGCCGCGTGGCAGGCGTGGAATTGTTCCAGGGAGGCGTGATCAAATTTCCCAAACCCTGGATGGGGATGCAGGTATCCGGTATGCGTTCGGAACCGCCGGACGCTTTCGGTAAACAGCGCTACCTCTTCGGCGTCGCTCAAATCTTCCGCGGGCACAAAAGTCGAAGCGGTCTTGATCCCCGCGGGCGAATCGCCGCGCAGCAGCTTGGGCAGCATCAACCAGCGCAGCAGCGGCCTCAACGGCTTCCCAATCGCCATCCATTTGGGATAGCCGTCGATGCTCGAATCGATGGTCATCCGCATGTGATTGCAGATCTGCGCTAACGACCAATTGCCGTTGCGTTCATACCCCGACTGCAACAACCGCTGACATTCCGTCGCCGCATCGTCGAGGTTTTCCAAATCTAATTTTCGCCGGGACATGGAATCGTAAAGAACCTTGTTGGTTTGAAGTTGATATAGGAATTCGACACCAGCGTTCCCGCTGTGGCGAAATCTCGCAAGTCCGTGCTCAGGGAAGTCACGATTGTGACGTAGCCCTATCAGCCCCATGCGGACAGTGTTTTGAAGGATTCCCCACCGATGCAAGTCGGGATCTTTTTAATCGCGAACTCCGCGTGGCACGCCTAGACAGATCCGAAAACCGTCACGGGAGTCACCGTAGGCGGGACCTTGCAGTCCCAGTCGAACGGCGCAGCGAGCGTTGCCGGGGACATCGAAATAATTGCCGCCGCGACAGACCGGACGGTAGTTCGAATCGGTCACATACAGCTGCTCATGCCCTCCCTTGGGATCGAAATGATCCAAGACGATCTCCCAAACGCCGCCACACATATCGGCCAGCCCGAAACCATTGCGGCCCTGCGGGCCGTAGTGGTCGACCGGCGAGACGAACGCGAAACCGTCGCTCCACGGAACGTTCGCCAGCGGCCAGATCTTGTTTCGCCCCGGCAGGAAATCGACAGCCGAAATGTTCAACCGCCCTTCGCCTTCTTTCAAATCATTGCCCCACCAGAAATAAGTGCTTTCGCGGCCACCGCGACAGGCATAAGCCCATTCCGCTTCAGTCGGCAGGCGGTATTCGAGCCCCTTCGGCAAGCGGCCGGCCATCCGTTCTCGTTCGGTCAACCAAGCACAGAACGCGCGGCCATCGTTCCAGCTGACGCAGACGACGGGATAGACGCTGCGTAGAGGAAAACCAAAGCCCGGATCGCGCCAACTCTTCCCCGGGCTGGGGATCCACGGATGAGGCGGGGCGATCGCGGAGATCTCCCACTCGGGATCAAAGCAATGCGGCTGGCCTCCCGGCTTTTCCGCATCGGTCACATATCCCGATTCATCGGCGAAGCGGCGGAACTGCCCCACGCTGACCTCGGTCCGTCCCATCCAGAACCCGTCGGCAACGCGCATCGCCCGCGGTTGCTCCCCTTCATAGGACTCGCGTTCGGTTCCCGGCGTCGCGCCGCCTTCGATGCCCGTCGCCCAAGCTCGCTCCTCCGCCGTGCTGCCCATCTTGAATTCGCCCGCGGGAATGAACACCAGCTCCAGATCGACCGCGTCGCCAAGATCGACAATCCGTGTTGCGCCCTGCACCGGATCTTCCGCCAGCCCTCGGTTGACCGCCCCCGTCAACAAAAGAGCAAGAGCGGCAACGGGTACCCAAACATTTCTGAAATCCGACATCGTTCACGGCTCGCATGAGGTGGGGACGCAACTAAATAAAGGGCTGAGTTTAGCCGATCCCAACGCCCCGAGCTTGCCCGCGACGTCTAAAACGTGCAATCCGACATCGCGGTGACTAATTTTCCCAAAAAACGGGCGTCACGGGTAACCTCACCGCCAGTGCTGCCATAATCTACTGATGACCGATCCCCCCCCCTCCAACGACGCCCACCTTGAAGACGCGATCCGCCGCACCCGCGATGGCGACAAGGCTGCTTTCGAAACCGTGATTCGCCGGTTTGAGAAACCGCTGCGCAGTTGGCTGGCTGGCCACGTGCCCCCCGGTATCGATGTCGACGAAGTGGCCCAGCGAACGTTTGTCGCCGCCTATTGCCGGCTGTCCGATTACCAACCCGGCACGCAATTCGCCGCTTGGCTGTTCACGATCGCCCGATTCCAGCTTCGCACCGAAACCACTCGGCTGCGGCGGATCGCCGATTACCATTCGCGTTACGGGCCCGATCTGCTGCAACGCGAATTGGACCGACGCAGCGAGGAAGCTCCCCAGCGCTGGGACACGCGTTTGGATAGCTTGCACCTTTGCCTGGATGCGCTGAGCGAACCGCTCCGCCGTTTCGTCGACTGGCGATACGAAGAAGAAATCCCGCTCGAGGAGATGGCTGCCCGCTGCGGCCGCTCGGTTGCCGCAGTCAAAAAACAACTTTGGAAGGCTCGCCAGGCGCTCCAACAATGCGTGGAAACGCGACTGGCGCGGGCCGATGGAGGTCTGCAATGAACGCTTTCGATCGTTTTGCCCAGCTCTGGACCGACTATCTCGAAGGCGAGCTCGACGAGCAAGGTCTGGCCGAGCTTCGCCAACTGATGGCGGAAGATCCTCGGCGCGTGACGTTGGCGGCTGACATGTTTCAGACGCATCGTTTGTTAGCGTTGGCCGTCGACGAATCCAAATCGCGACAAGATCAGTTTGTCCGCGAAGCGATGTCGCGGCTGCCCGACAATCAGGATGCCTTCGTCCGTCGCGTGATGTCCAACATGGAACCCGATGCGTCGACGTCTGCGACGCCGCCGAAGCGAAACGCGTTTCGTACGAAAGCTGCCGCGATTGGAATCGCCGCCGCCATCATGTTGGCCGCTGTGGCAGCGTTTTACTTCGGAAATCCAACTCAACCGCAGATCGCTCACGATTCCGAGAACCAGCCCATCGGCAGCGCGACCGTGGCAGCGGATGTTCGTTTGGCGAGCAATTCCAATGCGAAGTTCTTCGGCGAACTGTCGCCTCCCGTGGGAGCGGTGCTTGCTGGCGAGCGAGATTATGTGCTGATGAGCGGCATGATCGAAGTTGCCTTCCCCGCCGGCGCGTCGGCGATCCTTGAAGGCCCTGCGGTCTTTCGCGTGATGTCCGACGAATGCCTCGCCTTGGATGTGGGGAGTTGTTCGGTTCACGCCCCCGACGGCGCCGAAGGCTTTCGCGTGGAGACACCCGCCACGCGCGTGGTCGATCGTGGCACGCGGTTCTCGGTAAACGTTTCGGAGACCAGCGAGACCGAGGTGCAAGTGATCGAAGGAGCGGCGGACATCTACGACATCGGTGGCGATGGCGAACCGATGCCCGATCGCGATCCGACGATCCGCATGACCGACGGCGACGCTCAAAAATTCAGCCGCGGCCAGGCCTTTGCCGGCGGTGCGATTCCGTTTGATGCCAGCCGCTATCGCAGCCGACTGCCCGATCGCATCATCGCTTACGAAACAACAACAGCCGCCGAAGATGGAGGCGCAGAAAATCTGACCGGCGTCACGCTGCAGCGCGGTGGCCGCGTCGTGACCGTTCCCGTGGAAGACCTGATTCCGATTCGCGTTGCGTCGTTCAAAGCGACCGAACCGGGGCCGCTTTTTGTTAGCACCGGCCAGACGCTTCCCGACGGACGGATCGGCACCTCTTCGGACCGCAGCCTGGTCACCGGCGCGATCAATCCCGGCGGAAGCCGCGAACCGTTGACGAGCGACCCCGTGTTGAGCGGCCCCGTGTTGAGCGGCCCCGTGTTGAGCGGCCCCTCGGCAACGCCAGGGATGGCGATCCAGTTCGCCAGCCCGGTCGAAAACGGTCCCGGACCCGACGTCGTGTTCTTTGACGTACAAACGTTTTCCAACCCGCCCGATGGCGATGCCTTTCACGTCAGTCCGCTTCGCTTCCGCGAGGGACTGCGATCGCACTCGATCCGCGTCTACGACCTGACGATGGAATCGCCCAACGCGCGGGATCTGACCGCTTTCTACATTCATCAGTTCGCCCAGCCGGTCGATTCGATTGCGGACCTGCAGACGCAGGAGTGTTTCCCCAACGGCAAGGTGCTCAAATTTCGCGGCTTGGCCGTCGGCATCGACCTTTCCGATTTGGGCTACGCCGATGGCCAGCGCGTCGACGGCCTGTTCATTCAAGATGCGATGGACGACCGCCACCACGTCGATCCCGTATTTATTGGAGGCCTGCCAGCGATGGCGGCTGCCTCAGGAGAGACTCCATGATTTCCCCCTTCATCCCTTTGCTCAACCGACCTGCTGGCAGTGCATGCCAGCTCGGAGTTCATTCCCCAATGCACCGATTCTTTCCCACCCTGCTTGTCGTCATTTCGATTGTTGTCGCAACCGCCAGCCGAACGCCCGGTGATTCTCCGCCGGTCGCACGCTGGGACTTTGGCAGCGAAGAAGCGACGCCGATGAAAGCCAACGGCAATCTCCAACGCGACCAGGCCGGCCCGCGTCCGCCGGAGTTCCCCGATTTGGACGCCAGCAACACCGCGGTCCGTTTCGACGGGGGCTACTTCAGCATTCCCGACGCGGGAGCCGACAGCGAGTTCGACTTCACCAACGGCGACGCGATCACGCTGGAAGCTTGGGTCAGTCCGATCGGCGGGATTACTGGTTCGCCGCACGTGGTGATCGGCAAGGGGCGGACCGGTTCTCCGAAATTCGCTCGCGACAACCAGAACTGGGCGTTGCGATTGGCCGGGAAGGGAAGCGAAGCGAAAGTCAATTTCCTGTTCGCGTCGAAGTTAGGCAGCGGCGATCGGCATTGGCATCGTTGGACGTCGAAGCAGAGTTTCCGCACGAACACCGGTTGGTATCACATCGCGATCTCCTATCGTTTTGGCGATCCGAGTTCGATCCGCGGCTACATCAACGGCGAACCGACGCCGGGGACCTGGGATATGGGCGGAGCGACCAAGTTGGCGCCGGTGGTCGACGACGATGAGATCCGCATCGGCAGCGGTTTCAAAGGACTGATCGATGCGGTTGCGGTCCATCGCGAAGTGTTGGACGAAAAAGTCATGGCGGCTCGCTTCCGCCGCGTTGGTGAAGCTCGCATCGCCCGGCTGCAACCCGAAGTTATGCCGCAGTTGCAAGACCTTCCCAAGGGACGCGTGATGTTCCAAATTTCGGGCGGCTTGCCGTCGCGAGAGCGGTGGCTGTATGAAGGCGAGGAATGGCCGGCCGAATCGATGCGTTGGAACGGAGACGAATTCCTGTTGTCGCGGCTTCCGATGGAATACGACAGCTGGGGCATCCGGTCCAGCTGGAAGGCGCCGCTGTTGTTGCGGATGGCGGCCGACGTCGATCTGCCAGCGGGAACACATCCGTTTTTGATGCGGGTTCGCGATCAAGCGCGATTGTGGGTCGACGGCCAATTGGTAGCCAAGACGAAATCGTCGACGGGGCGTCCGCCCGATGGCGAGGAGCCGATGCAGCCGCTGACTCAGCCGCCGTTGCCCGGACATCGACTGCCAGGTTACCGCCAGCAGGAGGTTGTTGGCGAAGCGACGATCGAGACCGAAGGGGACAGCGAAACGCGTCGCTGCCGCGTCGTCTTGGAACTGGTGGTGGGTGGTCCTGGCCGCCGGACCGAAACGGGAGAGATCTGCGTTGCGATGCTCTCTCCCGACGGCAAGCGGTACGACCTGCTGGGTGCCAACGACACACGATTACCACTGACCGACGCGGCCGTTGTGCCAGCGATCGATCGAATCGAACAACAACTCGTTCAACTGGACGACCAGCGACGGCGTGCCGCTGCAGCGTCTGAAGATCCGTATTGGGATCGGCGTCACGAAATCGCGCGGCAATGGGCGGCTGAAAATCCTGCCGACGTGGCTGTCGCAGTGCAGGCTGGCGACGATCAAAATCCGATCGACAGGTTTATCGCCGCAAAGATTGCAGGCGCCGTCGCCGCATCCGCGGACACCGATCCGAAGCAAGCCGAACATTTTCACGGCAAAGTTTTGCCGCTGTTGCGGGAGCAGTGCTTCCGATGTCACGGAGAGAAGAGCAAAGGGGATCTGAAGCTGAACTCGCGCGAAGCGGCGTTGAAGGCTGGCGAATCGGAGATCCCCGCGGTGGTGCCGGGCGATCTCGATGCCAGCGAATTGATTTCGCAAATTCGCAGCGGCGCGATGCCGCCGACCGACGATGGACTCTCCGAACCACAGATTGAACTACTGGAGCAATGGGTTCGCGACGGAGCGGTTTGGCCCGCGCCGCCGCTGGCTGACGCCGATGTCGCGTTGGCGGCGGTCGTCGACGAACAAGCGTTTCTGCGGCGGATCTATCTCGATACCGTGGGCGTTCCGCCGACGTTCGCCGAAGCCCAGGCGTTTCTCGCCGATTCGCATTCCGACAAGCGAACGCGACTGATCGACAGCTTGCTGGACGATCCGCGATACGCCGACCATTGGATGAGTTTCTGGCTCGACGCGCTCGCCGAAAACCCGTCGCTGCTGAACGCATCGCTCAACAGTACCGGACCGTTTCGTTGGTTCGTGTACGAAGCGTTGCGAGACGACAAGCCGCTGGATCGGATGGTGACCGAGCTGCTGATGCTGCGAGGCGGGGCGGCCGAAGGGGGAAGTGCCGGGTTTGGCATCGCCGCCGAAAACGATGCTCCGATGGCGGCCAAAGGGCACATCATCGCATCGGCGTTTTTGGGGATCGAACTGCAATGCGCCCGCTGTCACGATTCTCCCTACCACAGCACTTCGCAACGCGATCTCTATTCGTTGGCGGCGATGATGGGACGCAAGTCGGTCACTGTGCCGAAGACCAGTCGCGTGCCGGATGCGTTTTTTGAAAGCCAAAAAGATCGCGTCTCGCTGATCCAAGTGACGCTGAAGCCGGATGAACCTGTCACCGCCGAGTGGCCTTTCGCCACGGCGACCGGCGCCGTCGATGGTCCCGAGATCGATGCGTTGATGATGAAGCCGTCCGATACGCGGGAACGACTGGCCGCTCTGATCACCACGCCGCAAAACACGCGGTTCGCCGAAGTGATCGTCAATCGGATCTGGAAGCAATTGATCGGTGCGGGCTTGGTCGAACCGGTCCACGATTGGGAGGGGAGCATCGCCAGCCATCCTGGTCTGCTGCAGTGGCTCGCTCGCGAACTGGTCTCCAGCGGTTACGACACCCGTCACATCGTGCGGTTGATCGCGACGTCGGAGACTTACCAACGGGCCGCGACGGGAAAGAATCTCGACGCGTCGGCTGAGATGCGATTTTTTAATGCGACCGAGCGTCGTCGATTGACTGCGGAACAAGTGGTCGATTCGCTGCATCAAGCGACCGGATGCGAGATCGATGTCGAACCGCTGACCTTCGTGCACGACGGCCGCGCCCTGTTGGGCAGCCGGCAAACGCTTGGCAGCCCGAGCCGGGCGTGGATGTTTGGCGATCTAAAGAATGAACGCGATCGACCTAGCTTGTCGCTCCCCAAGGCGCGGGCTGTCGTCGACGTGTTGGAAGCCTTCGGTTGGACCGGAGCCCGGCAGATGCCGATCGTCGACCGCGAGACCGATCCGAACGTCTTGCAGCCTGGCATCCTCGCCAACGGTACACTTTCGATGAACCTAACGCGGGCCGCTTATAAAAGCGATTTGGCGGAACTGGCGATCGATGCCGATTCCCCCGACCAGCTTGTCGACACGCTGTTCCTACGATTTTTATGTCGCACGCCAACCGAAGCCGAACGCCAAGCGTTCACATTGGCGTTGGCCGATGGCTTCGACGCGCGGATCGTCCTGGACGACGAGGTCGTGATGCCCGAGCCGCCACCGCGGCTGCAACAGGTGACGTGGTTTAACCATCTGCGTCCGAAGGCAAATGAAATTCAAGTTGAAATGGAACGCCGCGCAAACGCGGGCCCAATCCCCCACCCCCGGCTGCAAGCAGATTGGCGAGAGGTCTACGAGGACATCGTCTGGAGCCTGGTAAACCACCGTGAATTTGTTTGGATTCCGTAACGGAGAGACTCTTATGAAATCATCTATCACTCGCCGCGACCTGTTGAGTGCAGGTGCGCTGGCCGCAGGCGGAATCGCCCTGCCACGATCGGCCTCCGCCGAATCCTCCCTCCCGTCGATGATGGGCCAAGCCGAGCATGTGATCTCGATCTGGCTGGGCGGCGGCATGGGGCAGATCGACACGTTCGATCCGAAACGCAAAGGGGATCCGGCCAACCGAAAAGCGGGCGCCTATTACGACGCGACCGATACCGCCGTGCCCGACGTGCAGGTCTGCGAGCACTTGTCGCAGATGGCTCCGTTGATGGATCGCGTGACGGCGGTCCGCAGCGTGCATCATGAGATGATCGACGAACATGCCGCGGCGACCAACCGGATGCACACCGGCCGGCCGATCAGCGGAACGATCTCCTATCCGTCGATCGGATCGATCGTCGCTCACGAGCGCGGTGCGGCTAACGACATCGCTCCGCCGTACGTTCTGATCGGTTATCCGAACGTCACGCGAGGCCCCGGTTTCCTGGGAGCTCGCGACAGCTATCTCTATCTGACCGACACCAGTCGCGGACCGGCGGGACTCAGTCGCCCCGATGGGATCACGCCCGATCGCCAATCGCGCCGCGAACGCTTTTTGGCGACGCTGCAACAAAACGGTGCGGCGGCGGCACAGCAGCGACTGGCCGATTACGACGCCGCGATCCAACAGAGCTTAAAGCTGAGTGGTCCGGAATTCACGCGCGTCTTCGATCTCGATAACGAACCGGACGATCTGCGTCAGCGTTACGGAGGGGAGTTTGGGCAGCGATGTCTGCTCAGCCGCCGACTGGTCGAACGAGGCGTCCGGTTTATCGAAGTCTCTCACAACCTGAACTTCTTAAACGGGGCTGGCTGGGACGTGCACAATGCGGGCATCCTGCAGCAGCACAAACTGATCCAAGAGATGGATACCGCCGTCTCGACGTTGATCTTGGACCTGGAGCAAAAGAAGCTGCTCGATAAAACGTTGATCGTGATCACCAGCGAATTTGGCCGGCCGCCGGAGTTTGATAGCGGTGGCGGTCGCGGCCACCAAGGGCGTGCGTTTACGTGCGTCTTGGCCGGCGGCGGGCTGGCGCATCGAGGCGCCTGGGGCGAGACGGATGAACTGTCCAAGAAGATCGTCTCCGACCCGGTCGGCGTCCCCGACTTCTTCGCCACGATCTGCGCCGCCGTCGGAATCGATTGGACGAAGAATCTGTACGCCGGCGACCGCCCGGTCCCGATCACCGATCGCGGGGAACCGATCGCGAAGCTGCTGCAAAGCTAGCGTTTCGATTTGTAACTGCTCGATTTAGCTGCCGCCGACAAAACGTCGGCGGCTGATGTCTCTCTAAGAGACGGACATCACACCTCTGGTTGGATCGACACCTCCATCGCCCGCGTGTGTCGGCCTCCGGCCTTTGTTTTGGGGGGCTGCTGTGGACCGGAGGCTTGCACCTCCGGCAGTTATACGTAAGTCATTTTGAGTTGTCGCGACCGAACGCTTGCCAATCTAGTGAGAAGTCTTTCGTTCGTCGCAGACCGTTGCACATCGCATGCATCCGAGCCAGGGCCGCAGGCTCGACCATTTGCCTAGCCCAGGCCATCGGCCTGGGTTCTAGCGGCGATGGTTGACATGGTTGGCCTGTAGGCCCGGTCGATTGTCACCACCTACCCCGGGGCGTTGCCCCTTCGCCCGTTGTGAAATGAAACCGGGCGCCGTCGGCTGATACCCAGCCCTGCAGGCTGGGCTATGCAAATTGCTGGACGTTCGGCCCGCGCCTGGCGTGTGAGGAACGTGCCTGTCCCTTTCGCCGTTCCACATCGCATTCATCCGAGCCAGGGCCGCAGGCTCGACCATTTGCCTAGCCCAGGCCATCGGCCTGGGTTCTAGCGGCGATGGTTGACATGGTTGGGCTGTAGGCCCGGTCGATTGTCACCACCTCCCCCGGGGCGTTGCCCCTTCGCCCGCTGTGAAATGAAACCGGGCGCCGTCGGCTGATACCCAGCCCTGCAGGCTGGGCTATGCAAATTGCCGGACCTTCGGCCCGCGCCAGGCGTGTGAGGAATGTGCCTGTCCCTTTCGCCGTTGCCCATCGCATTCATCCGAGTCAGGGCCGCAGGCTCGACCATTTGCCTAGCCCAGGCCATCGGCCTGGGTTCTAGCGGCGATGGTTGACATGGTTGGGCTGTAGGCCCGGTCGATTGTCACCACCTCCCCCGGGGCGTTGCCCCTTCGCCCGCTGTGAAATGAAACCGGGCGCCGTCGACTGATACCCAGCCCTGCTGGCTGGGCTATGCAAATTGCTGGACCTTCGGCCCGCGCCAGGCGTGTGAGGAATGTGCCTGTCCCTTTCGCCGTTGCTTTCGCCGTTGTAGAGGCGGGCACCGCACTTCTGGTTGGAGCGACACCTCCGTCGCCGGCATGTGTCGGCCTCCGGCCTAAGAACCGGATGCTAGCTTTTCTGTCGCTTGTTTCTTTTTGCGTTTGGCACGCAGGTTGCAACTGTTCTCTTTCCAGATGGCGGTTGGGGAATGTCCAAGCCGATTTGAAAAATTTACAAATCAGCTTGGTGTTTGTTTCCCAACGATTCTCGGGACTGCAAAGCCTTGGGAATCAGACGGGTTGGTAGTCAGGCCTGTACGGGGTTTGTAACGTTTACCACCCGAACCGACATTTTTACATCGGCGTTGCGGACACGAAGCGGTTCGCCCCCCGAGATGTGAAAACTTTTCTGCTTATCTTTTCTAACTCAATTGCTTCGATGCAAAGGAGAGGCCATGGACGGCACTCTGGTAATGGCTGGTGGTGCGCTCGCGTTGTCTGCTGCGGGTATCGCCGAATCTTGGTGGCACAACCACAATCTGCATAAGATCCCGGTACGGATTCATGTTAATGGGACGCGTGGGAAGTCGAGTGTTACGCGCTTAATTGCTGCGGGTTTGCGAGCTGGCGGGATTCGGACGTGTGCAAAGACAACTGGTACCGTGCCTCGGATGATCTTCCCCGACGGCAGCGAGGCAGCGGTCTTTCGTCCCTCGCGAGCCAACGTGATCGAACAGCGACGGGTCGTCCGCGCGGCCGCTCGATTGGGAGCCGAAGCGCTTGTCGTCGAGTGCATGGCGCTGCAACCTCAACTGCAATCGCTGTGTGAATTGCAGCTGATCCAATCGACTCACGGCGTGATCACCAACGCCCGCGCCGATCACTTGGATGTGATGGGACCCGATGTTCGCGGCGTCGCTCAGGCGTTGTCCGGAACCGTGCCGGTCGGCGGAACGATGTACACCGCCGAACAGCGGCAGATACCACGCGACGTGATCGCCGCGGCGGCGAAGGATCGCGGATCGAAGATGGTTTCGATTCTGGACGACAGCGTCGCCGAAGTCACTTGGGATGAACTGGCCGGGTTTTCTCATATCGAACATCCCGACAACCTGGCTCTCGCGCTGCGGATCTGCAGCGATCTGGGAGTCGACCGGCAGACCGCTTTGCGAGGGATGTGGGCCGCCGACGCCGATCCGGGAGTGATGCGGCTGTATCGGATCGCCGATCCCGAGCGGGAGATGGTCTTCGTCAACGGATTTGCCGCCAACGATCCCGAATCGACCGGGCACAGCTGGAACACCTTGTTCGACCGCTACGAAAAGGTCGAACGGCGGATCGCATTGTTCAATTGCCGCGAGGATCGGATCGACCGATCGCTGCAACTGGCCGATGCCTGTGTCCGTTGGCGCCCCGCCGACCACTACATTCTTTCGGGAACGGGGACCGAGACGTTTGCTCGCCGAGCGATCCAGAAGGGACTCTCCAAAGATCGCTTGACCTGTGCGGAGCATCAACCGGCCGCGCGGATCGTCGAATTGATGCAGGGCCAATCGGGGCGTAGCTCGATGGTCATGGGGATGGGAAACATTGCCGGGCCAGGAATGGATCTGCTGAACTATTTTCAACACGCCCAGGATTCGGGCCGCTGCGAAACCCGTGAACCCCAGCTGCAGGAGGCCGCGTAATGGATACCACTTTGCTTGCAATTGCTATCGGCCTGGTCGTCAGTCTGGTGGTGACCGAGGTCTTCGGTTTAAGTGTCGGCGGGATGATCGTGCCGGGATACATCGCGCTGTCGATGCACCACCCGATCGCCGTGGTGATGACGATCGTCGCGGCCCTTGTGACCTGGGGAATCATTCGCCAGGTCTCCCGGTGGGTGATCTTGTACGGCCGCCGACGCGTCGTGTTGACGATGCTGTTTGGATTTGTCGTCGGGACGATGTTCCGTCTGCTGGCGACAAGTCTGGCCGGAGTGCCGGCCGAAGATGCGATGAACCCCGTGGTGATGATCGGTTTCATCATTCCCGGCCTGATCGCGCTGTGGTTTGAACGCCAAGGCTTTATTGAAACACTGTCCCCGATGATGTCGGCGGCGGTGTTGGTTCGTTTGACCTTGATCACCATCGGCGTGGAGAACTTCTCATGAATCGGCAATCGTTCCTCAAAATGAATCCTGCGCAACCGTTCCAGGTGATGTATTGGCGTCCCAAGCAGATCTCGCGGCGATGGTTGTGGGCTGGCATGCTCGCTTCGTTGGCCGGTTTGTTCGCCGTCGAATGGTGGCCTCAGCAAGTTGCCGCTCCATCGCCTCAATTGACAGCCGCTGCCGAAAAAGCGGACGAAGCGCTCCGCCACACCAAAGATCTGCGGATCGCTCAGGGGCATCGCGCATTGCCCAAGCTGGACCCCAGTGGATCCCACCTGATCGGCCCGTCGATGTCGATGGTCACTAGCAAGCTGGGTTCTTTGGAATCGAAGCAGACCTCGATCAACCCGAACCTCGCGGCAGTGGTCGTCCGTTGGTTGGAGCAGGCGGGCGTCGAGCCGGGAGATTCGATCGCGATCGGGGCCAGCGGATCTTGGCCGGCGCTGAACATCGCCGTCTATGCCGCTGCCGAAACGCTGCAACTGAAGCCGACAATCGTGCTGTCGGTGGCATCGAGCCAATACGGCGCAAACTCCCCCGACATGATGTGGGTCGACATGGAACGCCAGCTCCGCGATGCCGGGATTTTTCCAGAGTCCTTCGCCGCGCAGAGCGCTTCGTTGGGAGGGCTGTTCGACCGCGCGGCCGGGATGACCGAACCAACGCGTGAGATGTTGGAACTGGCTGCGACCCGCAACGGCATCCCCGTGTTGGACGTCGCCGACATCGAAGATTCGGTCGGTCAGCGGATGGAGATCTATCAAAACGCCAGCTCCGATCAACCGTATGCCGCCTACATCAATGTTGGTGGCGGATCGGCTTCGATCGGCGGCACAACCGGGAACGCCTGTTTCAGCGCCGGCGTGCATCGATCGACGCCAAGCGATCAAGAGGTCCCCGACTGTGTCGCTTCGCGAATGCTCGCCCAAGGCGTCCCGATTGTAAACGTCGTCGATGCAAAACAGATCGCGGAGTCCTACGGATTGGCGATCGCCCCGGCAGAGATGCCCCGCGTCGGCCAGGGATCGCTCTTCAGCCACATGACGTACCGTCGCCCGTTGGCAGCGGCATTGATCTGCATGACTTGGGTTTGGATGTCGGCGACCGTCTTCCCTCGCTGGTACCTGAGGATGACGCTTCATCTGCGCCGCGTGTTCCGACGTTCCAAGCGCACGGCCAATGCCCTGCCCAAGCAGGTGGAATGGATGGTGTAATCGGCGACAGAATCATCCGCCGCCGGCTCACGTCGGGTTCGCCCGTTAACGTGTTACAAAGCCGCCGTTGACGAACAGAATCTGACCTGTCACCCAGGCCGAACCGGGCGAGCAGAGAAAGTCGATCATGGGAACGATGTCTTGGATCGTTCCCCGTCGATTGGCGACGCTCGCTGCACTCAAATAGGCAACCGACTCCGGACTTTCTTCGCCATGGAAGAACCCGGTGTCGACCGGTCCGGGAGCGACAACGTTGACCGTGACGCCGCGCCCCCCCACTTCTTTGGCCAGGGCGCGGGTGAAGTCTTCCAACGGGGCTTTCGATCCCGCGTAGACGCCGTAAAAGCCGGTGAAGGCGCCTAGCAACGAGGTTCCCAGAGAGATGATCCTTCCGTCGTCTTCGATCTCTTTGGCCGCCTCGCGCATGACGAAGAAAGCCGCTTTTGCATTGGCGTCGAACGACCGATCGAAATCCTCGTCGGTGTATTCGACAAACGGTTTCTTGATCACGACGCCGGCGCAATTGATAACAAAATCGACCCGGCCAAATTCGGACTTCACCTTGTCGAAGATCTGCGCGACGGTCGCCGATTCAGCGAGATCGCCCGCCACGACGATCGCCCGTCCCCCCGCATCGACGATCTGATTCGCAGCCGCCTGGGCATCTTCTTGGGAACTCGCCCCGCGATGATGGACCGCCACCGCGGCGCCACGCTGAGCCAACGATTCTGCGAACGCGCGTCCCATGTTGCGTGCCGCTCCAAAGACGATCGCGACTTTGCCATTGAGATCTGTTTCAGGCATGAGATTCTCCAAAGTTGCCATTTGAGTTTCGATGTCGTGGGCTGGCTGTTGGTGTCACGAGACAAAGGTTATTGAACGGTCTGTCTCCCCCCCGGAGGCTGGGCATCTGTGACCAATCGCCGGTGCCGATTGTAACGATTTGCGAGTGATCGTTGATATGCATCCCCCCGAAGCGGGCCTGGGAAGAGGGACCTTAGCCGCACGGCAGGAGGCTGGGGGCCCGTTCACTGACGCGAGGTTATCGAATGGTTTCCCGATTCGAAGCCGCCGGGGGTGCCACGGGCTATGCCCGTGCTGCATTCCCGAGGTCACGGGAGAATAAACCACCAGACATTGATAGAAGCATGGGCGAGGTTGATCGCTGAGAGACTGTCGGGAACGACAACACCGTGGGGGATGGTCCGAGTTACCCTGCCGTTGGGTCCTCGATCGAAAAGCACTGGCAGAGCCAGTGCCACCCTGCACAGCAAACAGTCTCCACCGGAGGTCCACGAATTCTACGTGTGTGCCACGGGCTGTGCCCGTGCTGCATTCCCAAAGTCACAGGAGAATGAACCACCAGACATTGATACCAGCATGGGGCGAGGTTGATGCTGAGAAGATGCCGGGATCGATACTACCGTGGGTGATGGTCCGAGTTACCATGCCGTTGGGACTTCGATCGAAAAGCACTGGCAAAGCCAGTGGCACCCTGCACAGCAAACGGCAGCAACGGAGTTTCACGAATTCTACGTGTGTGCCCCGGGCTGTGCCCGTGCTGCATTCCCAAAGTCACGGGAGAATGAACCACCAGAAATTAATACCAGCATGGGAGAGGTTGATGCTGAGAAGATGCCGGGATCGATACCACCGTGGGTGATGGTCCGAGTTACCGGGCCGTTGGGACTTCGATCGGAAAGCACTGGCAAAGCCAGTGGCACCCTGCACAGCAAACAGTCTCCACCGGAGGTCCACGAATTCTACGTGTGTGCCACGGGCTATGCCCGTGCTGCATTCCCGAATTCACGGGAGAATGGACCACCAGACATTGATACCAGCATGGGAGAGGTTGATCGCTGAGAGACTGTCTGGAACGACAACATCCTGGGTGATGGTCCGAGTTACCGTGCCGTTGGGACTTCGATCGAAAAGCACTGGCATAGCCAGTGGCACCCTGCACAGCAAACGGCAGCAACGGAGGTTCACGAATTCTACGTGTGTGCCACGAGGCTATGCCCGTGCTGCATTCCCGAAGCCACGGGAGAATGAACCACCAGGCATTAATACCAGCATGGGCGAGGTTGATCGCTGAGAAACTGTCGGGAACGACAACACCTTGGGTGATGGTCCGAGTAACCGTGCCGTTGGGACTTCGATCGAAAAGCACTGGCATAGCCAGTGCCACCCTGCACAGCAAACAGTCTCCACCGGAGGTCCACGAATTCTACGTGTGTGCCACGGGCTGTGCCCGTGCTGCATTCCCAAAGTCACAGGAGAATGAACCACCAGACATTGATACCAGCATGGGGGGAGGTTGATGCTGAGAACCTGTCGGGAACGACAACACCTTGGGTGATGGTCAGATTTACCGTGCCGTTGGGACTTCGATCGAAAAGCACTGGCAAAGCCAGTGGCACCCCATGTGTCGAGTGTCGGAGTCGGGGCTGAATACTCCAACACTCGACACATGGCGTGCCACGGGCTCTGCCCGTGCTCCCTTGCCAAACCCCCAGCGATCGAATGACCAACGGTGCCAGCCATACCATCAACCAACGCGAACACGGTCGGAACCAAAGGCAAAGCCACACGGGATTAGATAACGCTCCGAGATGCAGAGCACTGGGGCTTTGATCAGAAAGCACTGGCAAAGCCAGTGGCACCCGGCATCGGAGTCGGGACTGAATACTCCAACACTCGACACATGGGGTGCCATGGGCTTTGCCCTTGCTGAATTGCCAAAGGTCCCCGAGAATGCACCAGCTATCGATAACGCCAAAGTCATGGGGGTACGCTGAACCGGGAGCAGCCGAAGGGACGGGCACTGCCTGAAACTTGTGTTGCTCCGACCATCACCAGTTGAACCATCAGGGCGGATTAGTTCTCTTGCAATACATGAGCAAAGAACTATTCAGCGACCTACGCAAGCTAGCCGAAGAAACTCGCAACCGCAAGCTTGACGAAATCCGTGCAGAGTACAGCGAGACCATCGCCGAAATCGCAGCGATGGAACAAAGGCTTATCGGGAAGCCGGTAGCAACCAGGCCAAAATCCAAACGGGAAGAGAAGCTTGTCGACCTTGTGGCAGCACTCATCCCAAACGATCGGATCGTGACCGTTGACGATGTTCAAGGTCTCATTAAGTCTGCCGATCCAGATCGCAGCCCCAACATCCAGACCATTCGCGCGACGCTCCATCGCTTGGTCAAGGAAGGCACCATTAAGAAGGTGAGCCACCCGCAAGCCGACAAGAAGGTCGGCTATTGCTTGCCGGATTTTGATGCGGGCGAGCATCGATCACTGGCTGACTGGGCAAGGCAAGTGTTAAGTGACACAGGCGAACCGTTGACAGCGGTTGACATAATGGTGCGAATGACTGAAGCGGGGTACGAATTGCCGTGTGAGCCGAGGGCGGCGGTTGAGCATCTTGAGAGGGCGTTGCGGCAGATCCCGATGGCAGTAGAGCACGGAGAAACGTGGCGGATGTATGACATCAAGTAATATTATCCGATGCGTCTCTACTTCCGTCAGGCAAATCAATGTCGGATTTCAAGCGAAAAAAGGCCTGTGAGTCTCGTTCGCCATCGGGCTTAAATCGCACGTACTGTAAAACCTTCCGGCGAGTAAGTGTTATCAGTAGTTTCTTACACGTTCCCCATTCCTTGTCTAGCAAGCGAACGATGCTATTTACATTGCATTGGCCGTATTCAGCGATCCAATTCAGCACCCGTTTTTCGTCTTCGGAGAACTGCGATACAATAGCTTCGCCGACTATCTTACTTATGTCCTGGTCAACCCAGACTCGCCTTCGCTCGATATTGTTCTTCAGTCGCACCCTGACTATTGAGTACCCTATTTCGCTCTGCTTAAACTCAGGAGATGGCAGTTGCATCTCTTTCATAGTGTCGCGAATTCGCCTCGTGCCTTCCCGGTTCATCCTTACCAAGTTCAGGAAGTAAGCAGCCTCAAACACCCTTGGGTTCCTCGGGACCTCCATGTCGTAAATGTTATCTGCGGTGACATATGGCGGGAATGGCCCTGGGCTCTCGATATCCAGGTGGTCGTCGAACATGCGAATCTTGACCTCTACGTTTTTCTTTCCGTCTCCGTAGGACCTATGAACGCATGCATTGACGATCGCTTCATACCAAGCTGTTTCAGGGTACTCCGGGACAGGGTAGAAAACGCCCCTGTGAAGTGGTGAGAATGTACGAAGGTGAGTTTTCAGCACCTGCTCTGCCCCTCGGATCATTTGCGGAATAGTTCCTTCTATCCACACATCTTGCACAGCGTTGTATTTTTCCCCAGTCCTCTCCATCGTTCCGTCAAAACGCAAGAACCGAACCCTACAGCCTGGGATGATGGCTCGAGGCTGTTTGGCAAATAGCAGAGCGCATGCGATGTTGGGAACGAACCCATTCGGACCATTCTGGCCCAGGAAACGATTGGCCATCACTTCTTCATCCGAAAGACCATGCCCCGATCCCATCTTATCACGCACTTTCTGCGACCACTGCGAGATTGCTGGCATGTCAAACCCGGAAGGGTACTCTAGCCCACAAGGCTCCTCTTCGAAGTTGACTTGCTTCTTGTCGACAGCTAGCTCCCTTGCTTCCTCTGGCTTTAGCTCGTGCTTTTCGTCACCCCTCCTGCAAAAAGCCAGCCCCTTTGATGTCTTGATGACGATTGACGGGTGATAATGCACTCTTAGTACGATGACGAAATCTTCTTTACCTGCGGTGTTTGTCACAGGAACTCGTTTCGACGAAACTTTTGCATCGGCACAAAACACAGAAGCCGCTTTTTCGACTTTATTGATAAGGCTCTGGTTTTCATCTGCAAACCCGTCGTACCCTCCTCCGTCTTTCTTGTCGATTTGCCCTATTACCATCAAGCCACCGTCTGGTGGCGTATTGGCCCACATCGAAACATACTCGCCGATGTTTTCGCCACTGAACTTTTTGCGTTTCCGCTCGATTCGATTATCTTCGTTCAGTTTGTCAAGCAGCGTTTGATCGCACCGTTCATAGATTTCATCAGCAGTAAGCAGGTGGGTCAACTGATCATCGAACGGGAGAAGCGTTTGTTTGAGGCCTTTGGTCATCATTACGACACGAACCTTTGCCAGGCTCGAGCCTCTCGTTTGGCATGTGTATTCAAAATCAACAACCGCAATCCTCGGCTCGAGCCTCTTGATCCGGAAAGCGGCCCGCGTCTCGGCTGACGCAGCAGCGTTATAAACTGTGCTAGGGTTCCGTCACATCGGACGGGTTCGACTCCCCCGCTTTCCGCTCACTCTGAGCGATGCGAAGCAATTCTAAACGCGCCCAGGTAGAAACCATCGTTCCGCCTGCGGCCCTCTCGATTGCCTCGTTCTCTGCATCGGATAGCCGTATGCGAAGAACGTTGTCTCGCCTTCGTTCTGCCTTTGTTTTTCTATCTGCCATCCGTGACCTTACGTGTCAAAAGCGTAGACACAATAGAGGGAGTGAAAAGAAAAACGCCTGATCCAGCGTCAACTGGATCAGGCACGAAAACCCAGGCTGACGCCCAGAATTCCGCTTAGCATCTGAATTCTACCGCAATCAGCCGCAACTGCAAAAGGCTGATCCGTGATTGCGCCATGTGAGCATGAAAATCGGAAGAAACACGGCAAAGACCGATACGGAAACCAGCGTTTCCGCTGCAAAAACTGCGGGCAGACTTTCCAAGAAGACCGCATTCGCCCCATCGGCACCATGCAAGTCGACCTAGACCGGGCGTGCATGGCGTTGTCAATGCTGCTTGAGGGCATGAGCATCCGTGGAACCGCACGAATCACGAACATCGATCAGAACACGATCGGGAATCTGATCCTGACCGCTGGCGAGCAATGCGGGCGACTGCTTGATTCAATCTCGGGTGTCAGCGTCACTGACATTCAGATTGACGAAATTTGGACGTTTGTCGGCATGAAGCAGCGAACCGCGAACCTTCGCAACTTGGGCGATGATTCGAGTGTGGGCGACAGTTGGACTTATATCGCCGTTGAGCGGCACACGAAGATGGTTCTTGCTCATCACGCTGGCCGTCGCGACACGAATGACACGAACGTGTTTCTCGGCAAGGTGCGGCGTGCAATCGACGCATCGGCACCGTTTCAGGTTTCAACTGACGGATTGAGCAACTACCGGTACGGCGTGCCCTTTGCATTGGGATCGAATGCCAACTTCGGAATGCTCATCAAGAAGTATGCGGCGCAGCAACAGGAAACCCGATACAGCCCAGCGGCAATAATAGGTGCTGAGAAGAAATCCGTGTTCGGTAGCCCCGATCCTGATTCGATCTGCACTAGCCATATTGAAACGCTGAACCAAAAGATCCGTATGCACTTGCGACGGTTTACACGCTTGACCGCTGGGCACAGCAAGAGCGTTGAGCATCACGTTGCAATGCAGAACATTTTCTTTGCGTGGTACAACTGGTGCCGAAAGCATCACACGTTGCGTCAAACGCCAGCGATGGAATGCGGGATCGCAATGACGAAGTGGAGCATTCGCGAGCTACTGGAATCGTCAGCAACTTGCTAGAATGAGAAAGAGCCACGGCGGTAATGGGATGCCCCAGTTTTCTGCACCAGGCGTTATGAAAGATTGGGTTAGGAAACAGGGGTGGGTGATTCGCAGTGCTGCTGGAGTGAGGCCGTAGGCCGAACGGAAGCAGCACTGCGATGCGCGAACTCTGATGGGGTTAGATAGCCAAGCGAACTGTGCGGGCGCTGGGTGTTGAAGTCCTCCCGCCAAGCTCGTGCTTTCATCCGTGTGTCGTCTTCATTGATCAAATCCGTTTGATGCAGATACTCGTCACGAAGCCGGCTGTTGAAACTCTCGCAGACACCGTTCTGCCATGGCGAGCCAGGTTCGATGTAAAGGATCTCAACGCCAATCTTTGCCAGCCATTGCTTGATCGCTGTCGAGATGAACTCGGGGCCGTTATCGCAACGAAGTCGTTTCGGAACGCCGTGCATTGCAAACAGCTCAGCCAGCGTGTCGATCGCATCTTCGCTCGTGATACTGCGGCCGACCTTGATCGTCAGGCATTGCCGCGTGTACTCATCGACGATGTTCAAGAAGCGAATCGTTCGTCCATCAAGTGTCGACGATTGCACGAAATCCCAGCTCCAAACATCGTGAACAAAACCTGCCGCTTGAACGTCGCATGCATTGCCTCGGACGCCAGTAGCACGCTTTTTGCGACGCTTTTGTGGCACCTTCAGCCCCGATGCTCTCCAAAGCCGATACATTTTTTTCCTGTTAATAGTCTCACCGTCGCGGCGAAGAAGTTGGCAGATACGTCGATACCCCCAGCGAGGACGCTCGCGAACAAAGTGAAGAATTCGCTTCGTCAGTCGCTCGTCTTCGTCTTTGGGTTTCCCCTCAAATCGCTGGCTCGATCGCGGTTGGTCGAGCACGCGGCAGGCACGTCGTTGCGACACAGCGAACTTCTGTTGAAGCTCTGCTACTGCCGCGCGTCGCGATCGAGGGGTCGTCAGTTTCCCTTGGTGATTTCCTTCAGCATCGAAATATCCAAAGCTTGGTCGGCCACAATCTTCTTGAGTCGGTTGTTCTCCTCCTCAAGTGCCCTAAGACGCTTGGCCTCTTCGCTCTTCATGCCGCCATACTGGCTCCGCCAGCGGCTCAGCGTGGCCTCGCTAACTTCCAGTGCTTGGAGAACCTCACCCACGCTCTTGTCGGCGGCAAGCATGGCATCCGCGTCACGCAGCTTCTTGATGATCTGTTCGGGTGAATGTCGTCGTCGTTTCTTGCTCATGGAAAATCCTTTGCCGGAATTGGCTCTAGACTTTCATAACACCTGGATCAGGTTTTGGGGAGCATTCCAGTAACCGTGGCTCTTTTTTGTTCCCTTTCGAGAACGCCGAAATTGCAGCGTCATTGTACGCAAAAAAGCGTTCTTGTTCAACGCTTGGATTGCGCGATGGTTAAGTGTAAAGATTGTGGGTGGCTGTCGGTTCAGGATCAAAAACACATATGGCATTCTGCTGATAGCCGATTTCGGGTCAAAGGAGTGTCGTCCGGCGATTTCATTGATACGCCGCTGTGCAGTGAAGACCTGCTCGAAAGTTGCGGCAACGGTTCTTCAAAAGCTACGATACTGGCGACAATCGGGAAGGATCGCGAATGTAGCGGTTTCATTCCCGTAGTAAACGGAAGGGAGTTAAAGGGGTATAAGGAGATGCAAGCGGTTGAAGTTCTACGAATTGAGACACGACAGAACCGGGCCGAAGACAAGGCAGAACTGTTGAAGTACCGCATGGAAGACAAAGCGGAGCGAGAGGAACAGCGAGCTGCCAGTGAAGCAAGGTACAGAAAGGAGAGGAACCGCACCTACGTTGCCATCGTGCTGGCGGCGGTCCTGACGTTTCTAGCGTCGTACTCGATGTACAAAATCGAGTCTACAGCCAAAGATCAGGCATCCCCCGCGACGGCATCCCCCGAACCCGCATCCAGTGCGGTATCGCCTTAGCATTTACTGGAAGTCGTGGCGTGAAAAAGTTTTTAGCAACACAAGTTTCAGGCAGTGCCAAGGGACGGCCGCCGGGAACCAAAGCCCGTTGAATGATGGTTTTGAGTCATCGAACCCGAACTACTTCGATCGAAAAGCACTGGCAGAGCCAGTGCCACCCTACACAGCCGACGTCCACCGAAAGAGGTCCCAATGCTAGGGGTGCCACGGGCTATGCCCGTGTTCCGCTGCCGGAGCCCCGACGAATAGACGACTCAGCGGTGTCTAACGCCATCGAACGTGGACGAGTCTCCCTGCAGCAGATGAGATATCGCTGAAGAAGCCTTGATATTGTTCGCTGGTTGGAACGATGGAGCAACTGAAGATTCGATCGGAAAGCACTGGCAAGCCAGTGGCACTCAATCGACCGAAATCTAGGCACCTCGAAAGGAAGGCAATAAGACTCAGCAAACGAAAAAAGGGTGCGTTCCAGATTAGCTGGAACACACCCTCTTCTATATTAAATGTCGGTCGAACGACCGCGGCGAACCGCGATTGTGACGACGATGGTTGGGCGAACTATTTCAGTTCGACGCTTCCGCCAGCTTCCTCGACTTCTGCCTTGATCTTCTCGGCATCTTCCTTCGAGACGGCTTCTTTCAGAGTTGCTGGGCAGCTCTCGACCATCTTCTTGGCGTCCATCAGCGAAGCGCCGGTCAGGTTCTTAACAACCTTCACAACGTTCAACTTCTTGTCGCCGAATCCGGTCAGAACGACGTCGAACTCAGTCTTTTCTGCTTCAGCAGCAGGACCGTCGGTCGGAGCAGCCATCATGACAGCGCCACCACCGGAAGCTGGCTCGATGCCGTGCGCGTCCTTCAGGTAATCGCTCAATTCTTTGGCTTGCTTGAGGGTCAATTGAGCGATCTTGTCGCCCATTTCTTTAGTTTCGGCGCTGACTTCAGCTACTGCGGTGTCTTCCGACATGGGTATTCTTTCCTATTCAAAAAGGCGGATGAATTGTGAGGCGAGCACCATCAAATGCCCACCTTTTCAACCTCCCACAACACCGCCTCGCGACGGGTGAGGTACACAACGTAAGGGTTTATTCAAATCAGACACCCGGTGGGTGGCTGGGTTACTTTCCAACGGGACCGCGTTGATGGCATCCCGACCAAACCGTGACGCCTCGAAAGGCCATCACACTACTACTCTTATTCCTCTTCGGAAATCTTCTTGATCTGGCCGTTAAGCGTCTTACCCGGACCAAGCAATGCTGCAGACAACGTTGCACCTGGACCAAGGATCTGCCCGACGAGCAACGAGATCTGCTCTTCACGACTAGGCCATTTGCTGACAGCCTTGAGCCCATCGGGGTCCAAAGCCTCACCATCCATCACGCCGCCGGCCGCAACAAACTTACCGAACTTATCGGTGTCTTTGTCAAGCCGAACGACTTCTTTGGCCAACGAAATGAAATCGCTGCCACCGAAGCAAACAGCCAACGAGCCACCGGCACCTTCGAACATCGGCCGAAGCGACGTTCCTTCAGTGGCCTTCCGCGCCAAAGAGTTCTTAACCACCATCATGGTGATATCCTTCTGCCTCAGCTCGGCACGAAGCTCGCACGTCGTGTTGGCGTCCATCCCAACCGTACTCACGATCACTGCGTCCTCGACTCCATCAAGACGATTCTTGATATCGCGAGTTACCAATTCTTTAACGAATTTACTCATATTTCAATCTCACTTGCAGCTTGTCAGCAGCCGAAGCTCGCCATCAGCCGTATTGCGAATGTTTTATATTTGACGGATCCAAAGCCCTACGCTTCGGACGACCAATCGTGCTCCAACGAGAACGCCTAACCTGCGACGCGAACGCTTGGGCTCATCGTCGCGGCAATCGCGATTCCCTTCACATAGGTCCCTTTGACCGTCTGTGGCTTCATACCCACAACAAGGCTAATAAACGCCTGAATATTTTCGGACAGTTTCTCGGCATCGAAGCTCAACTTACCGACGACCGCGTGGACGTTGCCACCCTTGTCGTTTCGGAACTCAACCTTACCGGCCTTATATTCCGCAACAACCTTACCGGCGTCTGGCGTTACCGTTCCGGCACGTGGCGCTGGCATCAAACCGCGAGGTCCGAGCACGCGTCCCAACGGACCAACAACTCCCATCATGTCGGGTGTTGCGATACAGACGTCG
This sequence comes from Rosistilla carotiformis, assembly GCF_007753095.1. Classification (NCBI taxonomy): domain Bacteria; kingdom Pseudomonadati; phylum Planctomycetota; class Planctomycetia; order Pirellulales; family Pirellulaceae; genus Rosistilla; species Rosistilla carotiformis. The sequence goes on from NZ_CP036348.1 coordinate 5,966,314, forward strand.
AAATCGGTCCAACCGTCTTTGATCCGCTTGGCCAAATCTTCTTGCCCCACTTCATCGGCGCCCGCTGCTTTGGCCGCTTCAGCCGCTTCGCCCTTGGCGAAAACAACAACGCGTTGGGTCCGACCAATACCGTGAGGCAACACGAGGCTACCGCGGATGATCTGATCGGCTTGGTTAGGGTCGATCCCCAACCGCATGTGAATTTCGACCGTTTGATCGAACTTCGTTGTATTAAATTCCTTCAACGAGACAACGGCCTCGTCCAGTGGTTTTGGTACCGCCGTCGCTTTGGCGGCCAACGCGCGATAACGTTTTGATTGCTTTGGCATATTTGGTTTATTCCTTGAGTGTCCATGGTTGAGGTCGCGTAAAGGTTCGCGACCGCTGGCGACATCCATTTCGCGTGTGAACGCGATCGATGTCACCGAGGGTCACAATGGTGCGACTTAACCTACGACGTCGATTCCCATACTTCGCGCGGTACCTTCGATCATGCGGATCGCGTGATCGATGTCGCGTGCGTTCAGATCGGCCATCTTCTTTTCGGCGATCTCTTGGCACTGGGCACGAGAGACGGTCGCGACTTTGTCTTTATGCGGAACGCCAGAGCCTTTGGCGATTCCAGCGGTTTGCTTCAGCAAAGAGGCCGCCGGTGGGCTCTTTGTGACAAAGTCGAAGCTGCGATCGTTGTATACAGAAACGATCACGGGGATCGGGGTACCTGCGTACTCCTTGGTGCGATCATTAAACGCTTGAACGAACTGCCCAAGGTTTACACCAAACTTACCAAGCGACGTACCCACGGGAGGCGCGGGAGTCGCTTGTCCGCCAGGCACTTGGAATTTAGCCTGGCCAACAAGTTGCTTTGCCATTTTTGTTGTCTACTTTCTCGAGGCGGTCCATCGCGGCTGTACTCGGTTTACGTCACCGACTTCAACCTGCCGCCAGGAATACTATTTATGTGGGATCTGACGTAGACTGCCAGCCATGAATCGAAGCCTATCGCTTCGGCTGGCCACCTACACAAATCTGCGAGGGGATACTAGAGCGGTTCGACCTGCCAATGGTCAAGCTCTACTGGCACAGATCGGCCAAAAATATTGATATTAACCGAGATGCGACCGTTTGCCTCATCCAGTTTCTCAACTTCGCCTTCCTGATTCTGGAAGTTACCTTCCTTCACACGAACGCGTTCGCCGACCTTAAACGGTATCGACGTCTTGAGTTGCTTTTCACCATCTTCACCGTCGTCATTCGTCATGATCACCCGCTCGACTTCTGCGGGATCCATCGGCGCGGGCTTTCCCGCGGTTCCGGTGAAATCACTGACGCCCGTGGTATCACGAATCAAGAACCAGGTGTCGTCGTTGACGTGCATGTAGATCATCAAGTAGCCCGGATAGAGCTTCCGTTTGACGATCTTGCGTTTTCCGCTGCGATTGAACTCGACAATGTCTTCGGTGGGGACAAGCACTTCCCCGAAGTAGCCGTCCATGCCGGACATTTTGATCTGCTTGATGATCGCATCGCGGACAGTTTCTTCACGATTGAAGGCGACCTTCAGGATGTACCAATCCTTGGGCGCATCGTCGGGATCGAGGATCTCGTCTTCGACATCGACCTCGGGCTTTTTGATCCGCCGTGCACGCGGCTCAAAATCGTCCTCGAGGATCGGATCCGCTGCGGGCTCTTCTTTGCGTGCGGCCTTTTTTGCCGAACCGCCAACCGCTTCGCCCGATGCGAGCTCTTCGGTTACGCTGACCTCGGATTCAGCAGGAGCGTCAGACGAACCCTCCGCCGGCCCGGGTGCCGCAGCGGCGTCAAGTTGTTCGTCCTGGTCTCGTTTATCTTCGCCGTCCACCGCAGTTCAGCCTTTCTTGTCCGCATCAAGCAATCGGCCCGATGCTTATATCTATGTTCGCAATTCGGTTAAGCGGCGACGCCGATAAACTCAAAAATTGCCCGCCAAATGATGTCGAAAGTAAACAGCGACATCGCAAGGAAAAAAATCGTGAAGATCACGACGATCGAAGCCCGAATCAGTTCGGCCTTGCTAGGCCAAGAGACCTTGTTCATCTCCGCTTCGACGGCGATCAGAAAGTCCGCAAAACGCGGCCAATTCACCAACCGGAAGGAGATCCAAAAGCCAAGCAATGCAGCAATGCCCGGGATCGCCAGTTCTAACATCGCCGATTCTTCGCTGAAAAAACCTTTCAACGTATCGTGCAGACTCTTGCACCCCAAGGCGACGATCACCCAGAATGCCAGACAGGTCATCTGTCGTACCAGTCGCCCCTGATTTCGCTTGTAAACCTGCCCTTTGAACAGTTCAGGCAACAAGGGGGTGGTTGAATTTCCGGCTACTTCCGTGGACATCCGGGCGAACTCCCGACGAATCGTGTATCAATATAAGTTTGTTTTCTGGCTGTGACCACATCTGCCACCGCGCTACCACTCAATAGACAAGCCAAGCTCAGAAGCTTGCAAGCCAAGGTCGCTGCGGGATTTCGCGGCGGAGATTTTTACTCTTCCGCGAATGCAGTCAAATACCTTCAAAGCAAATGCTAGCAGGGGAGGCGGGACTTGAACTCGCAACCCCTGGTTTTGGAAACCAGTGCTCTAACCAATTGAGCTACTCCCCTAGCAACGCAGACCAATTCTTCGCAAAGTGGTCCACATAGAGCTAAGTGGCAACCGCGATGGTTTAGTATCGCATTGCCACTTAGCATGATCTTCATTTATTGCTCACACGTCAACCAGGTGGCGATGTGCTTGCGTCCTACCAATTAGGCAAGGATCTTGGTGACAACGCCCGAACCAACGGTACGCCCACCTTCGCGAATCGCGAAACGAACACCGTCGTCCATCGCGATTGGCTTGTGCAATTCAACTTCGACCTTAACGTTATCGCCAGGCATGCACATTTCGGCGCCAACCAGGTTTGCAGTTCCGGTAACATCGGTGGTACGGAAGTAGAACTGAGGACGGTAGCCGCTGAAGAATGGAGTGTGACGTCCACCTTCGTCTTTGCTCAAGCAGTAAACTTCTGCTTCGAACTTGGTGTGCGGAGTGATGCTGCCAGGCTTGGCGAGAACTTGTCCACGTTCGATTTCTTCACGCTTCACGCCACGCAACAGGCAACCGACGTTATCGCCAGCGATACCCTTGTCCATTTGCTTGCGGAACATTTCGACACCGGTGCAGATCGTCTTCTTGGTGGCTTCGTGGAAACCAACGATTTCGACTTCTTCACCAACGTTGATCACGCCGCGTTCGATACGCCCGGTAGCAACGGTACCACGACCTTCGATCGAGAAGACGTCTTCGATCGCCATCAGGAATGGACGATCTTCTTCACGAGCTGGTTCGGGAACGTATTGATCCAATGCGTCCATCAGGTCGCTGATGCACTTCGACGCATCGGGATCTGCAGGATTGTTGTAAGCAGGCAGCGAGCTACCTTGGATCACAGGAACGTCATCGCCTGGGAAGTCGTACTTGCTAAGCAGTTCGCGAACTTCCAATTCGACCAATTCCAACAATTCGGGATCGTCGACCAAGTCGATCTTGTTCAAGAAGACCACGATGTATGGAACGCCTACCTGGCGAGCCAACAGAACGTGCTCTTTGGTTTGAGGCATTGGGCCGTCAGCAGCCGAAACGACCAAGATCGCTCCGTCCATCTGAGCCGCACCGGTGATCATGTTCTTAACGAAGTCAGCGTGGCCCGGGCAGTCGATGTGGGCGTAGTGACGATTAGCGGTCTCGTACTCAACGTGAGCTACGGCGATCGTTACCGTTTTGGTCGAGTCACGAACGGTACCACCCTTGGCGATATCCGAGTACCCCTTGGCTTTCGCCAAACCCTTCGCAGCTTGAACTGCAAGGATTGCACCCGTGGTCGTGGTTTTGCCATGGTCAATGTGTCCGATCGTACCCACGTTCACGTGAGGCTTTGTGCGCTCAAAAGTCTCCTTGGCCATCGCTTTATTTCACCTACAAGATTCTATGTGTTAGTCCAGTTACCGGCCGACACAACGTCGAATTGCCAGGAACCGCTTGGCTGCACCCGACACTCGGGTCAACCGCCAGAAACGATACAATAAAATTCGCAAAGAGCTGCTGATGGGACTTGAACCCATGACCTCTTCCTTACCAAGGAAGTGCTCTACCACTGAGCTACAGCAGCTGATGGCGAAAGCGGGTGAAGGGAATCGAACCCTCGTCTTCAGCTTGGAAGGCTGTGGCTCTACCATTGAGCTACACCCGCAAACCTCTTCCGTCACCACTTTTCGGCTGCCATGGCCCAGTTGCGGTACATGGGCAGCGACGTTCATTTAGTCAGCCTGCGCACGCACATCACGCTATGTTACGCATGTGCGTTCCGCAAGCCTATGGGGGGTACAGGATTCGAACCTGTGTAAGCAAAGCTAGCGGATTTACAGTCCGCCCCCTTTAACCACTCGGGCAACCCCCCAAAACAATTCTGCTTGGTTCGGCTGAACGCCCTAGGGCACTCAACCTTTTCTTAGCAATTTGTCGCTTCAACCAGTTCGGCGAAGAGCCAGCGGAGGGATTCGAACCCACGACCGGCGGTTTACAAAACCGCTGCTCTGCCAACTGAGCTACGCTGGCTGGATAGACTCCAGCTAAGAAGACGAGAGTTTACCGATCTTGCAATCGAGGACAAGGCGAATTTGGCCTGTTTTGGAACTATATTTCAGCCTTTCTCTCTCGAACGGAGACATTTTTATCGTTTCTTTGGTTCGCCAGCTTGAATGCGTTGCGCTCGTGAGTGCGATTTTCTGTGCTGCGTTGCTATTTTTTCCTGTTACGAAGCGGCGAATCAAACGCCAGTAATCGTTTGGACCGCGGTGGGTCCGCCCGTTTTCTGGTAGCGTCGCAAAGAGCGGGCTAGCGACCGCAGATCGCGTCGCAGTTATTCAGCGAGACAATGGGCCAGTTCCTTTTTGAAAGCTAGAGCGTTTCGGCAAATGGTTGTTCGTTGCGTAAGCAAGGCACCGCTTGAGTTCCGCGTTTGCGGTCCAGGGCCGCGATAGCACTTCTATCCAAACAGTGTCTTGCCCTGCAACACGGCGCGGCAAGCTTGTGTTCTTAGGGCCGCGACACTTTCGGTGTGTTCTTATCCGGCGCTCTTCGGACATCCGCGCCGCCCCGCGTTGGGGCGGCGGCGCAGACTGCGGAAGTTTCTTCACCGATGATCGTCGCCGTTTTATTGGCTGTTGCCCGATGCGGTGACTGATGTCTCTGCCCGGGCTGCAGTCCGCGCAACGGGTTGGCCTTGCCCCAACTGCGCATTGGCTCGGCTGGTCGCTTGTGCAGCGCCGTTGACGCCTGCGGTTGCGGCGCCTTGGGCTTGCGTCTGCAGTCGGGATTGCAGCTGTGTTTGGGCTTGAGCAAATGCGTTCAAACGAGTCTCCAATTGATCGGCTTGCATCAGCAGTTCGGCGCTCCCGGTTTCGATCGCGTGGTCGCGAATCTGTGAGATCTCGGCACGTCGTTGGCGTGCCGCGATATGGACGCGCGTCGCGAAGTCGAGGTTTGCGTTGAGCAGTCCGCCGGCATGCGAAGGGCGCTGATCGTTGGTGCTTGCGACGTTTCCAGTCCCCTTTTCGTTGGCGGCGTCGCGTTGGCGGCCGCTTTCCGGTGCGGTTGCAGGTGCGGCAGTCGGGCGATCGCTTGGCGCTTGTCGCAGCGGATTGAACTGGCCGAAGATGCTGTCATAGATCGCAACATCCGCTTGCGTGACTCCAGGTGGCAGCGACGCGCCCGCCTGCAGACTCAGCTGTCCGCTCGAGTTGAATCGCGTCCGATTTCCCGCAACGTTGGCGTCGGTCCCGGTGTTGGCTTGGACCCCCACGCCCAACTGAACGCCATTGGGTGCGTTGGCGACGGTGGCCTGCGCGCGATCAGCGGCGCGAGCCGAGGCGCGCATCGCGATCTCGGCGGCCCGGTTGGCTTCGGCTTGGATTCGAGTTTGGATCTGTGCCTGGATGTTGGACTGGATGTTGGCTTGAACTTGCGTCTGCACGCGCTGTTGGATCTGAGCCTGAACGCGCTGTTGTACCTGGGCCTGGGCGCGGGCAGCATCCGCCGCTGCGCTGGCAGCACCCGAGGCACCCGATCCCAGTCCGCCAGGCAATTGGGCAGTGGCAAACTGCGTGAGGCATGCCATCGATGCAAGTGTTGCCACTGCGATGCAAGTGATTCTCATCTTCGGATCTCCTTCGCTACTGAACGTTTGCAACCCTGCGAGTTCGCCACACTGACCACCCGTCGTCGGCCGCAGATCGATGGATAGGTTTTCCCCACGCCAAAATGCCCAACCACATGTTCGTGGAAGATGTGATTGCATGACGAATCGCCATGGCTTTATGGGGTGAAAAAGCAGTACCGTCCGAGTCGGGCACCAGCCTGTCCGCTTCTTCCTATACGCGAACCAGCGAGTCAAGCGAAAGAGAGAACCGATTGAACATCCACTATCGTGCAACCGTCCGGCGAGACACCGCGCAGTACGACAGGCAGGCATCGAATCGGCTTGGAGCAAGAGCGTTTCCAAGGGTAGGTGGCGCAGCGTTGCTAGGCATGGTCCTGTTTCTCGGGATCGCGTGTCGGTCGTCTGGTTTGTTTGGGCAGCAGCCAGCGGATAGCGGCGCATCACAGACTCCCGCCGATGCCATGCTGGCGATCGTGCGGGCGCGCACGCAACAGAATCCGGGGCATAGTGATTCATGGCGTTTGCTGGGGAAAGTGGAGGCAAAGGCAGGGAATTCGGAAGCCGCGATCAATGCCTACAGTCAATCGCTTCGGATCGATCCCGAAAACGCCGCCTCGCATTTCGACATCTGTCAACTGCTGCATGCCATCGGCGATCCGGCGGCCCCCTACCATGCACAGCAGTGCGTTTTACTGGCACCGGCAAGCGACTACGCCGAGCAGCTTCATGCTGGCGGCTTTGCCCAACGACCTCCTTCGGCAAGTCCCTCGGGGCAGGTGCATCCGGCGGGGAATCGCGGCAGCGCGCCTGCTGAGTTTGCATCCAACAAGACATCGATAGAAAGCGGCGCCGCGGCGGTCGATGTCGAGCCGGTCAGTTACCAGATCCAGACGTTTGACGGCGAAGAGGAATTGGATCGTCGGCTGGAACAGGTGCGTAGCGATATCAGTCCGACACCGAAGCGGTTGCGGGTGCTGTTGGAGCTGGGAGTCTTATACAACACAAACGTCAGCTTGACGCCGGTCAGCCGAGAGCTGGCGTCGAACAGTGCGGAAAGCTTTCAAGGCTTTATCAACCCGGAACTGGAATGGATCGCCATCCGCCGCGACTCATGGCGTGCCGGTCCGCTGGCACGCGGATACTTTACGGTCAACGAAGCCCATCAAAGCGACCTGGACCTAACCAGCGGGCAACCGGGTGCTTTTATCGAACGCGATTTTTGCTGGGGTGAAAACGACCTGATCGCGCGGCTTGATTACGTCTACGCGCTGGATCTGCTGGGGGGCGAACATGTCGACGACCGCCATTCTGTGACAGCGTCGGTGATCATGATTCGCCCCGATCTGGATGTGTTCTACGCCTACCTGGCGACAGGTGTGTCGCAGTTTAAGGACGACGGAATCAACCCTTCAGCCACCTCGCTTGATGGGGCGGCGATCAGCGGTGGACTTAGTCGTTTTTCGCAAACCGGCATCGACTGGCTGCCCACCTGGAGCAGTGGAATCGATCTGGAATACGCCAACACCGAAGGGGACGATTATCGCTATTCCGCGATCAATGGACATTCCGATGCGACGTTTCAGTTTGGTCGACGCCTGAGCTTCATCCCAAGCGTGGGGATTGGCTACCGCAACTATGCCGACTTCACCGGCACCCCCGACCGCGATGAATTGACCTGGCGCGCCGGCGGCAAGTTGCGATGGATGTTCAGCGACTTGGTCGCCCTCTCGCTGGTCGGCGGGCACGATCGCTTTGCTTCCGACAACCAGGACTTTGACGCAAAGCGAACCCAAGCTGGCCTCGTGCTTGGCATAACCTACTGAACCGATCGGGAACGCGTGTCGGCACACGGTCGCGCGACATTTCGAGCTTGATTCTCTGTTGAGCGCGTCATACCATAAAAACATGATCGCACTTCGCTCTCTTTTCGTGGCAGTTATCTGCCTCGCGATAGCGATTCCAGTTCCTGGGATCTCTAGCTGCCGGTGCGCTGTCGAGCTGTCGCCTCTGGCATGCTGTGCGCCTCAGCCCGATCTGGGATCGTGCTGCTGCGAGCGACCTGCGACGGCAGAGCGTTCGTGCTGCGACCGCATGCTGGGCGAAGGTTGCAATTCGTGCTGCGATCTCTCTGCCCCAAGAGCGGGCGAGCCCGCGGTGCCCAGTGAAACCAGCACGCCCGTGCAGGTTCCCCCTGTCGCCTGGGCGGCGTTTGTGCCGAATGTGCCGCCACTTACCTCTCTCGCTGCGATCGATTCCTCTTTTGCTCCGCTCCCCTGGTGTCATAACCAGCGGCAGGCGACGTTGTGCGTTTGGCGGAAATAGGCCTCCATCCTGAAGTCAGTCTGTTTTTAACAACTACATTTCAGTTTGGAGAATTTCCTATGTTTAAGCTTATGTTTCTTGGTCTCGCATTGGTTGGCGGAATCGCCGTCGCCCCGTTCGCTCAATCCTCTGTAGCCGCCCCCTGCGTTTGCTGTGGCGAAGGCTGCACGTGCGAGTCGTGTGCTTGCGATGAAAAGCAGTGCGCATGCGATGTTGGTGGCCCCTGCCAATGTAGCGACCAGTGCAATGCAACTTGCTGCACTAAATAGCATCAGCGTCTAGCCATCTTTGCATGGTTGGGGTCGCCCAAGCGAACGCTTGGGCGACCTTTTTTTTCGTCACACGGAAGGACGCATTCCAGCCTGTTTGTGCCGCGATTTCAAATTCATTTGACCGAATGCGCGGTCGGTTCGCTGGAGCCTCTTGCCACTTCGCCCTCCTGCGTAAAAACTGGTGGTTCACGGACGATCCAATTCGTGTGAATGCTCCCAAAGTTATGACGCCTGTTATGAATCGAGGTCGAACGTGCAGAAGTTAATCGAAGGAATCCATCAATTTCAGCGTGAGAGCTTCGTTCCGCTGCAGGGACTGTTTGAACAACTGGCCAAAGGACAGTCCCCCGAGACCTTATTCATCACCTGTTCCGATTCGCGGATCGATCCGACGCTATTGACCCGCACTCAGCCAGGCGATCTGTTCATCCTGCGAAACGCAGGGAACATCGTGCCGCCCCACGGGGCCGGTGGAGGTGAAGCGGCAACGATCGAATTCGCAGTCGCGGGCCTGAACGTGAAGGACATCATCGTCTGCGGCCACTCCCACTGCGGTGCGATGAAGGGGCTGCTCGATCCGGAACAAGTTGTCGAAATGCCTGCCGTCGCCGATTGGCTGTCGAATGCCGACGCCACGCGGCGGATCATGAAAGAGAACTACAGCGAACTCGAAGGAGATCGGTTGTTAAGTGCGACGGTCGAGGAGAACGTTCTCGTTCAGCTCGAAAACCTCCGCACCCTACCGGCAGTCGCAGCTCGACTTGCCAGAGGCGATCTGCATTTGCATGGGTGGGTCTACAAAATCGAAACAGGCCAGGTGTTCGCTTACGATATTGAAAGTTCGCAATTCCTGAAGCTGACCGATTGCAGTCCATCGATGGAGGCGACGGCGCAGCAGCGGAAAACGAACGTGATCTGATCAGCCACTGCTTGGTCGCGGAGAGTGCTCTCAGCCGCTGGTGCTGGGAGCCATCGGGCCGTCCGTCAGACCATTCCCCAGCGCTTCCGTAGCACCCAGTCGCTGGTCAGCAGCCCGCCGAAGATCAGCATCGTCAGCCAACCGCTGACCGGTTCGTCCCCCAGACGCCATTGCTGCACGACCGGCGAGACCGATCGTTGACGGTTTTGAGCGATCAGTTCGCGGAGCGATTCGATCTGCTCGGGAGGGATCGAACGTCCACCGATCTCCGATGTGACCTGAGCCAGTTGCTGCATCTGAGCGATATCGGCAACCGGGCGGCTGAGTTCGCGGTCGATCGACGCAACTTGAAAGGCGAGCTCTTGGGGCTCGATCTTGCTGCCGGTGGTCGTATCTTTCGCTCGCAAGCGATACATGCCGTCGGCCAGTTCGGGCAGCTTGCCGGTCCAGGCAGTCGCTCCCCCCGCCTGTGCGTCGCTTTTCGCGACGGGGACGTCGATCGCTTTGTCGGCGGAATCGATCACCTGGACCGTCAGTTTTCGCTCGGCCGCATCGTCCGCGTCGCCACCGAGACTCGCCTGGAACTGCACTTCGATATCGGCGGCGAAGCGGCGGCGGTCCATCTGTAAGTCGATCTGGTCGGGGGAGGCGAGTTCGCGCCGCATCAGCCACAGCAACACCTGTCGCCAGAACCGCTGGTGCAGCTCTCGTTCCCCCTGACGCCACCACTGCCACGTGCTGTCGCCGGCAAAGGCGGCGCAGCGGCCGTTGCCGAAATCGCCGATCACCAGCAGGGGCTCCTCGGAGGGAGTTTCCAGCAGCACCTCGACCCCAGGAATTGGCTTGGGGCCCAGCAAGCGGTTCGCTCCCTTGAGCGGACGCAGCTGGTCCCAGGCGGCCTGCTGGGGGCCGCCAGCGGCAAGCTGGTTGATCGGGTGGGGGCGGGTGATCCGGACCGGCAGCGGGCCCTCGATCTGCAGCTGCGGGTCGGGGGGCTGGCCATACGACTGGCGGCGATCGGGAGAGGTTTTGACGGGAAGGACGTCGGCCAGGGGAGAGCTGCCGTAACCGCCGGCGTCGAAGCTGTGGAAGCCCCCGAGCGTCAACAGGCCCGCTCCCTCATCGATCCGTTGGCGGAGCGCCTGCAGTTGCTTCTCGCCAAGCGCCTGCGAATCGAGATCGCCCAGGATGTAGATGTCGTAGCGATCGGGCTCAAACGCGGTTCCCAGATCGACGGGCCAGTTTTTCCCCTGCCCGATTCGTTCGATCCACTGGAACGAGAGTTCGAAATCGGCCGAGGCGGCGATGCTGCGTCGCAGGAACAACTGTTCCGGCCGCGGTTGTCCTTCCAAATAGAGAACCCGGCCGCCGACATCGCGGACATCGAGGAAGGCGGTTTGGCGATTGTTGTCGGTAAGAATCTCGCCATCTTGCGGCTCAGCGATCAGGTCCAGCCGGTAGTTGCCCGGCGCGGGGGCGGGCAGTTCGATCGCGATCCGCTGATCGTCATCGCCTCCCCGGGCGACGATCTCCCGCTGGGCGATCTCCTCGGTCTCACCTTGCGCGTTGGTTAGCATCAACCGCAGCGGAATCGAGCGGTTGTCGAGTCCCTGGGCGGAGAGCGTGGCCGTGACCTGGAACAGATTCTTGGCGAAGACGCTGAACTGGTCGGGCATCCCGTCGATCGCGACGTCGCGGGCGGCGGAGGTGTCTTGGCTGGGGCCGATCGGGACGGTCCACAGCGGCACCTCCAGCGAGGCGAGCGTTTGCGCCACCGCTTGCGGGCCGATGTCGATATCCGCGGTTTGGGTTCCGTCGCCGATCAGGACAATCCCGGCCAGCGGGCTGCCGGCGGCGCGGGTGATCGTGTCGCGAAGGGCTGCCGCTAGATCGGTCTGTTTTCCCTCGGGCTGCGATTTTAGAAACGCATCGACCGCGCCGGTCGCTGGGTCGAGAGGTGAAAGGTCGCCGGAGTATTCGTAGACGGCGGTTTTTAGCGTCGGGTCGCCGCTGTCGAGCATCGGCGCGATCCGTTGCCAAACTTCGCTCTGCGATTGCCAGCGCGACCTGGTGCCGCCGGCGGGAAGGGTCATGCTGCGCGAACCGTCTAACAGAATCGCGAGCGTGGCGGCGGCGGGTTGTTGGAGCGTGACGACGTGCGTTGGCCGCAGCAGCGCCAGGACCAAGACGGTGGCGGCGACTAACCGCAGCCCGATCAGGGTGCGTCGCCGACGTTGCGTCAGCTGAGTCGATTGCGGAACGACAAGAAGTGTCGTGAGCACAAAGAGGATCGCCACCAGGCCGATCAGCCCGAGCGAATCAAAAATCGGCTGCGTCGTCCAACTGCTCATCAGCCCAATCGTAGCAAAACCGATCCCTCAGCCGCAAACCGCTATCGACAGGCGGTCGCCGGGGCGATTGCCCCGGCGCTTCGCAACCGGATCGAATCCGGTTGATTCAACTCTCTGGCAAGCCGCGAACTAGACGGGCTTCCAGTCCTTCAAGGCCTTCATTTCCGCAGCCACATCGCTGCCATCGGGGGTCTTGTCGCTGTCGCGCTCGAACCACTCGGGGTCGAACTGCAGGTAACCGCCCTTGCCTTGGTTAGCGTTCTTGATCGCAACGTTGGTCGACAACGCGATCACAGCATCGCCCATCGCCACCTCGGGGTAGCAACGCGGGCGATTTTCTGGCGACGGATTGCGGATGCAATACGCCCAGTGCTCGATCTCTTCGTTGTAACCACGGCTGACGGGACCGCTGTCGGCAGCTTGGGCCACCGGTGCGGCCATGCTTCCGCTGGCCTGGGTGTCCATCGCCGCCATGTCGCCATCTTTCTTGACGCCCACTTTGGCCGACGTGTTGCTGTCCTTGTACAGGTAAACGTCTTTCTCTTTCTCGAGAACCAGCGTTCCCTTGGTACCCATCACAACTTCGCCGTAACCGCCGAAACCGTTGCCGTTGATCGTCGAATAGGTAACGACAACCTTCTTGGAGGGGTCGGTGTTGTAACCTTCGATCTCCCCCTTAGGGTTCGGGTAGTTTTCGACGCGGTCGTAGTACTTGATGCCGAACTTCGGGTCGTATTCTGGACCAGGGAATTCGAACATGCAGTAGACGTGATCGTCGACGTCGCGATCGTGTGGGAAGATGTGACGACCACCGACGGCGGAAACGCTCAACGGGTGCGCCTTCTTGCCATCGTTCCGCAGCGAGCTGAGGAAGATCGTGGCAGCGTCCAACTGGTGGCTGCCCAGTTCGGCCATCAGTCCACCACCGGTGCGGTCGAACAAACGCCAGCGGCACAGTTCTTCCAGGGCGGGGCGAACGCGATCGCCGATAGAACCGTCTTCGTATCCGTGGCCCGATGCGTCGACACCCTTGTCGGCATCCCACGCTTCCCACTGGGCGATCTTCTTGGCCCACAGTTCCGCCGTTGCGGGATCGGTCTCGGCGTCCAGCTTACGCTTCATGCTGCCCAACTGGTCGGCGATCTTGTCGTATCGCTTGCTGGTTCCGTTGATCGCTTCGCCACCTGGCAGCGGCATCTTCCAACTGTCGGCACCCGGGACGTTGCCACGGTGCCATTGAGCGCGGATGTGGTGGATCTGGCCCAACATCCCCCAACGCATCAGGTTGATCGCGTTGTCGTATTTGACGCTGTAGTGACGTTGGTGACCGGTCGCCAAGTGAAGCGGATCGCCTCCCTTGGTGGTCATTTCCTGAGCACCGCGCGCCATCGCTTTGCACTGCGCGACGCTGTGTGCCATCAGTTTTTCAGTCAGCACGTGCTTGCCGCGCATCATCGCTTGGATGGCAACCGGAGCGTGCAGGAACAACGGCAACGCGATGATGATCGCTTCGATATCGGGGTCGTCCAGAATCGCCTGGATGCCACCGTTGCTGCTGTCGTAAACCTGGACTTCCTTGCGTGCTTCGGCTTCGCTCTTGTAGCCGTATTGCTTGATCAGGCCAGGCCGGGCGGCTTGGGCGGCGGGGCTGCTGACGTCGCCATGGAACGCCCGGTGGACGTTGTAGGGGCGGATGTCGCAGATCGCTTTGACGGTCACGTAGTCGGGGTTGCAGCCGCCGATCAGGACGCTTCCTTCATCGCCGGTTCCGATCACGCCGATGCGGACCGGGTCGGTGACCTTGTCGTAACCGAAGTACATCGCGCCGAGGCCGGCACCGCTGACAGCTCCCGCAGCGACAACGCCCTGCAGGAAATCGCGTCGCGTGACGCCAACGGCTTCGTAATAGTTGGCACTACCGATTTGGCGTGCTTCGTCGGATAGTTTATCGACCATGGGGATCACCCTTGTTCGTGGGAGCGGCCTCGGTGGAAGGCAGCATGGATGATGGAATCGAGGCCGGCGAATCGTCCGGCTCCGGTCGAAGCGATGACCAAGCAGGCCATCGATTCAATCAATTGGTAATACGTGGAGGTAGGTCCCGTCGCCGGTGGGAACTGGCTCAGGAAGACCGAAAACAGGAACCCCGCGGCGGCAAGTGCAGCCACTGGAGTAAACAGCCCCAAGATCAGCAAAACGCCGATCGTGCAATCGAACCATGGGACAAACTTGTCCATCACGGTGGTGTCGATCCGTTGATCGCGAAGTGGCGGCAGTTCCAGATGACCGTGGCGGCGCAGTTGGTCGTCGCTGGCAACGGCGTTCATATCGCGTTCCAGGTTCTCCCATGCATTATCCACCTCGCTCAAGATCGGGTCCAGTTTTTGTCGCCATTCTCGCTCGATTGTTTCTTTTTGTCCGATCAGGCTCGCGACGTCGTTCCGCTCCGGACGCGCCGCCAAATCGGCCAGGCGTTGCCGACCGAAATCGACTTCGGCCAGTTCATCGACGTTGTTGTCGAGGACAAATTGATATTGGTTCAGGGTTCGCTTGAGCACTTGATCGGCTTGCTTTTGCTGAGCATCGTCGAAGCCGAAGTGCGAACCGGCGGTGTTGCGGTACCATTGCCAACGTCGCTGAGTCGCTTCGTCGTCCAATCGCAGGCCGCCGTCGCGGTCCCAGACGACGCTGTGGAAGTGATCGGCGAACGGGCCTCGAGCAGCGCTCAGGAAGCGGCTCGAATCGAAGCCGTTTTGGATTTTGTCAGTCCCTTCGCTGTAGAACTGCCAGCCGATGGAGAGTCGCAGCAGGACCAGCATCAACGCTGCTAGAAGGCTCAGTTTCTTGGGGTAGGGCCCCCAACCTGTGGCCAGCCGCAACGGGATGCAGAGGGCAGCGAGTCGCGAAGGGGCAGCGGACGGGATTTTCTCGGACACCATGCGTTGAATTGGGGCAAGAGGCAATTGGAGGGGAGCGAGCAATCTCGCGAGCACAAAAGCGAACTTTCTTCCGTTCGATTTGGGCCCGATCGAATCGGTCCCAGCCACACGACGGTGCCAGACCGCATCGAAAGTCGCTAAGCAAGGGATTATAGCTAAACGTTGTCAGATCGGCGAGGCTGTGAACCGGAAAAGCAAGGCAAATCAAAATCGGCCAATCCGGCACCAGCCGTTTTATCGCGACTGTCCCTACTCTTGTTCGGCGGTGTCACGTCCCCGCTTCGATCTCGTCGGCCAATTCCTCGACATTTTTTTCCGACAACTTTTTCCATTGGATCAATTTGGGGTCGGTGACGACGATCTGAACCAGCTCCATCCGCAGCCGGTCGACGCTGCTGATCAATTCGATCATCGCTTCGATCGCCAGGTCGTTCATCTCGCTGCGGGCTTCGCCTTCAAAGGTTCTAGCGGCGTCAAATTTTGCGTTGATCGCATCCATCTCCCCTCGCAGCTTGATCGCCCGCTCGTCGATATCGCTCAACAAGACCTCGATCCCCCCTTCCAGCAACGCCGACCGGATCAGCGATTCCACGTCCCGCTTGTACGATTCCATCCCCTGCACGTTGCGAATCGTCAGGATGTCCTCAACGATCATCCGTTTCCGCCCATGTCGCCCGACGCTGTTGACCGCCAGTCGCAGCCCCCCTAACGCGATCCGTGGCGACACCTTAAATCCGGCCTCGCGTTCGTCGTTCAGACTGGCGATCACATGCGCATAGATCCGCTGCAGCTTCCGTTTGTCGCTGCTTGCGTCGGGCTGCGATTTGGCGAACAACGCTTCGTAATCCGATTGCACGTACGATGGCCAACGGACCTCCAGTTGCAAGGGGAATCGTTCGAGCAGTGCTTTGATCGCGTCGCTGTCCTTGGCGAATTCGCGGGGATCCTTATTGGTGCAGGCGATGATCACCTTGCTTTTCATCGGCACCGGGCGGCTGCCGTTCATGAACGTCCGCCGCGTCAGGACGTCTTTCAGCGGCAGCAGCGCCTGCGACGAAGCGTCGAGGATCTCCTCCAGCACCACCATCTCATACGGCAGGAAAGATCGATCCGTATCGTATTCAAGGCACTCGTCCAGTTTGGAGATATCGGGGCCGCCCCACAGCCGATCCTCGCTCATCCCTTCGCCAAACGACTGCAGGAAGATCTCCTCCTCGCCATACCCCAGCTTGCGCAGCGCGGTCATCACCATGTCCGACTTGCCGTGCCCGCCGGGCCCCCACAACAAGACGTTGCACGGTTGGTAGAACGCGTGCGTGAGGACTTGGATGATCTCGTCACAGTGGATGTAGCGTGACTTGAGACTTTTGGAGATCACGGTCGGGATCTCGGCCCGCGGCGTCCGCAGCGGATCTTCGCTCGCGTCGCGGAGGTCGCTCGCTTCCAGCTTCAACTTGATTGCCCCGCTGGGCAGCTGCTTCTCGATCTTGCGAGTTAGATCCGCGGTATAGGACTGCATCCCTTGGACAAAACGAATGCTCTGGAACGCGTCGGCGGTGATCAGGTTGTCGCCCCGAATCCTCGCGCAATTGGCGACGACTTCCAGCGATTGCAGCGCCATCCGGGGCGACATCGTAAACGCCTCTTCGTTCAGCCCGGCGATCACGCGGCTGAGCAAACGCTGCAACTCGTACCCGGCGGCCGATGCGTTTGGGTGGACTTTGGCGAACAATTCGCGGTAGTTCTTCTCTTCGTACTGCGGCCAACGGACTTCCTTTTGCAAGAGGAAGCGTTCCATCAACGCCTGGACCGCGTCGTTTCCCTCGACAAAATCGCGGGGATCTTTGTTGGTGCAAGCGATCACGACTTTGGCGTGCATCGGGACGCGATCGGGCCCATTCATAAAGACTCGCCGCGTGAGCACATCCTTCAGCGGCAGCAGCGCCTGCGCCGGGGCGTCGAACAATTCTTCGAAGATCACCACTTTGTATTGAGGTGCGAGGAACGATCGCGAGGTGTCGTACCGCACGCACGTGTCCAGCGACGCCATGTCGGGACCGCCCCACAGCCGATCTTCGCTCATCCCTTCCCCGAACGATTGGATGAAGATCTCGTCGTCGGTCAGGCCGATCGCGCGAAGTGCGGCCAGGACCATGTCCGATTTGCCGTGCCCGCCGGGGCCCCACAGCAGCAGATTGCATGGTTCGTAGAGCGCCGCCGAGAGGACGTCACCGATTTCGTCGCTGTAGATGAACCGCTGCTGCAGGCCATCGAGCACCTTGGGCAGGATCTCTGCTCGCGAAATCGGTAACCATTTAGAATCGACAGCCACAGCACAGGCCAGCAAGGAGGATTGAGAAGAGTCTTGATATTGGGACACGAGCGGACGTTTTATCAGCGTGGCACGCGTTGGCGCCCGGTTCAGCAAACGCTCGGTCGCCCTCGGGCGGGGCGCTGCCGGATTCTATTCACAGCCGCACAGCGACCCGATAGAATGTCGCCCTGTCGATGCGATTGTACCAATCTTCGTCGCAAGAAAAACAATTCCACCCGCGGATCATGGACGACTTCGATGAACAAGGTTTCTCTAGTGCTCGCTTTCTTGTTATCCAGCAACAGCTTTGCCGACGAAGGGATGTGGTTGTTCAACGACCTTCCCAATGAATACTTGCGAGATCGCTACAGCTTCAAAGCCGATGACGCCTGGGTGAATCGACTGATGCAGGCGTCGGTGCGGCTGAACTCCGGCGGCTCGGGGTCGTTTGTGTCGAGCGATGGACTTGTGTTGACGAACCACCACGTCGCCTCGGACACGCTGCACAAACTGAGCACGGCCGATCGCAACCTGATCGAAGAGGGTTTTCTTGCGCGTTCGCACGAGCAGGAACTAAAAGCCCCCGACCTCGAATTGAACCAGTTGGTCGAGATCGTCGATGTCAGCGAAAAGGTGGCCGCCGCGGTCACGCCGGCGATGTCTCCCGAACACGCCGTCACCGCGCGGCGGGCTGTGATCGCAGAGATCGAGAAGGAATCGCTCGACCGGACCGGGCTGCGGTCGGATGTCGTAACGCTCTTCGGCGGTGCGAAATATCACCTGTATCGATACAAAAAATACACCGACGTCCGCTTGGTCTGGGCTCCCGAGACCAAGATCGCCTTCTTCGGCGGCGACGCCGACAACTTCGAATACCCACGCTACTGCATGGACGCCACGATCCTGCGGGTCTACGAACAGGGAAAACCGGCCAAGATCGAGAACTTCCTGCCTTGGAGCAACAAGGAGATCAATGAGCACGAATTGGTCTTCGTTTCCGGACATCCAGGGCGTACGCAGCGGATCTTTACTGTCGAGGCGCTGAAGTACCTGCGCGACCACCGGCTTCCTTATGTGCTTGATTACTTGCGGCGCAAAGAGGTGCTGATGCAGCAGTTTGGGCTGCGTGGCAAAGAGGAATCCCGCCGCGCCCGCGACGAACTGTTCGGCATCCAGAACTCGCGGAAAGCGTACGGTGGCATGTTGGCGGGACTGCAGGATCCCCAAACGATGCAGGAGAAAATCCGTCGGCAGCAGCGGGTGCTCGAAGCGGTTCGGTCCAAGCAGCCCGAAGCGGCAGCGGCCTGGGAAACGATCGCTCGACTGCAACAACAACGGGTCGAAATCCTCGATCAGACCAGCGGCTTCCGTTCGCGGCTGTACGATTTGGCGGAGACGCTGGTCTTGATGGCTGCTGAAGACAAGAAGCCGAATTCCGAGCGATTGCCCGAACTGCGCGTCTCCAATCGCGATTCGCTGCTGCAGGATCTATTGAGCACGGCGCCGATCTACAACGACCTGGAGCACGTCAAATTGACCGATGAACTGATGCGTTTGGCCGAGCGTCGCGGCGGCGATGATCCGCTGGTCGTCGAGATTCTCGACGGCAAGCGGCCCGACGTCCGAGCGGCCGAACTCGTCTTCGGCACCAAGGTCGGCGACCTCGAGACGCGGAAGCAGTTCGTCGAAGTCGGCGCGCCGCTGATCGACAAATCGGAAGACCCCATGATCCTGCTGGCCCGAGCGATGCAGGGGGAATACCAGCGGCTGCGGAAGATCCGCGACGAACTGGACGAACAGGAAAAACAGGCTTACACGCAGATCACCGAAGCTTCGCTCGCCGCCGGCAACACGTCGAAGTACCCCGACGCAACCTTCTCGCTGCGGCTGGCGATCGGCACGATCAAAGGATATTCGCAGAACGGGGTAGAGGTTCCGGCCTGGACGAAGATGGAGGGGATCTTCGACTACGCCGCGAAACATGCGGGGCAGGAAGACTACGAACTTCCCGAAAGCTGGCAGCGCGCGGCCGCCGCGATCCCGCGGGGAACCCCGATGAATTTTGTTTGCACCGCGGACATCATTGGCGGCAACAGCGGTAGCCCGGTCGTGAATCGGGCCGGCGAACTGGTGGGGCTGATCTTCGACGGGAACATCCAAAGTTTGACATCCGATTACATCTATACCTCCGATCAGGCACGAGCGGTTTCGGTATCAGCAGCCGCAATTCGGGTGGCGCTGGAAAAAATTTACGGTGCTCCGTTCCTGGCGGATCAGCTCGGCCGCTGATCGTTTGGCTGCCAGAATCCTACCGCTTGAGTGGTACGGTCCGCCACAATGGTTCATTAACCCCCGGCCAGGGCGTCTCAGAGGTCAGTGAAGGGAAAAATATTGCGCAGAACTACTTTCAGTCGAGCGAAAAAGTTATTAAGGTGAATTAGTTCGACAGAGAAGCGATCGAGGGTCTAGGCAACCCAATGAATCGAAACAGATCTGTAGCAGCACAAGGATGTGCAAATCTCGGCGGTTTTTGGCGGACGCGAGAACGAACAACGACGGGTCGACGGCTTTTATATAATGAGAGCAATCGTCCTGTTTTTGGATGTTTGTCATCGGTCGAAATTGTTCGATCGAATTGTTACTCGATTCTTTTGTTTAGGTTCCTTTGGGGGAAGCTCCGCATGACCAAGTGCAAACTCGAATACGTTTGGCTCGATGGATATCAGCCAACACAAACGCTCCGCAGCAAGACTAAGATTGAAGATGATTTCAGCGGGAACATTGAAGACGCCAAGATGTGGTCATTTGATGGATCGTCCACCGAACAAGCGACAGGCGGCAAGTCGGACCTGTTGCTCAAGCCTGTGAAAGTGATTCCTGATCCAGGCCGTATCGGAACAGGCTTCCTGGTGATGTGCGAAGTGCTCAACAGCGATGGCACGCCGCACAAGACCAATGGTCGATCGACCATTGCCGATGACGATGGCGATTTCTGGTTCGGTTTCGAGCAAGAATACACCCTCTGGGATCCCGAAACTCAAAAGCCACTGGGCTTCCCTGAGCAAGGCTACCCCGCCCCTCAAGGCCCTTATTACTGCAGCGTTGGCGGTGGCCGAGCGGTTGGTCGCGACATCGTCGAAGAACACCTGGAAATCTGCTTGCAAGCAGGCCTGAACGTCGAAGGCATCAACGCCGAAGTGATGTTGGGACAATGGGAATTCCAAATCTTCGCCAAGGGCGCACGCGACGCTGGCGATCAAATTTGGTTGGCCCGTTACCTGTTGGATCGCACAGCTGAAAAGCACGGCCTGGAAATCAATTACCACTGCAAACCGGTCAAGGGCGACTGGAACGGCAGCGGCATGCACGCCAACTTCAGCAACTCCTTGCTCCGCACCTGCGGCAGCCAAGAAATCTACGAAGCGGTTTGCCAAGCTTTCGAACCACGCATCAAAGAGCACATCGATGTTTACGGTGCTGACAACGACCAACGCTTGACCGGCCTGCACGAAACGCAGTCGATCGACAAGTTCAGCTATGGCGTTTCGGACCGTGGCGCGTCGATCCGGATCCCAATTTTCACCGTCGAGCACGGCTGGAAGGGCTGGTTGGAAGACCGACGCCCCGCTTCGAACGCGGATCCTTATATGGTTGCTAGCGCAATTATTGCGACAGTTAAGAGCGCCAAGCTGCCTGTAACGGCATAACGCTGTCTAGAAAAATCGTTAAACTAGAACCGATCGCCCAAAGCCTGGGCGGTCGGTTTTTTTGTTCTAGGGCGAAACGGAATTTCAGATGGCTGATCACACCTCGACCGGTATCGTGCTCTCGGCGACCGATCATCGGCTCCCCGATCCGATGCCTGTTGGATTGGCGAAATACACGAATTTCAAAGACATGGCCGAAGGGGGAAGCGGGAAGCTGCGATCCTGCTGGGACACGGTAGTCAATCGATTGGTCGTGATGAAGACGTTACAGTCGAAATTCATCCACGATCCGAAGGAAAATCGTCGGTTCCTCCGCGAAGCGCGAATCACCGCGATGCTTCAGCATCCCAACACCGTGCCGGTCTACGAAATTGGACACGATCCGGAAATCGGGATCTATTTCACGATGAAGCGGATCTCGGGAGAAAACTTCTTCCAGGCGCTCAAACGGATTGCGATGGGAGACGAAGCGACCGCCGAAGCCTATTCGCTGCAGCGACGTCTCGAAATTGCGATTTCCGCCGCCCAAGCGCTCGCCTACGCTCATGTTCGTGGTGTGATCCACCGCGACGTCAAACCCGAGAACATCTGGATCGGCAATTTCGGCGAAGTGATCCTTTTGGACTGGGGCGTCGCAAAAGTCTGGGGGCACTCCGATGAATCGGAATCGTTTGTGTTCCGCCGCGAAGACGCGGAGGACGAAGAGATGCAGTTGCGAACCCTAACCGGAGGGGGGCAACGTCCAGGGACCCCCTTATATATGTCCCCCGAACAGGTTCGCGGCTACAAGTACCTCGACGAGCGGAGCGATATTTTCAGCATGGGGATCGTCCTCTACGAAATGCTTGCAATACGCGAACCCTTCCGTGGCCGTAACATCAACGAAACGTTCGACAACATCCAAAACGTCGATCCTCCCCCGCCAAGCGAACGGTCTCCCGATCGCGAGATCCCCGCGGCGGCCGACGCGATCGTGATGCGAGCGATTCAGAAAAAGCCCAAAGATCGCTATCAATCGATGCGTGCGATGATCGCGGACTTGCACGAACTGCTGGAAAACCGAAAGATCGAGTAGCCCCAAAACGAGTGGATGCGTCGACGCCCGCATCGCGACATAGGGCGCCTCACGGGAAACAAATGCCTGCATCGACTGGTATTTACCCGGTGGCATGGGCCTGCGTACTATCGGAGATGACCGTTCGACAGCGTGAACCGCTGTTTTCAACGTAACATCACACTCCTCCCCCGAAGACGCTCACGATGCACGGACAAGGACGTCCGCTTCGATTGGCTCGGCGATTTCGATCGTTCGCGATTTGCGGAACGATCGCCTGGTTGTTCGCTGCGCTCCCAACAACGCTCCATTCGCAAGAACAGGAACTGCGGCTGCGCGTCCATTGGCAAACCGCGGCCCTGGAGCGCACCGGCCTCTCGATCGAAATCGACAAGGGCAACCTGAGCCGACTGCGGAACCTTTCCCTCGATGCGGGATCGACGGGTGGATTGGATCTGTCCCCCGACGGCAAACGGATCTCCGTCTACTCACGGACCGCTTCGCTGCGAGGTGGACTCGAATTCGTTGCCCAGGGGGATAACGATGCGGTCCTAACGTTGCAGGAATCGGCAAACGCCTCCTCTCCCGCGGCCTCGGCCTCGGCCAAGCCCGCGACAACCGTGAACCTCGCGGCGCTGATCGCTCAACCGCAATCGATTGAACTCTCCGGCGGCCGGATCCAATTGGTGATCGACCGCGCCCCTGGCGATCGATTGCGCGTGCAATGGGACCGCGAGAACCTGATCTTCCAACCCGGCGAGCGCGTCCCATTGACGATCGTTCCCAATGCGACCGGATTGCTCCCCAATCAAAAGCTACGGCTGACGATGACGCTCACCAAAGCGCGTTCATCCAAAACGATCAGCCAACAAGAATGGCAAGTCGCTACCGATGCCGATGGCAGGATTGCTGCGGTCGATGCCGGGCCGTTGACGATCCCCGACGCCGAAGCCGCCTACGCGATCCACGTGCGCCTCGCATCGGAACGACGCTACCTAACGCTGGAAGTCCCTTGGACTCAAGAGACCGATACGATCGAACGCAGCGTCCAGTTTGTCGTGCTCAGCGAAACCCAACCGACCGAAGACCTGCGTCCATTTATTGAAGTGGCCCGCATCGAACCGACCAAACGCCAATGGTGGAATCCAGTTTGGATGCCCGACCGCTTGCTTCCGGGCAAGCTTGTCCCCGATGCCATTCCTTCGATTGTGCCTGCGCGGCAGCAACCGCTCAGCAGCGAACCGCTGACCCACCAGGCCTGGCAAGATGGATTGGTCTCCGAATTGCAACCGCGCGGCTGGCAATCCTATCCGCTGCAAATCAAAGATCCGGGCAAACCTCATGTGTTGGTGGTCCGCTACCCCAACGATCGCCCAATGCGTTTGGGCGTCAGTGTGATGGAGCCCAATGCCAGTGGCAAAGTGATCCCGCTGGGGGTCG
Organism: Rosistilla carotiformis; assembly: GCF_007753095.1. Lineage (NCBI taxonomy): Bacteria > Pseudomonadati > Planctomycetota > Planctomycetia > Pirellulales > Pirellulaceae > Rosistilla > Rosistilla carotiformis. The sequence goes on from NZ_CP036348.1 coordinate 5,989,870, forward strand.
ACACCGGCGTCGCCGTGCTCCCCAAAGCACTCGCCGCCCCACCGGAACTGCTAGAACATCGGATCGTCTTTTGGCCCAAGACCCGCCAACCGATGGTCTTGCTGACAAACTTCGATTCTTCCAAGCCGGCATGGTTTGCCAACCTGAGCATTGCAGCAGGCCCCGAGACGCTAGCGTCCGAAGACGATCTCGCGGTCAACAGCAACGATCCGGCGAACCCGCATCGCTTGGCCGCCCTGTATTTGGACAAGCCAGTGCTTGCCGACACCTTCGGCTGCACACGAGCGATCGACGCCGATGGCGTCACCTTGATCGATGACTGGCAAACGTTTCTCGAAGCGGGCCAACGGTTGGTTCAATACGTCAAATGGGCCGGCTTTAATGGCGCAATCGTCACGGTCAACGCCGAAGGTGCCGCGCTCTACCCGACCGAAACGATGTCGGCAACCGCCCGCCACGATATGGGAATCTTCTCGTCGACGGGAATCGACCCAAACAAAAAGGATGTTCTGGAACTGTTGCTGCGAATGTTCGATCGCGCCGGCCTGAAACTGGTCCCCGCCGTCGAACTCGCCACTCCATTGACCCAACTGGAACGAGCGCTTCGCGATCCGCAAACATCACGGGGAATCGAACCGATCAATGCGGCAGGGCACCGATACGTCGACATCTCCGAATCCGAACACGGATTGGCACCGTACTACAACCCGTTAGACCAACGTGTCCAGAAAGCGATCACCGCCGTGATTGCCGAACTGGAAACCCGCTACGGCAAACACCCGGCGATGCACGGGGTGGGAGTCCACCTAGGCGGCAAGACGTTCATGCAATTGCCCGGAATCGACTGGGGTGTCGACCAGCACACGCTGGATGAATTTCGCGGCACGCTGTCATCGGCGCCGGTTGGCAGCAATCAAATGATCGGCTGGATCGAAGGAGAAGGGCACGGCGCCTTCCTTGACTGGCGAGGCCGACAATTGGCGGGCCTGTTCGCCGCGATGTCCCAAGCGGCCGGCAAACGGCCTCTTCTCTTGCTGACGGCTGACTGGATGTCCGACACCACCGATGGCAACACCGATCCCCAACGCCGTTCGCTGGATGCGGGCATCGACTGGGAATCGATCGGTGGCGCTGAGAACGTGATCCCCATGCGATTGCATCGCTCGCAACCCTTGGCCGACCATGCCCGACAAAGCGTCGACGCGGCGCTCTCGCAAGACACGCTGTGGGACAACCACTTGGCCGCCCTGCCCGCATCGGGAGCGTTGCTGATGCGACCGCCGACCGATGTCCGACTGGGGGCCTTCGAATCGCAAAGCCCTTGGGGCGCGGAGAACACCCAAGCCTGGCTGTTTGCCCACGGCGTGCCTTCGAGCGACGATGGCAAGCGGGCTCTTGCACAGATCCTGATGCCTGCGGACGCCAACGTTTTGGCGGTTGGCGGATGGACCACGCCGCGGGGAAGTGAAGCGGCATCGCGCGAGTTCCTGAGGTGCTTTCGTGCCTTGCCCCCCGGACGCTTTGAATCGGTCCCAGCCGAACGCCCCGAGGCGGCCCAACTGGCGATCGTCCGGCGTCTCCGCACCCCCAACGCATTCCACCTTTACGCACTGAACCCCGCCCCTTGGATGGTTCAGGTCAAAATCGAATTGAACAATCCCGATGCGGCTCCGATCCATCCGTTGGGTGCGGAATCGGACAACCTCCCCGCGACGCGAACGCTCACGCAAACGCTGCTGCCGGGACAAATCATCGCCTACCGGATCGATTCTCCCAAGGCGGAGATCGCCGCTTGGAATGTCGAGATCCCCGGATTGCCAGCGCTTCGCGACCATCTCGGATTGCAATTGCAACGCCTGACACAAACCGTTGGCACCCTAGGTCAGCCCAAACCGTACCAAGGGCTTCCCAACCAGAACTTCGAACAGCCCGTCGTCAACCGCAGCGATATTCCAGGTTGGTTGTCGGCTCAGCATCCCCCCGGCTGCGTCCAACTGGCGTCCGAAGCGGGCGTGCTGGGAAGCCAAGCCGTTCAATTGACAAACAATGGCGAAACGAATGCCAAAACCTGGCTGTTGAGCAATCCTTTTGATGCCCCCGCGTCGGGCCGATTAGCGGTTCACGCCCGCGTTCGTCGCGACATGAAAACCGAAAACGTACGCCTGCGATTGTCGCTCGAAGGCCGCTACCGCGATCGTTCGATCCGTCGCAGCACCGTGATCGGTGAGGAACCGGCCACGGCAACCAGCAGTGATTGGTCGAACATGCCGTTCCGACTCGAAGTCACCGACCTGCCGGTCGAAGGACTCGAAGAGCTTCGGATCGCGTTTGATCTCGCCAGCCCGGGCAAAGTTTGGATCGACGACGTCATGCTGTACGATCAATTCCTGACGAGCGAAGAACGCAAGGAACTGCAAAGCCGGGTGTTTGTCGCCGTCGAACGGATGCGAGGCGGCGACCTTTCGGCCTGCGGACGCTTGCTCGATTCCTATTGGGGGCGTCACGTCTTGGGCCTGCCAGACGAACCGATCGCGACCAAGGACGTTCCAGGACCCGTCGAAGCATCGATCGAATCGGCCCCCGGCATCGCCGAACGTTTTCGGCAATGGTTGCCATCGCCGATCTGGCGTTAGGGTTCGCGGAGGCCGCCCGATTGGTGGGCACCGCCGCTGCCGGACGACGTGATCAGCTGCCGCCGTGCTGGAAGTAAACCTCTTCGTAGGGCTGCACGACAACAAAGCCGTTGCCACGAAACATCAACTGGACCGATTCGCCCGAACCGCGTCCGAAGAACGTCTTCAATTGCAGGTCGGTCTTCAATTCCGGTTCGAGATTTCCCGACCACAGGACCGTCGCGTTGGGATCGGTCGTAACCGGTTGAGACGGCGTTACGGGAAGCGTCATCGGGTCGTAATGACTAGTGATCGCCACCATCCCGGTCCCCTCCAAGCGGATGTTGAACAGCCCGCCAGCCAATACCGACGTCATTCGCTTCATCATCTTGATGTCGTATTTCAGCGACATTTCAAACGCCAACAGATCGTTTCCGTTGACGCAGATCGCATTGTTATGCAACTGAAGGATCGTAATTTTCTTCCCCGCATCGGCGCAGAACACCGAACCATTCCCAGAGGCCTTCGTCAGCGAAGTCCCTTCGCCCGAGACCGCCTTCTTCAGCAGGTTGCCGATCCCACGGGAAAGGATCCCCTCCCGCTCAAACGTCACCTGGCCGGTGTACGCCACCATCGCCCCCATCTTGATCCAAACCTCGCCATCGAGATTGATGTCGAGCATCCGATCCGATTCCAGTTCGAACAGCCCTTGCTTCCGATCGCGATCCCGAGTCTTCTCTAAAAAGGCTTCTAGGGTGTAACGGCTTTCTGTCATGACAGACCTCCATGATCCGGTAAAACAATCAGTGATGGCGAAGCGAGGGAACGACCTCAAACGGCACGTCGCCAAACGGCAACGTTAAAGCGCCAAATCGGTCCGCATCTGCTCGACATAGCGGCGGCATTCGGCAGGCACGTCGCCCGGTTCTTCGTATTCGAGCACGACAAAGCCACGATAGTTGGCATCGGTGAGGATCTTTTTCAACCGCGGAAAGTTCATCGGTTGCGGGTTGCCATCGACATCTTTCACAACCACCTTGACCTGCACATTGACCGCATACTTTGCGACGTCTTCCATCTGCTCGTAGGGTTCGCCACCGAAACGGAAGTTGCCGGTATCGAGGTTCACGCCCAACCAAGGGCTATCGACGTCGCGAACCAATTTCAACAACCCTTCCGATGATGCGGTGACGCCTCCATGGTTCTCCAATGCCAAATAGATCCCATACTTGGCGGCGTAATCACACGACTGCTGGATCCCTTCGACCATTAAATCGTGGGTCTTCTCCGGCGAATCTCCTTTCTGACCGTGCCCCGCAAAAATCCGGATCATCGGCGCGTGCAACACGGCGGCGTGATCGATCCAGCGTCGCACGTGGGCCAATTCACGCTGGCGGGCTTCGCCTTCGCTGCGGCCAAAATCATTGCGGATCGCCGTCCCCGATACCGCCAGCCCTTGGCGGAAACAATGGGCTCGCAAGCCGATCAAATACGCATCGGTCGGTTCTTCGGGCATGTAGTAGCTGGTCAGCTCCACCCCATCCAATTGCATCTTGGCACATTCGTCGATGAAACCCAGCAAGTCCATCGCGGGGGGAACATCCCCTTTGCCCTGCAGCAGCGAACGGTAGCTGTAAGCGGCCAATGAAAACTTGAACTTTGGCCCCTCCCGCCCTGGGATCACTTCGGCCGCCGACGCGATCCGCGGCGCAAGACCGGCGACCGCCGATGCGGCAATCGCAGAGGTGAGGACTTGGCGGCGCGACAAAAGAGGCAAAACAGGCGTGGGTGAGGAGTGCATGCGGTCGGCTTCCTATGGCTGGCGTCGGGAGAGTTTAAATCGGAGGTGTGGGATTGAAGAGTTCGGTCAGGCAGATGCGTTGCCCCGTTTCGGCGCTCTGGCTGGCTAAACGAATCACCTGTAGAGCGTAATAAGCGTCCTGCAGGTTTGCCATCTTCCGCACCAAACTGGTGACACTGCGATGGAATTGAATCAACAACTGTTCCCCCACGGGGAGCTCGGTCTCGAGCGATTCCACATGTCGGCCGGCATCGTCGAACCAGACCAGCGTGCTGGGCAGATCGATGAACGCGAGCCCATGCTCGCAACAGATCTGCATGTCCGCGCTGGGGCGGAATCCAATCGCTTCGTGCCAGCTGGACGGAACGTATTGGCCGACGGAAATCTGAGCGCAGACAGCCTCCGGCCCCGTTCCAAACCGCATACTCAATTGACGATACGTCTCCTGCCCCGGCCCGCCATAAATCGTCGAATTCAAATGCGTTGGATTGTCGGCGACGACATAGCGACACCAGTCGACGATCTCCACCAGCTCGCGCGTCGTCCGCTCTTGATGCTGGGGAACGTCCGAAACCAGGTTGTTTGATGTCGGATCGGAATGCCGCAGGCGACGATGGCAAAACAGCAACTGAGGCTTGCCCAACTTGGTCGCCAAAAGCTCTTTCAATCGCAGCGTCGCCGGCGCGTAGCGGCGGGGGAATTCCGCCATGAACGCGATCCCCGATTTGTCGACCTGTTCTTTCAGTTCGGCCGCCCGCTGGGCATCGATATTCAAATCGCTGGCCCAGTAGACCGCCTTGCCCGCTTCGCAAGCAGCGACCAGCGGCAACCAGCCCTGCCAACTGCTATCGAGCACGATCACCGCATCGATGTCCGAGCGATGGATCAGGGCCCGGTAGCCATCCATCGTTTCGGCTTCAAAATCGCGTGCCGCTTGAGCAGCAAGATGCGCCACCGGCGCGTAGATCGCTCGGACCTGAAAGCGATCGCGCATCATCATCAACGCAGGTCGATGCCGATGTTGCCAAGCGGGGCCAAGTCCAATAACGCCAACTCGAAGTCGCATAGACCAATCGCGGAATGCGGGAGGAGAAATGAGAAGCGGATCAAAGCGGTTTAATGTACAGGAATCTGCGTTCCCACGTTGCCTGCAAATCTCAGATCCAACGAATTGCCAGTTATACCCTTTGCGCGGCAGGGTGTCACCGCTGCCTGAATTCGCCTCCGAACCGACATCTCGCTCCCGATCATCGGAGCGCATCGGCTTCCGATGGCAGCGCCACGACCAGCCAAGCCCCATCTGCCGCCCGACGAACAGCCCCGCCCCACCGTAAACACCGATCCGCTGCCAGCCCTGCCGCCTGGAGCGGACGCTGTGAAAAGGTTGTGTTCCGGACGCTCAAGCTCCGTTGGACTGCCGCCTCACGCCACCGAACAAGCCCAAAGCTCGCAGCGGCCCCCCATCAGGACGGGCGATTCCGGTTCGTCGTCCGACATCCATCCCGCCATTTGGGCGAGGTCTGACGTCGCATCCCCGGTGCAAAATTTGAAGTGCTAGCCAGGAACGCAGCTTCGAAAAAGCTAAAGAATTGTGAAGATCCGATGGGCTAAACCACCCAATTTAACGCATTTTGCAAGCTTTTCGGCGTTTCGTTTTTCCGAAAGCGAATCGGTTTCGTGGTTGTCAAGGTCAACCCGAAGCCTACAATCGCCCGCTCAGCGTGAGTTCGCCAGATGGCCTCTCTTGTCCAAAGCCCCCCCGACCGACTGAAGTCATGGGGCCCACGGAGGTTGCCTTGAATTGGGTGCGGCGCTTGCGATTTCCTTTTTTTAGGGAGATACCGGACGTGACATTGATTGGGTGGATGCGTATCGACCTACTCGTTCGGCCTTGTTCAAACCCAGGATTATGGGGGAATTCGAATGTTTTCAGTGCTACTGACTGCTCTACTCTCGGTGGTTGCTTCTGAGGAAACAACCAATCCCAGCTACGCCAGCGCTTACCGGTGTGCACAAGAAGAGGGAAAGCCGTTGATGGTAGTCGTAGGTGCCGATTGGTGTCCCGCGTGTGTGAATCTCAAGCAAAGTACGATCGAATCGTTGAAGCAGGCGGGAGATTTGGAAGGTGTCGAAATGGCGATCGTCAATCGTGACGTGGAGCCTGGTTTAGCCGGAAAATTGATGCGCGGCCCGATGATGCCCCAGATCATTGTCTTTTCCAAAGGCAATGCAGGATCATGGACTCGCGTTCAGTTGACTGGATTCCAAACCCGGGATTCGCTGAAGTCACTGATCAAAAGAGCGGTTCGCAACTCGGGAACCTAATAGGTTCCCCAAGCGGTGTTTCTCTTCGAGAGACAACGTTGCCAAACCGTTTCATTTGTTGATCGATATGACATCGTCAGCATTGTTTGCAAACATTTTCTGTCCCATGGTCCGCCTGCAAGTACTGGACGACTTGCGGCGGCTTTCTCTTTGGGAATCGGCGGTGCCAAGCGAGCTGGAATCGGCATTGAACTAAACCGACGGTCATTGCGTAAGAAGCCGACCGATCCCGGTGTTTTTTAAGTTTTCATTGCCCGTAACGGACCACTCCTCCAATGGCTTCGGTTTTCGCTTTGATCCCGCTACAACAAATTTCCTGGCTGAGCTCGTGGTTGACTCCGATCTGGATCCTGGCCGTCGGCATGTTGCTTGGCCTGGTGGCGACCGCCGCGGTCTATCTGGTTTTGGCCGGATTGTCGCGCATTCCGGCCCTGGGGAACCTGGCCGAAGATAGCCGCAAAGCGACCTTTGTCGCGGCGGGAATCGCGATCGTCGTCGCCGCGTTGGGAATCTTAAAAACCGTGGTCTTCGCCGACGCCCCTGAAATCACCGTCGCGGGAGATGAAAGCGCAACCGCCGCCCACCGCGCGTACTTGATCCTGCCGATGATCGGATTGGGAGTGATCGTTGGCTGGGGTTTGGTGTATGGCGTCTGGCAACGCACGATTCGCGAGATCTTCCAGATCGCCCGCGAAGGCATCACCGGATACCTGTTGCTTGCCCTGACCGGCTTTATCGTGCTTGGCCTCGCCACGACAACGCTGATCTCCGATCGCGACAAGATCCTCAGCTCGATGCCCGCGGTGCTCGAGAGCGATCGCTGGGAGACCACGATCACTTTGGATCCCGCGCCGGCCGATGCACCAGCGGATCAATCGCCGTTTCAACGCCACGATCTGATCCAATACGATCCGGAATCGGTTTCCGAAGTTGTGATCGTTTCGGATCGCACGATCATGATCGCCGACGCCGAATCTCCCGACAACTTTACGATGAGCCCCCAGCGTTTCGAATCGGACGACCCGGTCGTATGGCGCCGTGGCAAAGCCAATCCGTTGATCCGATCGGTGTTGCCGTTGCCGCTGGATCCGACCAATGGCGTCTACTTCCAAAACCGCGAAGTCGATCCGGCGACGGTTAAGATCGCGATCGTCACCAAACCCGCCGCCCCTGAAGCACTGACGATTTGGGTCACCGCGTTTATCGTGCTGCTGTTGATGACGGCGATGATCACGATCCGACAAGCGGCCCCGCAAATCAGCGCGATCGCCTTGGCGACGGCCAAAAGCGAACTCGCACAGCCGTTGTACATCACGCTCCTGCTGATCGGCTTTGCCGCCATCGTGCTCTTCATCTGGGTGCCGTTCCACACCTTGGGCGAAGACATCAAAGTTCTCAAGGATTCAGGGATGACGCTGATCATGATCTTCAGCATCATCCAAGCGGTCTGGTCGTCGGGCACCAGTGTTTCCGAAGAGATCGAAGGCCGCACCGCGTTGACCGTGCTCAGCAAACCGGTCAGCCGACAATCGTTCATGATCGGCAAGTACCTGGGCATCATGTGGACGATCCTGTTGATGTTCGTCATCCTGGGGCTGCTGTTGATGGTCGTCACCGCATACAAACCGATTTACGATTCGCGTGAGAACACAACCGAGATGCCCCCATGGCAAACCTGCCATTTGGAAATGGTGACCACCGCGCCGGGGCTGTGCTTGTTGTTCATGGAAACCACGTTGATCGCTGGAATCAGCGTCGCGATTGCCACGCGTTTGCCCGTGATCGCCAACTTTGTGATCTGTTTTACGATCTACGTGATCGGAAACATCACGTCGCCCATTGTCAGGGCCTCGGCCGAGGACAACGAACTGGTCAGGTTTGTCGGCCGCTTGATCGCCGTCATTTTCCCGAACCTGAACACGTTTAACGTTCAGGCAGCCGTCGACGCGGGGAACCCGATTCCACCGATCTATCTCGCCGGTGCGTTCACCTACCTGGCATGCTTCATGGTGGTCGTGCTGGTCGTCTCGCTGCTTCTGTTCGAAGACCGCGACTTGGCCTAATCGTTCGCGCAACGCCCCACTCCGCGAGAGCACCCTCTCGCGGTGGCAGGCCTTCGCCCACCCCACCCCTTTGAAGGGGCGGGCGACTGGATGATAATCGCGTCAAGTATGTCGCAGACGCGTTTCGTCGGCGCGGGCAGGCTTTACGAGAAACATGTTCGATCCGTTGCACCATTGGATTGGGATTCCTCCCCAGGAACAACCACCAACTCACTACCGATTGCTAGGCGTCGCACCGTTTGAAACGGACGTCCAGGCTATCGATGCAGCCTACGAACAACGGATGACCTACCTGCACGGTTGTTCCAATGGCGAGCATGCCGAACTCGCCGAAAAGTGGATGAATTGTGTCTCCGCCGCCCGGCTGACATTGATCCACCCCGAGAAACGGGCCAGCTACGACGCCACGCTGCGGCGATCAATCGCCCAGCCCGCCACCGCGTCGATCCCGACTCCGCCCGCCAGCCCGGCACCTGCAACCGCTGCAGTTCGCCCCATTCTGGCTCCGCCACCGCGTCCGATTCGCCCTAACCTGCCCCCTCCAATCCGCAGCCCCCAGCCGGCCAACCCGTTCAATGCTTTGAGCCCCCGTGCGGCGACCGACGGCAGGAATTTTGTCGTCCATACGTCGGCCAACGACGGCCGCAGCGGAGGCCTCTTGTCCCGTAAGCCCTCGCTGCGGAACTGGATCCTTGCCGGCTTCTCGCTGCTTGTCAGCGGACTGTTGTTGGGGATCGGCGCGTTGGTGCTGGCCCTGATGAACCCTGGGGTCCCTCCCCCAACACCCCCGTCGGGCCGACCGACCGCAGATTCCGCGCTATCGCCAACGCCCCCCTCCGCAGACGGTGCCGTATCGAACCACGGCGCGTCAAACTAGAAAAAGTGCCTTCGGTCGCCAAGCCCGCCTTGCTACAATGGGCCCAACGCGGGATACCAATTCGAGGGTTTGCCGCCAGGCTCCGCTGATCCCCTTCCCCCCCTCCCTGAACTCGGCTCACGCCTTCCACAAAGTGCCAACGTGAACGACAAACCATCCACGATCGTCGGCATCGACCTAGGGACGACCTTCAGCGTGGTCGCTTACCTGGACGCCTCGGGGATTCCTCGCACGGTAACCAATGCCGAAGGGGACCTCACCACGCCTAGCGTCGTGCTGTTCGACGAGAACGAATTTGTCGTTGGCAAAGAAGCGGCCAAAGCAGCGGCCCTGTTCCCCGACAAGGTTGCAGAGTTTGCCAAGCGTGAGATGGGCAAGCCGCTGTTCTCCAAGACATTTCAAGGGCAATCGTTCCCTCCCGAAGTGATTCAGTCGTTGATCTTGGAAAAATTGAAGCGGGACGCGTCGGAGAAGTTGGGCCCGATCAAGCAGGCCGTGATCACGGTCCCCGCATACTTCAACGAACCCAAACGCCGAGCCACCCAAGACGCCGGGCGGTTGGCCGGACTGGACGTGCTGGCGGTGATCAACGAACCGACCGCCGCAGCGATCGCATTTGGCGTTTCCGAAGGCTTCCTGAACTCTCAAGGCGAATCGCAACGGACCGAAACGATCCTGGTCTATGATCTCGGCGGCGGCACGTTTGATGTGTCGGTGATGCGGATCGACGGGAAACATTACGAGGTGCTTGCCACCGATGGCAACGTGATGCTGGGCGGCATCGACTGGGACATGTGTTTGGCGAAACACTTGGTCGATCGATTTGCCGACGAACATCTGATCGATCCCTGCCAAGATCCCAAAGCGATGTCGCGGTTCATGCGTGAAGCGGAAGAGGCCAAACGGACGTTGAGCGCTCGATCGCAAGCCAACGTGTTGATTGAATTCGCCGGCTCGGTGATGCTGACCACCGTCACCCGCGGAGAGTTCGACGACCTGACGGCCCATCTGCTTGAACGCACCCGGTTCACCATCAACAAGGTGCTCAAGGATGCCGGGATCGGCTGGAGCGATATCACGCGCGTCCTGCTGGTCGGCGGATCGACGCGGATGCCACAGGTCGGGCAGATGCTGCAACAGCAGAGCGGACGCGTCGCCGATCGGTCGCTTTCGGCCGACGAAGCGGTTGCACACGGTGCGGCGCTGTATGGCAAGATCCTGCATGCACAGCAGACCGATGAACCGCAGACAGTTCGGGTCACCAACGTGAATTCGCATTCGCTGGGTGTGCTGGGGATCGAAAAAACGACCGGCCGACACCGCAACCGCGTGATGATTCCACGCAACTCTCCCCTTCCCTCCACCCACACCGCTCAATTTGAAACCCATACCGCCGGCCAGCCCAACGTGGCGGTCCAGGTGATCGAAGGGGGAGACAGCAGCGGACAAAACTCGACGCCGATTGGCAAATGTGTCGTCCATGACTTGCCGCCGGGACTGCCTGCCGGCACGCCCGTCTTGGTGAAATTCCAGTACAACGCCGACGGAATGCTTGGCGTCGCTGCGAACCTTCCAACGGTGGGCCTCACCGCTCAACTGAGGATTCAACGCAAAAGCGGCCTCTCGGATTCTGCGCTGATCGATTGGAACGACAAGATGAAAGAGATCTACAGCGCCCTCGATTTGGACTGATCCGAAGTGTCGGTTGAACTCTCGTTAGACAATGGCACGCGGCACGTTTTCGCACAAGGCGAGATCATCATCGGCTGCGCCGCCAACTGCAACTTCATCGTCCCGCCGATCGACGGCATCCACGATCAACATGCGGTGATCCGACGCATCGCAAACCGTTGGTTGATCGAAAGCTGCGGCCCGTGGACGCTGACGCTTGGACAGACCGCGACCGACACGAGGCACTGGATTCATCCTGGCGACCAGATCGATCTGGCACTACGTGGGCCGACACTCCATTTTCGCGCCGCCCCGCCCCAATTGCTTGCCGCCGACCGCGATGCCTATTTGCAAAGGCAACCACAACCCACCGTGCCGCATTCGCCCCCGCCGCGCGAACGACAGAACCGGCCGCAGCGCCCCAGCGAATCCCCCGCTCCACAACCACCCCTTTTGAACTGGGCGTTCCAGCCAGACGGGTCCGCAACGCAAACGCTTCCTGAAAATTCCCAGTCAGAATCCACATCGATCCCCGTCGACACGGCGGATGCGACGTCGGATTTTAATCTCCCGGGACCCACCACACCGGGGCCCCGCACCACGACGCGTCGCCGACGTCGATCACCGGGGATCGGCGGCGTGATGGCCGAAATGCTCAAGACCGTTTTGGGAGCACTTGTGGGAATCGTATGCGCTTATGTCGTCATGTGCCACTTCTTACCCAATTCGGCGTTGCTCAAAGCGATCGCCCCCCAACTGCCACCAAACCTACAACCCGAAATGATTCGCGGCGATGAAATCCCGGCATCACCGAAGGGCGATCCGACCGATTGATCTTGTGTTATCATGGGGGGCTGGCACCTGCACCCGGCAGGCCATCCCCCCTTGCTAATAATCCGTTTGCTGGAGTAATTCACAAGATGATTCGCACTCTCGTTTCCTTTCTCATCATGGGTGTCATGATGCCCCAAGCATTCGCCGTCGAAGGCAAGCAGTATTTCGAACTCCGCGAATACAAACTGAAGAGCGACGCCGATCCGACGTTGTTGGACGCGTATTTGTCCGACGCATTGCTGCCCGCTTTGAACCGGATGGGAATCGAAACCGTGGGGCTTTTCAAAACCGATACCAGCACCGAACAGGAGTCGCGTTTCGTTCTGATCCCGCTCGCGAGCGCCGGCCAAGTTGCCGAAATCCCAGCCACGCTGGCTAACGACGATGCGTATGCCAAAGCGGCTGCCGATTACAACAAAACCGAACCGTCGACACCGATCATCGATCGAGTTCGCAGCGAACTGTTGATCGCCTTCGACGTGATGCCGAAACTGAACGTGCCCGAAATTTGCAAAACGAAACAGCAACGAATCTTCGAACTTCGTACCTACGAAAGCGCCACCGAACATCGCGGCGATCTGAAAGTGGAGATGTTCAATTCGGGTGAGGTTCCGATTTTCTTGGACTGTGGAATCCAACCGATCTTCTTTGGCCAAGCTCTCGTCGGCGACCGGATTCCCAACCTGACGTACATGACCGTTTATCCGAACCAAGAGGCCAAGGATGAAGGCTGGAAAAAATTCCGTGTTCATCCCGACTGGAAAGTCTTGAGCAAGAAGGAACGTTATGCCAACACCGTTAGCACGATCCACAAATGGAACCTGTTACCGCTGCCCGCAAGCCAGTTGTAACATCCGATGAACGCAGCGGAAGCGTCGCCGCTGCAACGTCTGGCCCAGGCCGATGCCCTGCATCTGCCGGGCGGACGATTTACGCTGGGCTGGCCCGACGCAAGTCGCGCCGCGGTGGCGGACCGGATCGGCGATTCGATCCACTGGATTCCCACCGACGTCGACTGGCGGCGTCCGCTTTTTACGGTCGTCAGTTCGCGACTGGGCCGACATCTTCATCGGCGCCGCGATTGGTTCGCTTTGCTGCGTCAAGCGATCGCATCGACGAAGCGTGAATCGGCAACGCTCCTGATCAGTCACCGAACCGCGGCGGCCCCGTGGACCCAACGGGGTGCGAGACGCTTCGATTGCCCATCGGTTTCCATTTGCGTGAGCCCGTGGGACGAGGGCTTCGATGCTTGGTTATCGCGGATTCGCAAACATCCCCCCACCGACCAGATCGCGATCTCGCCACCGATCGATTCGCCCGTCGCCAACCGCAACGCACCGCGTCAGGATGCGGCGGCGATCTTCCTGGCCGACCGGATCTTCGCGCCCCATGTCGCCCGCGGCGGGAACATCGATCGCTTGCTGATCCAGCGGCTCTCCGATCGTCGTTGGAATCCGGAGAGTGTTTGGATCGCTATCGATCACGAAAATCGACCGCCCACGCCGCTGATCGATTACGGCGCTATCGGCTGGATGCCCCCCCACGCAGCGCACGTGAGCGCAGTCGACGAAATCAAGGTGCCAAAGCAAAACCACAGCACGCTGGAGCAGTTGTTGTCGCAACGGGATGAATCCGCCACAGCCGACCGTTGGCCCTACCTGATCCATTGCACGCGCGAGCGCGTCGGGGCGTGGCCCGATCAAAGCGACGAAGACTATTTCGATGAATTGCTGACGGGACGTAGCGCTCCCGATCCAGGTCCGCTGGGGACGCTGCGGCGGATTCTGCAAACGCAGCGACTGTTGGCGACCGATCGGCTGACACGTGGTGGCCAGCGGGTCACTTGTTTCTCGGCGCGGCCGCTTCCCGCTTTGTTACGCAGCCGCGTTTTCCGAGCGCATTTAGGCCGCTGGGACTACGAACCGTTTGGGATCGCGATTCGCCGCCGCGTCCTCCAATCGCGTGGCGGTCGCCCGGTGATTTACGGTGACGACAGCGACTTCGATAGCCTGGAGTCGACCGAGCGGGCTTTTTTCCAGAACCGCGGCACGACGCACGACTGGACTGCGGAGCAGGAATGGCGGATCGCGGGGGACGTTTCCCTTGCCGAGATCTCTGCCAACGATGCGTTTGTGTTTGTCGCGTCCTCTTCGGATGCAGACCGGATCGCGGCGTACAGCCGATGGCCGATCGCGGTCGTTGGCGTATAATGCCGATGGAATAGATCGCCAACCTAGCAACGGTGTTGGCTCAACATAATTAGAGGTGTATCTCGTGTCTGTATCGATCCAGCCTTCGGAGGCGTTGCCGCTGAAGCCTTACAAATCGCTTTCCAACACCGAACTGTCCCAACGTATCGACGCGGTGCGTCAACAATTGGGCGATTCGCTGCTGATCCTGGGGCATCATTACCAACAGGACGAAGTGATCGAGCACAGCGATCTGCGCGGCGACAGTTATCAGTTGAGCCAGATGGCGGCCGAGAGCCCCGCATGCAAGACGATCGTTTTTTGCGGCGTCCACTTCATGGCCGAAACCGCCGACATCTTGGCCAACCGCCCGGAGAAGCTGGCGCAGCGCGACGGGCAACGGGTGCAAGTGATCCTGCCCGACCTGGCCGCCGGTTGCTCGATGGCCGACATGGCGGCGATCGACCAAGTCGAAACGGCTTGGGCCGACATGGGCGAGGTCATCGATACCGATTCGGTAATCCCGGTCACCTACATCAATAGCGCCGCCAGCTTGAAAGCGTTTTGCGGAAAACATGGCGGCATCGTCTGCACCAGCAGCAACGCCCGAGCCGTGTTGGAGTGGGCGTTCGAACGCGGCCAACGCGTCTTCTTCTTCCCCGATCAACATCTCGGTCGCAACACCGCCCTGACGATGGACATCACCAACGATCAGATGCCTGTCTGGGATCCGTACGAACAGGAGCTTGGCGGCAATGACGAACAAGCGATCCGCGACAGCCGTGTGATCCTGTGGAAGGGGCACTGCAGCGTCCACCAGATGTTCCGCCCCGAACATGTCGATGCGTTCCGCAAGAACCACCCCGGGATCAAGATTTTGGTCCACCCCGAATGCCCGCAAAACGTCAACGACCTGGCCGATGTTTCGGGCAGCACGGGCAAGATCATCAACACGGTCAAGGCCAGCCCACCGGGAACCAAGTGGGCGATCGGAACCGAACTGCATTTGGTGAATCGATTGAAGCAGGAACATCCGGAACAGGAGATCCATTTCCTGTCGCCGGTGATCTGCATGTGCGCGACGATGTACCGCATCGATCTGGCCCACCTTTGCTGGTGCCTGGAGAATTTGGTCGCGCAAGAGAATGTGAATGTGATCGAAGTCGATGAGGAGACCTCACGATGGTCCTTGGTAGCACTGGAACGCATGTTGGCGATCAAGTAACGGCAGCCGCATTGCGGCCGTTGACGCGGGCGGAGGTTCGATCGATCGATGAGATCGCGATCGGAGAATACGGAATGCCCGGGATCTGCCTAATGGAGAATGCCGGACGTGGCGCGGCGGAACAGATCGTTGCGCACACTCCCGCCAACGAGATCGCGATCCTATGCGGCGGCGGCAATAACGGCGGCGATGGTTTTGTGATCGCCCGGCACCTGGAACTGATGGGACGTCGACCGCATGTGTTCCTGCTGGCCGATCCTGGAAAGTTGGCGGGAGATGCGTTGACCAATTGGCAAATCGCGATGGCCGGTAAGATTGCCTGCGAGGTTGTCGATGAACGTTCGCTGCCGAGCCTGCAGCGCAAGCTGGCCGATGCGGCGTGCATCGTCGACGCGATGTTAGGGACCGGCGCCAGCGGAGACCCTCGCGGCGCGATCGCCCTGGCGATTCAAGCGGCCAACGCCGCCAAAGCGTTTCGCGTGGCGATCGATCTTCCCAGCGGACTCGATTGCGACACCGGCAGCCCTGGGAATCCCTGTTTTCGCGCCGACCTGACCTGCACCTTTGTCGCCGAGAAGATAGGCTTCGACGCCGCCGGCGCACGGGAGTTCACCGGCACGATCCGCGTCGTTCCGATCGGCGCTCCGGCCGACTTAATGAACCGCTACGCGGCCTCCGAATCAAACGGAGGCTAAGCCCCACGTCGCCAGCTGGGCCAGCACGCTTTCGGTCGCCTTCCACTGCTCATTGGTCGGCGGTGCAAAGAGTTCGGTCGTGTGGTGCTCGCAGATTCCCAGCAAACCGAGGGCCATCTTCAGGCCAAGGATTACCGAACCGATCGTTTCGGGTTGACCGTACAACCGCCCCAACACATCGGCTTGTTTTTGCAAACGGTTCAACGCCACCACGTCCTCTTCCACCGCGGCAAGATAGAGGCTGTGCAGCAGCGATGGGCAGACGTTCGCGCCACCGGCGACGCCCCCGGTCCCTCCGGCGGCAATCGCCTGCGCCAACAGATGTTCGGGGCCGATCAAACGGCACCATTCCGGACGCCGTTCGATCGCGAGATCGCAGTACTGACGGAAGGCATCCATATCGCCGGCACTATCTTTGAATCCTGCGATGTTCGGTTCGTCGGCCAACCGCTGCAGCGTGCGGATCGAGATCGATTGATGCACGCAGGCGGGCATGTTGTAAACGACCAACGGCAACGGGCTACGTCGCGCCAACCGGACCAGATGCCCCGATTGCTGGTCCTCGGGGACCGGGAAATAGTAGGGCAAGGTGGAAACGATTGCGGCGGCACCACAGTCGGCAGCGTGTTCGGCGAGCCCGATGGAATCTTCCAGCGATGGGCTGCTGACACCGACCAGCACCGGAACGCGATCGTGGACTTGCGAACAGGCCCGTTCGATCCATTCGCACTGCAATTTGAATGGCAGCGCGGGGCCTTCGCCACAGGTTCCCAACAGGAACACACCCGCCACCCCGCCGGCAATCACATGCTCGACCAAATTGCTGACACCCTGGTAGTGCAAGCTGTCGGGAGCGGTCAGTGGGGTCACCAACGGTGGCACGATGCCGCTCAAAGGACCGGGGAAACGCGACGAATTCATGCAAGGCACTCCGCTGTGGCAAACGACTGCGCGTGGCTGGGGCAATGGCGTTCGATAGCAAGAACGCCCCAAACGTCCCCCTCAGGGGTGAACAAACGCAACCTGCGCGTTTGTCGATGTCCTGAGTATATGCCTCGGGGTCGGCGAACTGTATGCAAAGCCTTTGAAATTCGATCTCTTTCAGGCCCGCCCGCTCGGATCGTTCGCGATGGGCAAGATGACGGGGACGGTTCCACGCCGCCAATGTGAGGTGGCGATCTCGCAGCTTCCCTTGGGGGATTTGGCAGGGGATGATCTGGTTCTAATCGCCATTTTGCGGCACAATGGTCCATTCGGCCTTGGGACGCAGTGACATCCAGGGCGTCCCGATCAGGAACCGCAATGTCCAGTCCTCGCAGCGAAAACAATCCCTCCGCGTTCCACCCAGGCCCCGGCGATCGCGTCGTGCAAGTCGATGGACAGACCGTCTATTTGCGCAAACCCGCACTGGCCGCCGTCTTGGCTTGGTTGGTCCCCGGTGCAGGACATCTGTATCAAGGCCGCACCCGCAAGGGCTGGATGTTCATGATCTGCATCCTATTGACCTACTTTTTCGGGTTTGCCATCGGCGGCGGGCATGTGGTTTACGCATCGTGGATCGATGGCGACAAGCGGTGGCACTATCTGTGCCAGTTGCCGGTCGGGCTGGTCGCCTTTCCGGCATTGATCGAAGGGAACAACATGCGGAAGCATACCGTGCGTGGGATCACCACCGCGGATTGGAAGCCGCTATTTGGCGAACTGATGGCGCCACCGCGTCGCCCGTTGCAAGAGAACGATGCCGACGACTTGGCAAGCTGGTATGCCGAACGGGGCGCCGGATACGAGATGGGAACGTGGTACACCATGATCGCCGGACTATTGAACGTGTTGGTGATCTTCGACGCCTACGCCGGTCCGCTAGCGATCGCGATCAGCGGCAAATCGGAACGTTCCACCAAAGAGGATTCGGCCGATGAAGCCAGCGATTCCGAAAACGAAAAGGGAGCTGTCTGATGTTGCCGATGACCCCCGTTTACATGCTGTATTTCATTCCGTTGCTGATCGCGATCAGCTTTGTCTACGCAGGGACGCGGCACGAAGATCCTAAAGAGATCATGGTGCAAGCGTGGCACACCGCGTACTGGATCATGGGCTTCATGGGGCTGATCTTTGTGCTGCTGTGGTTGATCGGCTGGTTCCTCTAAACGTCGCAGACCACGCCGCATCGATGTGGGGGAAACCACCACGAACGTTGCTCAATGGAGCGAATAGGCGAGCGACGTCGCCCAAAGATGAAGATTGCGTGAAGGTCTGATGAGATCTCCGTGTGGAACGCTTGCCCCACCATCTCTCAGTCCATACCTTTCCAAAGGTGGTGCGTTGGCATTGCCGTCGGATATTTGGTTGCGGACCGATCGAACCTGGGGAAAGCTTCACAAAGGCTAAGCTTTGGGGCGCATCGGATCTTCACACGCGGTGGATCCAATAGGCACTTGGGGATTCGAACTCGCAACGGCATCGTCGCGTTGCCGGCCCCGACCGCCACGGATCGACGTGGAAATCTTCTAAACCCAGGCAAAGCTGCTATGAAACGTCGCGGTTTCACGATCATCGAAATGTTGGTGACGATCACCATTATTGGCATCTTGGTCAGCCTGTTGCTGCCAGCGATCAACATGGCCCGCGAAGCGGCTCGGCAAACCCAATGCGCAAACAACCTGCGACAGATGGGAACCGCTTTGATCGCCCGTGCCGAACAAGACAAAGGCCGGCTGTGCAGTGGTTCCTTCGACTGGGCAAACGATGGTGCCGTGACCGACATTGGCTGGGTTGCCGATCTGGTTCGCGATGGCTTAGCCCCTAGCGAATTCCGCTGTGCCTCGAACCCGTCGCAGATCAGCGTCGCCTACCGCGATCTCATCCAAATGTCGGTCGCCGACGCCAGCAACGAAGCCTGTGCGCCACGTTTGGGAAAAGACGCGGTGACACAAGTCGATGGAACGATCGCCAAAAATTATGCGTTGACCATTACAGACAATGCGTATGGCCCGGCCAGTACCGAACGGATGCAGGTGCTGACGAGCGATGTCTACGATCGCGGATTCAACACGAACTATGCCGCCTCGTGGTTCCTGGTTCGCAGCGGTGTGCGGTTGGACGACGACGGCAACCTCGACCCGATCAAAGCGGCATGCAGTTCGGAGATGAATAGCCCGAACGTGACGTTGGGTGCGTTGACCACCAAACAGATCGATTCTGCCCGCGTCCCTGGCTACACGATCCCGCTGTTGTGCGACGCCAAGGCCAACGACACACTCTCGGAGAATATTGGCGACCGTTTGGCGGGCGAATTGATGACCCGCACGGTGGTGGGTGGTGCCATCACCACTTCCGGACTCGTCACGCCATCGTTTGCCGGGGGGACCGCACGCGAAGGTGCGTCGGGTTGGTGGAAGGTCTGGAACAAAGAAACACTGCAAGATTACCGCGGCATGTTTCCGCTGCATCGGGGCATCTGCAACGTCGTGATGGCCGATGGTTCGGTCAAACAATTGTTCGATGAAAACGAAGACGGCTTCATCAATAACGGCTTCCCGCGAGACAGCAACTTTCAATCCGACACGATCGAAGCCGGTCCGCTGCAACTGGCCAGCACCTACACGCTGACAGCCAGCGGCAGCGATTGATCACGAGCAAAAACGGCGTCATGGGGGGGCCGCCGGGCGTTGGTCCTTCCGACGCCCCCTGGAGATCTGGTGTAGAATCGTCAACCGACGTTCGCTCCCACCTCCAGGCTCTCCAAAGGACATCGCTGTGCTTCGCCTTCCTCTTCGGCTAGCAGCCTCGCTTCTGCTGCTCGCCAGCACGCTGCACGCCGCCCCTCAACCCAACATCCTGCTGATCGTCTCGGACGACCAAGGCTACAACGACCTCGGCATCCTCGGTAACGGGATCATCACTCCCACCCTCGACCGCTTGGCAAAGGAAGGGACGCGGCTGACGAACTTCTACGTCGCTTGGCCCGCTTGTACGCCGTCGCGGGCGAGTCTTTTGACCGGACGCTATCCGCAGCGCAACGGGATCTATGACATGATCCGCAATGAGGCTCCCGATTACGGCCACAAGTATTCACCGGAAGCGTACGACGTGTCGTTCGAGCGCGTCGGAGGGATGGACGAACGCGAAGTGATCCTACCCGCGGTTCTCCAACCGGCGGGCTACAAGTGCGGCATCTACGGCAAGTGGGACCTGGGAACACTGAAGCGTTTCCTGCCAACCTCGCGTGGCTTCGATGACTTCTACGGCTTCGTCAACACCGGCATCGACTATTTCACCCACCGGCGATATGGCGTCCCCAGCATGTTTCGCAACAAATCGCCAACGACCGAAGATGAGGGAACGTATTGCACGTACCTGTTTGAACGCGAGGCGATGCGGTTCATCGACCAACACGCCGGCAAGGCCCCGTTTTTTCTGTACCTGCCCTTTAACGCCCCTCACAATTCGTCGGCACTTGAACCGGAGATCCGGTCGTCGGTCCAAGCGCCGCAGGAATTCAAGGACATGTATCCGGCGGTCGATCCCGAAACACAGATCAATAAAAAGTATCGCTACGGTGCCCCGGCAACGGTTGCCACGCAAGCGGCACGACGGCGCGACTACCGCGCGGCCGTCACCTGCATGGATGCGTCAATCGGCAAACTGCTGGATCGTTTGCAACAATTGCAACAACTCGACAACACGATCGTGATCTTTTTCTCCGACAACGGTGGCAGCGGCGGTGCCGATAATGCACCGCTGCGCGGCCACAAGGGACAGACGTGGGAGGGAGGTATTCGCGTCCCCTGTATCGTCCGCTGGCCCGACGGCGGCGTGAAACCGATGCAGGTGAACGACGAACTTTTGTCGAGCCTCGAATTGTTGCCCAGCCTCGCCGCAGCCGCGGGGGCCGAAGCTCCCGACGATGTTGTACTGGACGGCTTCGATTGGTGGCCCACCCTCTGCAACCAACAACCATCGCCGCGCAAGGAGATGTTTTGGAAGCGACGCGATATGATCGGAGCGCGGGTCGGCCAATGGAAGTGGGTCGACATGGCGGGACGCACCGGAGGACTTTTTGATCTGGAAGCCGATCCGGGTGAACGCAATAACCTCGCCGAATCGCATCCTGAGGTTTTGCAACGCGTTCAAGCACGCTACGCCAACTGGATCGCCGAGATGGAAGCTGCCGAACCGCGAGGTCCGTTTCGCGATTTCTAAGCGCCGCACCCCGCCGCGGTGCGACTACACGCCCGCATTGAAGGGAACGGGAATTAACAGGGCGTGTTGCTGAAACCAAGTGGCCAGTCCATCCCAGCTTGTGAAGGCCGAAAGGAAGACGATCCCGAGGTAACCGAAGATGATCGGGAGGCACAGCAGACGCACGCCAATCCGCAGCGTCTTGTGCCAACGCGTCGCACCGGGTGTCCGCCGCTGACCTCGCCCGACGGCCAACCCAGTGAACAATCGCGCCGGCAGCATAAAGGCGACCATGACGATGCAAGGCAGCCAGACCACTTCCTGAGGTGTCGCTTCGATCTTCAGTAAATACAGCGGCACAGCAAAAAGCAGAGTGAGTGTCAGGCCGAGCCAGAAGAAAACCGGGGATGCCCGAAAGGCTTCGCGGATCGGACGCACTTCGAACATCGCTCGCCAGCGGTTCTCCGCCGCGAAACGGGCCTGCAGGAACGGCAGATACAGCAGCACGATCGCCATCGAGATGAAGCCGATGATTCCGACGAGCGCTGCGACGCCGGTCTGCCCATCGCGGGTCGTGCCGATCAAAATCGAAGCGGGAATCAACAGCCAGACGAGCGTGGCGAGTATGCCACGCGTGCCCAGCCAAAACAGTTGGCCCAGTTGCATCGAAGCGACAAAGTCCCACAAGCGATCGCGTGCTTCGATCCAAGTGGCTGGTCGCCAGACTTGTTTGAGAAACCGAATCGGCCGCGGCCAAAAGTAGCTCCGCAACCGGCCGCCGCGAAACCAAACCCATCCCAGGTGCGCCGCAATCAAGATCACCAAGGCGGTGCCGAAGACGGGCAACACCGCGGCAGCACGGCCTCCCGGATCAACCCATTGCGCCGCCTGAGCCCATGTGGCGACCAGCCGGATTGGCAAGGTCAAAATCAGTATCGCAACCACTGCGATGCCGATCCGGCCGGCTTGATCCAACAAGAACAATCCGTCCCGCAAACGCCCGCTGCGCGCGACTCGGCCGCTGACTTCCAACAGATACCCCAAGGCAATCAATTGCAGCACGGGGAGGGCGCTGAGCAACGCCAATAAAATGATCAGACTGGCGGTTTGAAATGGCCGGACCACGCCCCACTTCAACGCACCCGACGCAATCGATTTCCAGCGGCTACCGGATGGGTTCGCGTCCAAATTCCAACCGATATCTTGGAGGGGGACGTCCAGGATCGCAGGCGGTGTCGCACCGGGAACCCGTTCCGCGTCGATCAACATGTCAAAAGGCCCTTCCAGAGGTGGTTGCAGCGTTCCCCCAACGCAACGTTCGGTTTTCAACCGCCATGCCGGAGACATGACTTCCTACCGTCGCAAGCTTTCATTTTTAGCAGCCACGGCAAAGTCGTGCCTCCACATCAACGCATGCCGATGCAGTTGTCCCTACCGGTCTGATTCGCGGAACAAACGGGTATCTTGGCCATCGAACCCAATCCGCTTCAAAAAAACTGAAAACGCAGCCCCGTGCCCCCTCAATCCCCTTCGCATTCGCTGCAAAAATCGGACTTTTCAACATAATTGAAAAACTTCGCTCAGTTTACCTAATCGGAACACGTCGCGCATGACGATCCCTAGGGCAGGGGGATTTCGGTGCACGATTGCGCTCTGTCTCTCTCGAAATGCTAGCTGGCTGAGATGTTTCAAAAACCACAATTCGCGGTTTTCTTAACCCTTGCGATCTTATCGATCGCCAGCGGATGCCACTGTTTTCCTAGCGTTCGCTATCGCAATCCGCACGCTGCGGACTACGAATCTGCCTGTACCTGCGGCCTCAGCGACTGCATGGAATGCCAGCATCGGCGTGAGAAGAAAAACAAGGTTCCTTGGCCACTGTTCCATTCCCTCCCCACACGGCCCGTCTTCGAAGGTGGGGGAGCGATGCCAATGGCCGCCCCTTGCGATCCCGAAGCAATGGAAATGCTTCCTCCGCTGCGACCGCTGCCGTCATCGGGGGCCGCCGAACCAATCGACACTCCCCCAACGCAGCAGGAGGCTTCCCCGCCAGGCATAAACTACTCAGTCTAACCAGAGGGCCGAATCCACTCAGTCGACTGCGCAAGCCAGTTAAACCTTGCGGCTCAATGGTTGCAGGCGTCAAGCTGCTAACAACGATGTTCCGATGCTAAGGCTCGTAAGAGTTATAATAGGGAACATGTTGAGCCTCATCCCGCAGGTTTCGGTGCGTTCTCGCTAGCATGCCCTAACAAGGTATCGCGTAGGGACCTATGAAACTGCGACCCGCATCCATGACAAGACTTCTTCGAAGCAGCGTGTTGTGCCTGGCAACGATTTGCACGATGTTGGCCCACACCGCTCAGACGGCATCGGGTTCGAATCGTGAAACTCCGATCGTCCGGGTCGTTCGCGAAGCGTCACCGTCGGTGGTGAACATTCACGGACACAAGACGGTGCGTGCCGGTGGCCTTCCTGGCCAAGGCCAGTCGTTCCAACAGGTCAATGGCATGGGAACGGGAGTCGTGATCGATCCTCGCGGCTACGTCATTACCAACTTTCATGTCGTCCAAGATGTCAACGACATCCGCGTGACGCTGGCCGATGGCCGTCCGGCCGTTGCCCGCGTAATCGCTCACGACCTTCGCACCGATCTGGCCGTCTTAAAGATCGACGCTCGCGAGCCGCTTCCCGTGATTCGGATCGGAACCTCCGAAGATCTCTGGGTCGGCGAGACAGTGATCGCGATCGGCAACGCGTTTGGATACGAACATACAGTCACCCAGGGTATCGTCAGTGCGTTGCATCGCGATGTGCCGGTGAACGAAGAACAAAGTTACACCGATTTGATTCAGACCAGTGCCGAGATCAACCCTGGCAATTCGGGCGGCCCGTTGCTGAACCTTGATGGCCAGATGATCGGAATCAACGTCGCCGTCCGCGTGGGAGCTCAAGGGATCGCGTTTACGATTCCTGTCGACCAGGTGCTGGATATCGTGTCGGGTCTGATTCAACAGAAGACCGTCAATCAAATCACTCATGGAATCCGTGGCGTTACCCAGTGGAACGACAAGGATGAATCCGAATTTGTGGTCACCAGTGTCGCCAGCGGCAGCTCCGCCGAAAAAGAAGGAGTCGACACGGGAGATCGGATCTTGCAGATCAATGGTCACAGCGTCCGCAACCACATGGATTTCGAATTCGCGATGTTGGAACTGACATCGCGGGACGCAATCGAATTTGAAGTTGCCAACACCAAGGGGGACGTCACGCTGGTCTCACTGCGATCTCAGCCTCACCCGCGATCAAGCGAAACACCTGCCACTCCGGTAGCTCAGCGGATCTGGACCTCCTTCGGAATCCAAGGGGAACCTGTCGCAGAAACAACGATGCAGGACCTGAATCGTCGCATGGAAACCGCCTACGGAGCGGGGCTGAAGATCACTTCGGTCCGCCCCGGCAGCCAAGCCGATCGCCAGGGCATGCAATCGGGAGACGTCCTCTTGGGAATCCGCAACTGGCAGACGTCCAGCCTCAACGACCTCGACTACATCTTGCGAAGCGACGAATTTCGCAGCGGCAGCCAGTCGCAATTCTTCATCATCCGATCGAACAAGACGATGATTGGATACCTGCAAGTGGCCCAATCGGCCCGCCGCGCCACACGATGATCCTTCCGCAGGGGCGATCATTCCCCGCTTGAACCGAGCCGCCTGGGCGAAGATACTATGCTTTCGCATCGGCGGCGGTCTGATGAACGATCGTTTTGGTGAACGTTCGTCAAGCACGATCCCCGCGAAGCATGATGGTGAAATAAGGGGCGGTAGCTCAGTCGGTTAGAGCAGGGCACTCATAATGCCTTGGTCGCGGGTTCAAGTCCTGCCCGCCCTACTTCGCCATCGCGTCGACCTTCTCTGCAAAAGAGCCTATTCCTAAAGCACCCGATCGCTGGTTAGCGAACACTTACCGGGCTTTTGCATTCTGCCACCGTGTAGACGCCAAAATTTTCTGTTCCCGATCGCCGAAGCCTTACGGTGGCGAATCGAACAACGATTGCCAGGGCGGCCCCGATCCACCCCGATGCGTCGTCTCGATGGCGACTCGGCTTGTCGCACGGCAGTCAATCTTCTTGATTCAACGAACGATTGGCACTCAGGTTGCAGTAGCGAGCCTTACGAGGTTCGATTGAGCCCGTCCTTCCTACCCGCCTCGGATTTCCTTCCAGGCACCACCCTTCCTACCAACTATTCCTGGACCCTTCCCCATGAAGTCTAAGTCTCTGCGATCGGGATTCACCCTGGTCGAATTGTTAGTTGTCATCGCCATCATCGGTATCTTGGTCGGCCTGCTGCTTCCCGCAGTCCAAGCAGCTCGCGAGGCCGCACGCCGGATGTCCTGCTCAAACAACATGAAACAGATCGGTTTGGCACTGCATAACTACCACGACGTCCACAAGACGTTTCCCGTCGGCGCGTTCTACAACAGCAAAGGCACCAATTGGCGCGCTCTGATCCTGCCGTTCATCGAGGAGACCGCAGCACACGATCAGATTGATTTCGAAACCGGCACCTTCTGGGCACACAGCGGTCCGTTCACCAACAACACGGTATTGAGGACGCTGCGAATCGCCGGGTACGTCTGTCCGTCGAGTCCTCATGGGGCAACGAACATCGCCGACATTCCGCTGTCTCGCTATTCGACGACCGATATCACAAGCATGGTCATGGATTACGTCGGCGTCTCGGGGGCGACCCCCGACCTTAGTGGCCGGACGACTGCCTGCACGGCCGACAATATCGTCAGCGGCGGTACCTACTGCAACAACGGCATGATGATGGTCTACTTCAACAAGCGATTCCGCGATTGCACCGACGGCACGTCGAGCACGTTGATCATCGCCGAACAATCGGGAAACGTGAACGGCAAAGAAGCCAGCGCAAATCCGTTGGGCGGTTGGCACGGTTGGGTGAACAATTCGGGCGAACAGATGTTGGAAAACATGAGCCTTTCATCGTTCTCCAGCTTGGCCGCTTATGCGGGTGGAATCACCACAGTTCGTTATTCCCCCAACGCGTTCTGGAAATCGGGGGCTCCGTCGAGTGCTAGCAGCCAATACGAAGTGAACACCATCCTCAACTCGTTCCACCCGGGCGGAATCCACGGCCTGTTGACCGATGGCGCCGTCCGCTTTGTGACCGAGACGATCGAACTCGACACGATGATCAAGCTGAGCATTCGCGACGACGGCCAGGTGATGGGCGAGTTCTAACATTCACCTCGCTAAATGTTTCTGGCGGAACCAAGCGTTCCGCCATTGCGATCGTCTGCCGACAGGGCAATCGTTAATTGTCACACACATCTTCATCCACCACTCACAGACCAAACGATGCACTTCACTTTTAAACATTGCCCCAAGACGCACAGGCATGTTTTGCGTTCCCTGTTGGCGATGACGGGCCTCTTCGTTTCGATTGGGTGTGATCACGAACCCGACTACCTACACCCGGGCGAAGCGGTTTCGATCACGATCCTCTCAGGAGGCCAACCCGTGCCGGCGGGCCAATTAAACTTGTCCGGGCAGGGAGGCGGCGCGACTTTGGACCCGCAAGGTGTCGCCAGTCTCGAGCACGTCCCCTACGGAACCTATCAGGTGACCTTACTTCCTCCCGAAGTGGATCCCGTTCCACCGGAACCGGGCAGCGCCCCGTCGGCTGTCGCCACGCCGACTCCGTTTCCGAAAAAGTTCGCCTCTGCCAAGACGACTCCGCTGAGCATCACCGTCGCCGAAGGGACGGAAAATTCGTTCACGTTGGATATCAAGGAATGAGAGTCGTCCGGTAGGGAAAACAACGACTCCCGGCAGGCTCGCGAAACCTTCCGCGGTTGACGCAGCTAGCGATTACGTACTGCCGGCCTCGCCTCATCATCAAGACGCTTGCGTCTGCCGTCGGATTCCACGGCAGGTTGCCAATGCCATCGACGCGGAAGATAATGGATTCCGCAAGCGGAACCAACGGCGTCTTGGCAATCAGGGCCTGCCGTTTTCCAATCGAAGCGGGCTCAGTCTCCGCCCCGCGTTCGATTTGTCGACGTGAGGAAATGCGAGCCTTCCGCCAATTGGAATCGACGCGCCGTGAACGCCGCTTACGGATACATTTCGCGAACGCTTCGGGAACCCCCAATCGATGGATCGCATCGCTTACTTGAAAAATCTGGTCGTGATGGCCATCGCCGACGGCGCGCTGGCCGAACACGAACTGTCGCTGCTGAGCCAACGCTGCGCGGAACTTGGCTTCGAGGAACAGGAACTCTGCGACGCGGTCTCGTATGCCCTGGGGGATGATGCCCGGTTGGAACTGCCAACCGACGCGGAGGAACAGGAAGCGGTTTTGAGCGATCTGATTCGGATGATGGCCGCCGACGGGCAGATGTCTGAATCCGAAAAGCGTTTGTTTGCGTTGGCTGCTGCCAGGATGGAATTTTCGGGTGATAAGCTCGACCGTTTGATCGACCAAGTCGTCCGCACCAATCACCTCCAATAGAGTTGGAAACCAACGAACGTGACCGACCAGGTTTCCGCAACCATCCAGAAACGGATCGACGACAATTGGCAAGCAGTGTGCGATCAAGTCGACGCCGCGTGCTGTTCGGCGGGTCGAAGCCGCGAGGATGTGACCATCGTGGGGGTCACGAAATATGTCGACGCCGCGATGACGCAGGCATTGGTTCGGGCCGGCTGCCATGATCTTGGCGAGAATCGTCCGCAGGTGCTGTGGCAAAAAGCGGAAGCGCTGGCCGATCCATCGATCCGCTGGCATCTCATCGGACACTTGCAGCGGAACAAATCGCGGCGGACGGTGCCGTTGTTGCACCGCCTGCATTCGGTCGATTCGCTCCGCTTGGCCCAAACGGTCTCCGAAAACAGTGCCGAACTGGGGCAAAGCACCTCCTGCCTGCTGGAGATCAACGTCTCTGGCGATCAGCAAAAGCACGGTTTTGATCCAACACAGATCGACCAGATTCTCCCCGCATTGATCGCGTTGCCCGCGCTAAAAATTGTCGGCCTGATGGGGATGGCCTCGTTTGATCGCCCCGATCACGATCCGGCGGTCGATTTCGCCGCGCTGGCCGCTCTCCGAGATCGCTTGACCGCTACAACCGGACTGCCGTTGCCAGAACTTTCGATGGGCATGAGTGGCGATTTTGAAGCGGCGATCGCTCACGGATCGACCTGCGTACGGATCGGATCGCGGCTATTCGAAGGGGTCCGCTGACCCTCCGCCCCGCAATTCGATTGTTTTTGCGGTCTTAATCGTGTCGGCCGGGGTTTGACTGGTAATCGTCGCGTTTTTCGCACACCGTCGATGAAGCAGTGCATCGTGGGCGCTGCAAGTTTTGAGTTCGTTGCTTTCGCCGGCTCCCTAGCCGTCTATACTGAACTTTGATGTCGTGCGACGTCGTGATGACGCGCAGTCCCTCTGGATACATCCCCACCTTTCCGTTTGGCTGGCGCCCTTTGTCAGCGGAGATTCCCCCTCATGAAGCCTCGATTACAACCTGCCCCCATCCGCCGCGGCGGAATGCTGTCGATCCTATCGATTTTGATCGTTTTGGCCGCAGTGGGAGGAAGCGCCTACTGGTACGTCAAGATTCGTCCCGCCAAAGCGAAAAACACCGGTGAATTGATTACCGATGTCGTTCGTCGTGGCGCGTTCGACCACATCGTGCTCGAACAGGGGGAGATCGAAAGCAGTAAAAACATCGAACTCGAATGCGAAGTCGAGGCCCGCGGCGGCGGTGGCACGGCGATCCTGTGGGTCATCGATGAAGGAGCCCGGGTGAAAGCGGGTGACAAACTGGTCGAACTCGATTCGTCCCAACTGGAGCAGGACCTAAAGACGCAGCGGATCGTGCTACTGGGGGCCGAAGCCAATGTGACCAACGCAGCGGCATTGTTGAAACAGGCTGAGATCTCGCGGCAAGAGTACCTCGAGGGAACCTTTAAGACCGAAGAGAAAGCGATCCTCAGCGAACTGGCGGTCGCCGAACAGGAACTCCGTAAAGCGCAATTGGCCCTCGCCAGCACCCAACGACTTGTCGCCAAAGGGCTGGTCAAATCGCTGCAAATGGAAGCCGATCAGTTTGCCGTCGCCAATACGCAAAACCAACTGGAAGCTGCTCAGGGGCGGCTGAAGGTTTTGCAGGAACTGACCAAACAAAAGTTCCTGGTTCAATATGACAGCGACATCGAATCGGCTCGCGCGGTCCTCGAAGCGAACAAAAGCACGCTCAGTGAAGAACAGGACAAATATGCTGAGATGGAAGAACAGATCGAGGCCTGTGTGATCTACGCCCCTAGCGATGGGGTGGTTGTTCACGCCAACCGCTTCAGCAGCCGCGGCGGCAACGCCGAATTTGTCGTCGAAGCGGGCGCAACCGTTCGCGAACGGCAAGCGATCATCCGCCTGCCCGATCCGACGCAGATGCAGGTTAAAGCGAAGATCAATGAATCGCGGATCGCCTTGGTTTCCGAAGGCATGCCATGCAAGATCAGCGTCTCGTCGCTCAACGGCGTCGAACTGTTGGGCCAGGTGACCAAGGTCAACCGCTACTCCGAACCAAGCAGCTTCTTTACGTCGTCGATCAAGGAATACGCCTGCTCGATCGCGATCATCGATCCACCTGAAAGCATCCGCACCGGGATGACCGCCGAGGTGCAGATCTTTGTCCAACAGAAACCCGACGCGTTGCAGATCCCGATCCAGGGGGTCTACGAACACAGCCAACAAACGTTTGCTTTGGTGCGCACCCCGCAGGGCAAATTCGAAACTCGCAAGATCGAAATCGATGCGACCAACGACAAATTGGCTGCGATCGCATCGGGCTTGGACGAAGGGGATGAGATCGTTTTGAACCTGCGTCAGCATTTGAATCTCTTAACCGATCTACCGACCGCATCGACCGATACCAACACCGGCTTGGCTGGTTTGATCGAAGGCAAAACAGGCGTCTCGGTCACCAATGGCGCTCCCCCCAATGCGCCCCAACCAGCCGATGGGCCCAGCCCCGCGCAAGCCTCCGCCCCTGGCGGCGAAGGACCTCGCGGTCCTGGAGGTCGGGACGGTGGCGGACCGCCGTCGCCAGCGGCGATCGTCAAACGCATCTTCGACGAATCGGACACCGACAAAGACGGTTCGCTTTCGGAAGAGGAGATCGGGCAGATGGAAGACCGTCGTCAATCGATGGCCAAAGCGGCCGATGCCGACAGCGATGGCAAAGTCACGCGCGCCGAACTTACAAGCGCGATGGCTGCTCGCTTCGCCGCCTCCAACAACGGCGCGGGGCGATAATCCGATGGTCCGACTGGCGACTTCGATCCGCGATCTGAAGAAGGAATACGTGCTCAAAAGCGAAACCGTCCGCGCGCTGCGCGGCGTTTCGTTCGACGTGCCCGAGGGTGACTACGTTGCCATCATGGGCCCTTCGGGCAGCGGCAAAAGCACGCTCCTGAACATGCTCGGCTGCCTCGACAAACCCTCCAGCGGACAACTGCTGTTGGGGGACGACGACATATCGCGCATGACCGACGACAAACTGGCCGAGGTCCGCAGCCGCCGGATCGGATTTGTCTTCCAATCGTACAACCTGATCCAACAATTAACCGTTGTTGAAAACATCCAAGTGCCGCTGTATTACCAGGGGCGACTGGGGCCCAAGGAGCGTCAACGCTGCGTCGAACTGGCCGCACTTGTCGGCTTGCGCGATCGCTTGGACCACCGCCCGACACAACTGTCCGGCGGTCAACAGCAACGCGTGGCGATCGCGCGCTCGCTGGTCAACGATCCCTATTTTATCCTCGCCGATGAACCGACCGGAAACCTCGATTCGCGGACAACCGCTGAGATCTTGGCAATGTTCGATCAATTGAACAACGAGGGGCGGACGATCATTCTGGTCACGCACGAAGACGACGTCGCTGAACGGGCCCGCCGCATCGTTCGTCTGAAGGATGGCCTGCTGTGCAGCGACAAACAAAACAGCGAGGAAGAGCGAACCAGAGCGCGCCAGGCTTCGCTGGCTGCCGCCGAAGCGGTCCGCGACGAATAAGCCCCTGCCGCCGACGTTTCCCTTGCCGATTCACCCTACGAAGCATTGCCAACACCGACGAAACCTGAACATCTATGTTGCTTCTGAGAACCTTCCGACTGGGCGTCAAGAGTTTGATGCTGCATCCGCTCCGCAGCGGTCTGACGATGCTTGGCATCTTGATCGGCGTCGCGGTCGTGATCGCGCTGACGGCGATCAGCAACGGTGCCAGTCGTGTAGTCCAGGAACAGATCGAGAGCCTTGGTGCGGACACGATCATCGTCCGCACCGTCAAGCCGCCAAGCGACGTCTTCGCCGGCCGCAGCGCGGTTCCTTACGGTCTGCAACGCGACGAACTGGAACTATTGATCGCCACCGTGCCGACGATTCGCAGCGCCCTGCCGATTCGTGAAATCAAACGCCAGTTCATGTACCAGGACCGGTCGATCGATGGCCGCTTGGTCGGCTGCACTCCCGAATATGCCGAAGTCACGAAATTGGAACTGCAACCGGGCCCCGAGGGAGATTCAGGCCAATTCATCACCGACCTGAACAACGTCAAACGGGACAGCGTCTGCGTATTGGCGGCCAAGGTGGCTGAAAAGCTGTTCCCATTTGAAAACCCGATCGGCAAGCGGATCTATCTTCCCGAGCACACCGATTTTTATCGTGTCGTCGGGGTGCTGAAGCACCGCACTGCATCGGCCGCGATCGGCGGCTCGCTCGATTCGCAGGACTTTTCCAGCGATGTCTACATCCCGCTGAAGACACTCGAACAGCGGATCGGCGATACGATCGTGACCCGCGGCAGCGGCAGCTTTTCGATGGACATCGTCGAACTCAACCAGATCACCCTGAAGATCGATAAGGTTAGCAATGTGCGAACAACGGCCGCGTTTATCGAAGATCTGTTGGGGCCGCGGCATGCGGCTTTAAACGACATCTCGGTCGTCTTCCCACTCGAATTACTAGAACAAGCCGAGAACATGCGGCTGATGTTTATCGGCATCGGCGTCCTGATCGCCTTCATCTCGCTGTTCGTCGGCGGTATCGGGATCATGAACATCATGTTGGCCAGCGTCACCGAACGGACGCGCGAGATCGGGATCCGCCGCGCCCTGGGGGCGAAGCGCGCCGATATCGTTTGGCAATTTCTCGTCGAAACAATCGTTCTCAGCTTCGTCGGATCGCTGCTTGGAATCGTCCTGGGGCTGCTGAGTCCTTGGATGTACGACGGCATGCGATTACTGGCCACCGAGTTCATCCCCGAGAAGCTCGCTGCGCTACCGGAGGCGATCCGTGAGGCGCGGCCACAAATCGTCCAGCTATCGATTCCGATTGCTGTGGTGATCGCGATGGGCGTCGGAATCCTCAGCGGCCTCTATCCCGCGATTCGCGCTGCTCGCATGAATCCGATCGAAGCATTGCGTCACGAATAAACGCCGCGGCGAGGGCTGCCACTGGAATTCACCAGGTGAATCGGCGCAGGAACTGCGTCGGTTGCCCTCTCGATACAATAGAGACAGGCTAAAGGCATCCTAGGTGGCCAAATTGGCAGCGTGGTGGTGCAAATTGCGACAACCTGGCGTCAAATTGATACCACAGGACAGTTTTTACACGGCTTGGGGACAGGATACGAACAACTTACAAAGCTCCAAAGGTGGGTGACCGAAGCGGGCTAAAAAATTTAAGTCCTTTGTTTTCAGACACTTAGTCGAAATTGGACGGAAATTCATGAACGCTTTTATTCTGTTTGGCCTCTAATTTCCTAGTAAGGACCTGTGACTCGAAGCTTTCTGGAATGTGTGGTGTGGTTCACAACGGATCCCGCGTACTCATGATAGGATTCAAATTGTAGGGCAGACGCCCAAGATTGATTGAGTTGGAACGATGTACATGGACAACGGTATCCATTTATGAAATCAAGGTGTTGAAAAGAACTCAACACGTTTGGTTTTCGTAACATGGGTTGGTTGAGGGACAAGGAGTCCGGAAGCCGCCGTCCGTGTTAACCCGCCTCGGGAAGAGGCGAATCCCGGGCCTAATTTTAGGCAGCAATGACGGAGCGACCCGCCGGGGTCGTAGGGATGCCGTCGCTGTCGGTATACGGGGAATATGTGTGATGCACGAAGACTATCGCGACCAAGCTGTCAAGGAACTGCGCGACCACCTACGTTTTGCTCCTCGCAGCAAAAAGTTGGAACAAGCCGCGCGTGCGGAGAAGTTGCTCTCGGAAATCGAGATCAACAAGGATTATCCTTATGATCTCGTCTGCTACCGCATCACGGAATACCGCCCCGAGCAACCCTCGCGTCGATTGGTGCACGGCAAAGATATCCGTCACGACCTGCGTCTGTTCGTTGAAGACGTTTCGGACGCCGCCGATGTCAATGCCGACGAAGCGACCGAACCGGTCCACACCGTCGACGATCTCAGCAAGATGTTTAACGTCTCGACCAAGACGATCAGCCGTTGGCGTGATCAGGGCTTGGTGAGCCGCCGCTTCGTGTTTGAAGGACGCAAGCGCGTCGGCTTTCTGCACAGCAGCGTCGAGCACTTTGTTGCCCGTAATAAGGATCGCGTCAAGCGAGGCGAACGCTTCAGCCAATTGAGCGAAGATGAGAAGGGGGAGATGATCGAACGCGCTCGCCAAATGGCGACTCGCGGTACCAGCCTGTCGGAAGTCACCCGCCGCTTGTCGGCGCGGATGAGCCGCAGTGCTGAAACGATCCGCTACACCCTGAAGAACTACGATGCCGAGAATCCCCAACTGGCGATCTTCCCAAATCATCGCGGTGCATTGACCGAAGATGACAAGCGAGCGATCTTCCAATTGGCCCGTCGCGGCACGACCGTCCCTCAATTGTGCAAGCGTTACGGCCGTACGCGTAGCAGCATCCAACGGATCCTCGTCGACATGCGAGCCGCTCGGATCATGGAACTGCCGTTGGACTACATGTACAACGAAGACTTCGAAAACGCGAAACTCGAACCAGAAATCCTCGGTGCAATGCCCGAACCAGAGAAAGCGCCGCGCAAGCTGCGTGTTCCCGCGGGACTGCCACCTTATCTGGCCAGCTTGTACGACGTGCCGCTGTTGGATCGCGAACAGGAATATTACCTGTTCCGTAAGATGAACTACCTCAAGCACAAAGCGAACAAGCTGCGCGAGCAACTGGTTCCCGGCAACGCCAAGGGTTCGCTGATGGACGAAATCGAAGCCCTTTACGAACAAGCGGTGCAGACCAAAAACAAGATCGTTCAATCGAACCTGCGTCTTGTCGTATCGATCGCGAAACGACACGTGGGATCGACCGACGACTTCTTCGGTCTGGTCAGCGACGGCAACATGTCGTTGATCCGCGCGGTCGAAAAGTTCGATTACGCTCGTGGCAACAAGTTCAGCACGTACGCTAGCTGGTCGATCATGAAGAACTTCGCCCGCACGATTCCGGACGAATTCAAGCACCGCGATCGCTTCCGCACCACGGGTGAGGAACCGTTCCTGGCCGCTCAAGATGAACGTAAAGATCCCATCGCCGAAGAATCGGCGCATCAACGTCGCCAACGTCAGGTCAATCGAATCCTGAATCGCTTGGACGATCGCGAACAACGGATCATCAGCGCTCGCTTTGGATTGGGACGCCGTAATGAACCACAGACCTTGAAAGAGGTCGGCGAAGAGTTGGGCGTCACCAAAGAGCGGATTCGCCAGATCGAAGCCCGTGCGTTGTCGAAGCTGCGTGAAGCTGCCAACGCGGAAAAGATCGAAATCGATCTGTAGTCCAAAGCCTTCGGGCCAATAACTATATCAGTGTGTCGCAGTGAGCGGTCGGCCTGTTTCCCCAATCCGACGACCGCAAACTGCGACCGCTGTTCGGATTCTCCAGCCCTCGACGGCGGATTGCTTTAAGTCGTTCTGTCGACGCTACAAAAGCAGAAAGACAAAACCGGCGGTTGCCAAACCCTGTAACGTTGCCGCGTGCAGCTTGCATTCAAACGGTCGCATGCGGGGCATTTGTTCGCAGCAGCGACAATCGCCTAAGGCACAATGCGTCTTGCAGGGGGGATCGGCGGCGACTTGATACGGCAGGGTCACCGTGTTGGCAAGAAAATGGAGAGCGGAAACGGCGGTCGTTGCGATCCCACACCCATTGCCACAACGTTCCAGATCGGGCTCTTCAAAATACAACGGATTGTGACACGAACAGATCGGATAACGATCGAAGGGTGCAAACGGCAGAAATTCCGCGGTGATGACGGTCACTTCTCCCGAAAGTTGGGCGGCCGCTTTGTCTTCGGGCGACTTCGAACCATCCGAAACCGGTTCCAACCGAATCTGCCCCAATGGCTTCGTCAGTCTCGCCATACGCTCCGCAATCGGATCGCGTTTGGCCGAATCGGCCTCCCCGGAAGCCGTCGTTGTCTCACTTTCGTCCGATGGCTGCTCCACAGGTAGCGCAGCCGGTGCAACTTCGATCATCGCGACCTGAAACCGTCCGGCAGGCCCGTATTGCCGTTCCAGATCGACCGCTGCGGTCTCCCCGGAATTGAAAATCGGGGTCGTGGAGAGGGCTAGCAAAGCCGCGATTGTAGAGATTGGATGGCGCATCGATCGTTGCTCAGGAAGAAAGGATGCCACCGACCCTCCAAATCGAGGGTATCGATGAACCGGCTTTTTTAGAACATCGGCACTCGCCCCCCCTGCCACCAGCGTTACTGGTACTCTCGATAGCTTCGATATAATCGCTAAACCCAAGCAAATCCCGATCTCTCGGGAGGTCATCGGGGGGGAAACTTGCGGGTTTGTCTGGGGAAAACGATCGGCCACAAACGTGCGGTGACTAGGATAAGCGGTTATTCTGAACGATCTCCCTACCCCTGCGTTCGTTAATTCAATGGCCGCTGAAAAGGTAAATCTCGTCGATGCGATTGTTACACGCCCTCCAACGGTTTAACCAGGCGAAAGCTTGGGCACGCCAGCTGCTGCGAGTTCGGGGTGCCCAGCCGGTCCGCCCCCCTCTGCCGGTCCGGTTGCGTCGCGCGGCCCCCTTGAGCGTTGGAAGGCTTGAGAAACGGATCGTGTTGGACGCAGGGGGCGTCTTGTCGGCCATGGGGGAATTGGTGATCACCAGTGACGCCGCAGTCGCCAACGAAACGGTCACGATCGATTCGAATACCGACGGCGAGCTTCAGATCACCCAGCTGGGGTCCCCTTTGGAAATCGTCGATCATCTCGGCGCACCGGTCACGTCGTTAGACACAGTGACTTCGATCGATGTTTCGCTCGGCGGTGGCCAGGATCATTTGGTCGTCGATTTCCACAATGCCCCCAACGACGCATCGCTTCCTTCGATCACCTACCATGGCGGTCCCAACAGTGATCCCGGCGAAGCGGCGTCGGATCGCTTGAGTCTGATCGGCGACGGCACGCAAACGGCCGTCTATTCATTGAACACGCTGCTGCCTGCCGAGGGATCGATCACCGTAGGCGACCCGGCGCTGGGCAGCTCGACAATCACTTTCACGGGACTAAAGCCGATCGAAATCACGGGGATGTCGTCGACTTTGCTACAAGCTGGCGATTCGGGCGCCGGCGATTCTCCCACGGTCCGAATCACGGGCGAATTCGACCTCACCGCAAACGGGAGCGAAGCGGATTTGCAGATTCACAACGGGGCAAGCCTCTCGGGAACCGGAACCGTTCTCGCAGGCGACCGGACGGCCAGCGTGAATCTTCAATCCGGAAGCACACTCGCTCCCGGCGACAGTCCCGGATCGCTGACGGTTGCCAATCTAAACCTCTCCAGTGGTTCCACCTTTGCCGTCGAGATCGACGATCACGATGCCAACGATCCTTTGGCCGCATTGCCCGGCGGCATTGCGGGCGTCGATTACGATCAAATGCGTGTGGAAGGGACGGTCACGATTGGCACCGACGTTCTGCTGAACCTCGAGGATTTGGGATCGACCGAAGCCAACCCGCGCGACGTTTATACGATCATCGACAACGATGGCACCGATGCGGTCGTCGGTCGGTTTGTCGACACATCGAACGTCGTGTTGGAAAACGGCGGTACGGTGACCGCGGTGGGAGGTCTTCAGTACCGCATTGATTACAACGGCGGCGACGGTAACGACGTCACCTTGATCGGCATTCCGGCGACGCGGGCGGAGGTCTTCGTTTCCCACGACTTCACGCAATCACCCGGCAGCGTGATCGCCGACGTCGACTTTAACACCGCCGGCAACCAACCCGGGATTCTGGGAATCGATGCCTTCCCGACGTTGGAAGAAGCGATTCAAAGCGTCGACCTCGGTGGCACCGTTTACGTCGACGCGGGGACGTATGTCCACACCGGCACCTTGCGGATCGATCGCTCGGTCACGATCGAAGGCCAAGGGATGGGGCAGACCGAGCTTCGTAAAGCGGGTGCGCCGGCCGGCAATTACGACGAAGCGATTCGGATCACAGCCGACAACGTCACGCTACGTGGGATGCAGTTGGGTTGGGTGGACTTCCTGGCCAACGATTACCAAGGCTACGTCGTGTTGACGCAAGCGGATCACACGACGATCCACCAGGTTCAATTTGGCGAGTCGTTCGGTGGCAACCCGTTGGACGACGAAGGGTATCGCAGCGCGATCGTCTTCGAAACGGCAGACCACTTGGAAGTTTCGGATTCCATTTTTGAAGGGCGTTGGGGCCGCGCTACGATCCGCGACGGCGCCGATGGCAGCGGCGAAAACTTCCTGATCACGCGCAACGAATTCCGCGAGGACCATTTCCGTTGGGGACCGATCGCGATCGGGCCGCAGGGAACGTTTGGCGAACCGAACAACTTTGCCTTCAGCGGTGAGATCTCGTTCAACTACTTCGGCAACGGACTCGATCCTGTCGACTTCCAATCCAGCGGCGACCAAAACCATACGGTCACGATCACGAACCAGGGACTCACGCCCGACGGCCTCCTGATCGACCACAACACGTTCGATTGGCGCGACACCGACACGCAAAACCAAAACGGCGTCCATGCGCAACCTGCGGGCGTTTACATCAATCCGGCGTTTACCAACCACACCGATCAGATTCGGATCCAAGACAACATTTTTTATGGCTTTGCGTACGGCGGCCAACAGCCCGGCGAAGAGCAACCGACGTGGCAACCGGCAGCCGGTCGGTTCGATGGCGCAATCTACCTCGATGGCGACGGCGACTTTGGGCTCGTGCAAGACGATCGAATCGACATCGGCGATTCGGGCAGCTTTACGGTCTGGATCAATCCCGATGTGCTTGGCAAGCGTCAGGAAATTGCCGGCGGAGCGGTCGAATTTCAGCTTCGTCACAGCAACGACCTCTACTTTTATCCCGGCAACTTAGGCGATGGCGATACGCTGGTCTGGAGCACCGACACGATTGCGGCCGACACCTGGACCCACCTCGCGTTCACCTGGGATCACGCATCACAGCAGGGCCATATTTACATCGACGGTGTCGAAGTTGCCTATCGTTCCGGTTACGATCCCGATGTGAGTCCTGATTGGACCGAAATCGTCGACACGATGCAGGCGATCTTTATCGGCCGTGATCCTGGGAACCCCGACGCACGCGATTTCCACGGCTCGATGGACGACCTAGCCTTCTTCGACGCAGTGCTCAGCCAAACGGAGGTCCAGAGTGTCATGACCGGCGGAGCGGCGACGTACGCTGCCGATGCCCGTATGATCGCCCATTGGGACTTCGATCAGACCAGTGGGAAGACGGCGATCGACAATCAACAAGGGATAGAGATGCGGCTGGTGACCGATGGGATCGTTCCCTTGGGTCCCGAATTTGTCGCCGGAGCAGGCCGGTTCGATGGTGCGTTGGCGTTCGATGGTGCCGACGATTTCGCCACGTTCCAAGATGCCACGTTCGATGTGGGATCCAGCGGCACGTTGAACTTCTGGGTCCAGATGGATGCCACCGATCGGCGAAACCAATTTTTCGAAGGCCCCGAAAACGGTGGTTTCGAAATGCAGTATCGGACCAACGGCAGTGGTCAGGTCTACGGTCGCACGTCGACCAACGGCGACTACGTCATTCGCAGTGGCGGCGATGCGGCGGTCTTGGATTCGGGTTGGCACAACATCCAGTACACCTGGGATTTCGCCACCAGCGAAATGCAAATTTATGTCGACGGTGTTGAATCGACGTATCTATCGAGTTACACGCCGGAAAATCTCAACTGGACCTCGGTCGCTGATACCGTCAATGGCTTGATGTTCATGGGCCGCGACGCCAGCAGCAGCGATCGGTTCTTCGATGGCATGATGGATGATGTCGCTTGGTACGACACCGCGTTGTCGACAGCCGAACGGGATGCCATCCGCGCCGCGGGAGTCAGCACGCACGCCAACCTCGTTGCCCACTGGGCTTTTGACCAAGCCCCCACGGCCGAGAACACCTACACCGGCGACAATGGCACGTCGATCGTGTTGTATCTTCAGCAACTGCCTCCGGCACCGCCGATCCAGGGCAGCGGCGTGATCACACCAGCGGACGCGGTGGTTGTCAACAATGCCTTTTTCGCCAATGACGTCGATTCGAACCAGACGCTCGACGCCTCCAACATCACCGGCGACGATGCCAATCCGTTTGCCAACGGCGATCAAACCAACGCCACGGCGATCCCCCTCGCCGAATTCTATACACTTCGCTTTGGCTCTTCGGCCGCTTACCAATCGACTCAATTCCAGTCCGACATCGCCACAACACTGCCGCACATCGGTGCCTACCAAGGGGATCCGATCGCGGTGGGTGTGGAAGACATGTTGATCGTCGGCACCGATCAAGACGACATGTTGGTCGTCACCTTCGACGGTGAAGCCTCCGGAACCTTCGTACTGACGACGGGTATCGGCACGGCAGACGAAATCACGCTCGGACCGGTTTCCTTCAGCGACATCACCTCGATCACCTTCGACAGCTACGGCGGCGACGACGTCTTGAAGATCGTCCAACCCGACAACGGCAGCATCGATGTCAGCGGGGGCATCTATTTCAATGCCGGTTCGCAAGCGAACGATGGAATCGGCAACGACGCGATCCCAGGAATCGACGGCGACACGTTGATTCTCGAAGCTTCGCCCGCAATGACAACCATCGATAGCGTGCATTACTTCTTTGAAGATGAGGGCACCGTCGGGCATGTCGGCTCGATCGTGATCACCGACGCGACCAACAACGGCGGTCTAGGGGGTTCAACCACGATTTATTACGACGGATTGGAACCGATCTTCGACAACCTGAACGTCGACGATCGTAGCTTCACATTCAATTCCTCTGCGGCAACAGAAACGATCACGTTGTCCAGTCCCGGCGACGCGGTCGGGCCGTTGCCCACACCGTTGGACAACAAGATCGTTTCCGACAATGGTGGTATCCCGCTCAGCGAAGTCGTCCACTTCAACAACCCCAACGTCTCGATGACGATCCACGGTGGCGATGGCAACCAAACGATCAATGTCGATTCGCTGGATTCCGACTACCGCGCTGCGCTCACAATCAACGGCGATGATGGCGGCACCGACGTCGTCAACTTCAACAGCTCACTTGGAACGTTGTTGCTGGGCTCGGGAAGCGTCACCGGAACGCTGGCGGTGACCGCCGAAACGATCAACATCCACGCCGATGTCAGCATCGACACCAGCGGTGGTGTCACTGATGGCGATGTTACGTTCGACGCCGTCGCGGGGATCGCGATGCACGACTCGTCGACGATCGCCGCGGGAGATGCCGACATTCGCATGACCTCGCAAGGCGACATCGCGATCAGCCGAATCACTTCCGCCGAGACCGTCGCGCTGACGACCACGGCCGGTCGGATCATCGACAATCGCAGCTCCGACGAAGCTGCCAATATCACCGCCACCTCAGCCGCGCTGCGCGCCGAAACAGGAATCGGTTCGGGAACCGCTGCCGACGATGCGGATCTCGATCTCGATGTTTCCAACCTCGCGGCAGTTACCAACGCGGGCGATATCCATCTTCAAAATGCCAAAGAGCTATCCGTCGAGACAGTCGACGGGTTGTCGGGAATCGCGGTTACCGATTCCCTGAACAACAACGCGTTGGGAAACATTACAATCCGCACCGCCGGAGCGTTTCAGATCGCCGCGGGTACTGGAGTGCTCAACGACGACGGCGGCGATATCACGCTCGCAGCCGAAGGGACTTCCATCGGCGACAGTTTGACGATCGAAGCCGACGTGACTGCCGCAGGCGGATCGGGAAACATTTACCTACTGGCTGGCGATTCGATCACAGTGGCTGTCGTTGCGATCACAGCGACGCAGGCCGGCGCGATCCTGCTCAAGTCGGGAACCGATTTCAACAATGGCAGCCCGCAGATCGGCAACGCGGCGGGGCTAATCGCTTTGACAGGTTCCGCTCACGTGCAGACCGATGCCGGGCACATCTCTTTGCTCTCCGCCGATTCGATCGATTTAGGAAGCGACGTTCGGGTGCAAACCGCCGACTCGGGAACGATCGATCTCGATTCGTCCGTCGGCGAGATCTCCATGGATGCGACCGCGATCCTGGAATCGACCGATGGTGACATTCGAGTTTCCGCCCACGGCGACTTCACGATCGGCGATATCGTTGCCACCTCTGCCAACGTTTCACTGATCAGCGCCACGGGATCGATCCTCGATGCCGACGCCAACGATTCGGATCTCGATGTCGTCGCGCAACGCCTGCGATTCAATGCCGCTGTCGGTTTTGGTGAACTGGGCACTGGAGCCAATGCCATCGAAACAAGTGTCGTCGTCGTCAGCGGCCGATCCACCAGCGGCGGGATCCATCTGATCGAGAGCGATGCAGTGACCGTGGGAGATGTCGACGCGATGGTCTACCGCGTTTCGGCAACCACAGTCCCCACCGCTATCGTCGATGGCTCGCAAGGCGATTTGGTGACGACAGCCGATAATGGCAGCATCGTCCTGCGATCGATCGCTGGCGATATCACGCTGACCGATGGGACCGCCGCGGCAGACGGCAATGCAGTCGTCGCCCACGGCAATGGCAACGT
Source organism: Rosistilla carotiformis (assembly GCF_007753095.1). NCBI lineage: Bacteria > Pseudomonadati > Planctomycetota > Planctomycetia > Pirellulales > Pirellulaceae > Rosistilla > Rosistilla carotiformis. The sequence goes on from NZ_CP036348.1 coordinate 6,032,504, forward strand.
CTTGATTTCAGCGGAAGGTTTGGACACCGATATCGTCGTCGACGCCGACGTTCGGTCCACTTCGGGCAATCTCAGTTTGATCGCCGCCCGCGACCTTCAGTTGGGTGGAAATGTCGACATTCAAACCGCTGGCGATGGCACCATCGATGTCGAAGCATCGACAGGATCGCTGGCGATGGACGCAACCGCAACGTTGCAATCGGTAGCGGGCGATATCCGAGGACTCGCAAACAACGACTTGACGATCGGCGACATCTTCGCCACCGATGCCAACGTTTCGTTGACCGCTCGCACCGGATCGATCCTCGACGCCGATGGTGATGACGCCGACAGCGACGTCACGGCACAAGGGCTTCGCCTTAACGCGGGGAACGCAGTCGGAACTTTGGGCGCCAGCAGCAACGCAATCGAAACAAGCGTTGGCGTCGTCACGGCGCGCGCCGCCGCTGGCGGAATCAACCTATTGGAATCCGACGCAGTCACCGTCGGCGATGTCGCGATCACCGTCAACCGCGTTGCCTCCGACGGGTCGGTCGTCGTAGTCGAAGACGCGGCACAAAGCGACTTGGTGACGACAGCCGATAACGGAAGCATCGTCCTGCGATCGCTCGCTGGCGACATCACGCTAACCGACGGTAACGCCGCGACAGACGGCAATGCGGTCGTCGCCCATGGAAGCGGCAACGTCTTCATTGCAGCGGAAGGCATCGACACCGACATCGTTGCCGACGCGGACGTTCGTTCCACCTCCGGCAACCTCAGTTTGATCGCCGCTGGCGACCTCCAACTCAACACGAATGTCGACGTTCAAACGGGAACCGATGGGACGATCGATGTCGAAGCGACGACCGGATCGCTGGCGATGAATTCTACCGCAACGCTGCAATCGGATGCGGGCGACATTCGAGGATTTGCGAACAACGATTTGACGATCGGCGACATCGTCGCCACCGATGCCAACGTTTCGCTGACCGCGATCGACGGATCGATCCTCGACGCCGATCCTGATGACGCCGACATCGACGTCACGGCAGAAGGGCTTCGCCTAAACGCGGCCAACGGAATCGGAACTTTGGGCGCCAGCAGCAACGCGATCGAAACAAGCGTTGGCGTCGTCACAGCGCGCGCCGCCGCGGGCGGAATCAACCTATTGGAATCCGACGCAGTCACCGTCGTCGATGTCGCGATCACCGTCAAACGTGTCACCTCCGACACGTCGGTCGTCGAAGTTATCGACGCGGCACAAAGCGACTTGGTGACGACAGCCGATAACGGAAGCATCGTCCTGCGGTCGCTCGCCGGCGACATCACGCTGACCAATGGGACCGCTGCGGCAGACGGCAATGCGGTCGTCGCCCATGGAAGCGGCAACGTCTTGATATCAGCCGAAGGCATCGACACCGACATCGTCGCCGACGCGGACATTCGTTCGACCTCTGGCAACCTCAGTTTAATTGCCGCCGGCGACCTAAAGCTGAACGCAGATGTCGATGTTCAAACAGGAACCGATGGCACCATCGACGTCGAAGCATCGACCGGATCGTTGGCGATGGACGCAACCGCAACGTTGCAATCGGTTACGGGCGATATCCGAGGACTCGCAAACAACGACTTGACGATCGGCGACATCTTCGCCACCGATGCCAACGTTTCGCTGACCGCTCGCACCGGATCGATCCTCGACGCCGATCCCGTTGACGCCGACATCGACGTCACCGCAGAAGGCCTTCGCCTAAACGCAGGGAACGCAGTCGGAACTTTGGGCGCCAGCAGCAACGCGATCGAAACAAGCGTTGGCGTCGTCACGGCGCGCGCCGCCGCTGGCGGAATCAATTTATTGGAAACCGACGCAGTCACCGTCGGCGACGTCGCGATCACCGTCAACCGCGTCACCTCCGACGCGTCGGTCGTCGAAGTCATCGACGCGGCACAAAACGACTTGGTGACGACAGCCGATAATGGCAGCATCGTCCTGCGGTCGCTCGCCGGCGATATCACTCTGACCGATGGGACCGCTGCGGCAGACGGCAATGCGGTCGTCGCCGATGGCAGCGGCAACGTCTTGCTGCAGACGATTTCAACGACGGCAGACATCGTCATCGACGCCAGCGTCCGCAGCGAAAGCGGCCACGTGAGCATCAACGCAGCGGACGACATCCATCAGAATGCCGATCTGATGACCGGCGGCGAAGGGACCATCTCGCTAACGGCCTCCAATTCAAACGATGATGGTGTCGGCAACGATGGAATCGTGATGCGTTCGGACGCGCAAACAGTTTCCGGAGGTGGAAACATCCGCTTGCAAGCCGCTGGTGAAAGCGACCTGTTCCTGGGCCTAATCGATGCCGGAACCGGAGACGTTTCGTTGCTCGCCGAACGCGACGTGCTGGATAACAATGGGTCAACGTTGGGCAATGTTCGGGGCGATGCATTGCGAATCGTTGCCGATGCCAACGGGAACCAAACGGGGACGATCGGAACCTCCGATACCGGCAACTCCATTGAAAGCAACGACCACGCGATTCAAACCGCCGTGACAACGCTAGCCGCTGTCGCTGCCGACGGCATCTACATTCTTGAATCCGACGCGATCGCGATCGACCACACGACCGACATTTCGGTCCAACAGGTGGGCGCCGACGCGACGGTGACCACGATCACCGATGCCAGCCTTTCAGATCTTGAAACGACCGATGCCGGCCCCATCAAATTGAAGACGCTGGCCGGAACGATCACGATCAACGAAGGGGATGCCGACGACAACGGTCTCCATGCCGCGGGCCTCGGCGACGTGTTGCTCGCCGCCGGTGGCGACGCTTCGGATGTCGTGATCAACGCGGACGTTGCGAGCGATTCGGGCAACGTGAGCCTTTCCGCCGCGGACGACATCGCGTTGGCCGCCGATCTTTCCACCGGGGGCGAGGGGACGGTGTGGAGCCAAGCGGGCAATGCGTTCGCCGAAACGCCAGCCGTCGATGGCTTCCACATGCTAGTGGGCTCAACGATCACCAGCGGTGCCGATATCGCCATCGAAACGCTGGGCGAAAGCGATCTTGTCGTCCAAGCGATCGACGCGGGAACCGACGCGGTCCGTTTGTCGGCTGCCGGGAACATCATCGATGGCAACGGAGCGACACTCAACATCACCGCCGGCTCGGTCATGTTGATCGCCGACGCGAACTCCGACGGCGAGGGAAGCATCGGATCGCCCGATCCATCGAGCCTGCCAAGCGACAACTTGAAAGCGATCGACATCGCGGCCCAACGCGTTGCCGCACGCAGCGCCGATGGAATCTACCTGCATCAGACCGCGGGCGATCTGACTGTCGACACGGTCTCCGTCGATGTAAATCGCGTGCATTTCAATTCGACCACGTCCGAAGATTCGCAAACGCTAGCCGATTTGGAGACAACCGATTCCGGTTCGATCAAAGTTGTCGCGTCCGATGGCGATCTAACACTCGACGATGGTGACGACGACGGGATCGCAGTGAGTGCAGCGGGGGGCGGCGACGTCCTGTTGGACGCACGCGGGTCGGGGAACCTGAACATCAATGGATCGGTCTTCAGCGGAAGCGGCCAGATCGGCTTGCAAGCTCAAGAGTCCATCGAACTGGCAAACGATGTCACAGTGCAGACCGGCGGCGACGGGACGATTGCGATCGACGCGAGCCTTTCGGCGGGAACCAGCGGCGCGATCGCGATGGCTGCCGAAGCCCGCGTGCAAACGGTAAACGGCGATATCCATATCGCTGCCGACCAAACGATTTCAGTCGGCCGCATCGAGACGCTTGCCAACGTGAGTATCACCAGCATCGCCGGATCGATCGTCGACACCGACATGGATGACGCGGCAATCGACGTCACGGCAGCGGGCTTGCGAATGAACGCGTTGAACGGCGTAGGCATGCTGGGAGCGACGGCCAACGGACTGGAGACCCAAGTTGCGACGCTGAGTGCGCGTGCGGGAAACGGTGGCGTCCACGTGATCGAAGCCGATGGCCTGCGTATCGATGATGTCGCGGTCCAGGTGCAGCGTCCCGAGTTCCGGTCGACGCAAACGACGGTCAACGACCTCGCGCAAAGCGACCTCCGCACGACCGATGACGGCAGTATCGTGCTGCGGTCGCTCGCCGGAGAGATCACGCTCAACGAAGGAACGGCATCTGCGGGAGACGGCGCGATCCAAGCCGATGGGATCGGGAACGTTCTGATCGCGGCCGAAGGCCTCGGTTCGCAGATCAACGCCAACGCAAATATTGTCAGCGGCGTTGGCAATATCAGTCTGATCGCCGCCGATTCGATTGCAGTCGCCGCTGGCGTGAACGTTACCACAGCGGCCAACGGCACGATCGATCTCGAAGCGACTGCGGGGGCGTTGACGATGGCGGCAACTGCCACACTGCAAACCGAGGCAGGCGATATCCGCGCGGCGGCGGGAGCCGATCTGACGATTGGCGATATCGTCGCGACCGACGCCGACGTCTCGCTGATCAGCACCGGCGGATCGATTCTGGACGCGGATCCCGACGATGCGGATGTCGATGTGACAGCCAACCGCTTGCGTTTGGCTGCGGCCATTGGCGTTGGAACGGCAACCAATGCAATCGAGACCGATGTCGATACGCTCAGCGGCCGCGCGACCTCCGGCGGGATCCAGTTGCTCGAGACCGATAGCATCGCGATCGACGATGTCGAGGTGACGGTGCAGCGGGTCGGGAACGATGCATCCTCGACGGATCGAACCGATGCGTTGCAGAGCGATCTGCGCACAACCGATGGCGACGGTTCGATCGCATTGCAAACGATCGATGGCAGCATCACGCTCAACGAAGGGACCGCAGCCTCCGGCGACGGGGCGATCTCCGCCGACGGATCGGGGAATGTTCAGATCGACGCAAATGGCGCCGACAGCGATCTGATCGCTGGCGCCGACATCGCCAGTGGCAGCGGAGCCATCGTGATCGATGCGTCCCGCAACATTCTGCTGAACGCTTTCGTCGACGTGACGACAGCCGGTGCCGGAACGATCGATCTGACGGCGACCACGGGCAACCTGACGATGGCTCCAACAGCGACGCTGCAATCGGTGGCCGGAAACATCACCGGGACAGCAGAGCAAGACGTCACGATCGGCGACATCACATCGACGATGGCCAATGTGATCCTGACTTCACAATCATCGCAAATCATCGACGCCGATCCGGCGGGCGATTCCGACCAAGACATCGCGGCGGTCGAAGCGATCCTAACGGCTCCGCTAGGCATCGGCGTTGGAAATGCGATCGAAACCTCGGTCGACGTCTTGGAGGCCGAAGCGACGACATCCGGGACGATCGAAATCGTGGAATCCGATGCAATTGAATTGCGTCGGGTGATCACAGGAGACGGTCGCATCGCGGTCACCGCGGGTGGAACGATCACAGCGACCGAGGTGCAGTCGACCAACACAAGCTCCTCCGATGCAGCGATTGGACAGGCCGACAGTCGCGACATCGCGTTGGTCGCCAATGGTGCGGCGAGTAGCATTTTGGTCACGAAGATTACCGCAGCGGCGGGGGCCGATGTGCACCTGACCGCCGACAATGACATCCTAGATACCGACATCGATGATGACAATTTGATCTTCGCCGACGACCTGCATTTGATCGCGGGGAATCAGAGCGATGATGGCGACAACGCGGTTCAACTGACAACAACGATCAACGACCTGCAAGCCGAAGTCAGTGGCAGCGGCCGCGGCGATCTAGAGATCCTCGAGACCGATGCATTGAACTTGGTGACCAGCGATGAAGCGACCGACGCCGATATGTTGCGAACCAGCAACGGTGAAATTCGCGTGTCCGCTGGCGGATCGATCGTGCTGGCAGATCCCGACCTCAGCAACGACGGCGGCGACCGGACTGCCGATCCCGAGATCGTCGCTGGGGGCGACAATGGACGGATCCTGTTGCAGACCGACGCCGACCTCACCATCGACGAAGGAGTTCAAATCCACGCGTCGCAATCGACGGCCGGCGCGGTGAGGATCGCCGCTGTCGGAGAGATCCTGCTAGGCGAACAGATCGAAATCAACACCGGCGCCAGCACCGGTGTGGCTCGCGTCTTTGCACCGCGTCCCGAGGAAGGCGTGACCGACACGGCGTTCTACGATTACGATACCGTCACGACGACGATACTCGCATCGGAACCGGGAGGTTTCGGCGGCGATCTGACGATCGACGTGGGAACGGCCGGCGAACGCGGGCTGGCGATCGAAATCGATTGGGGTGCGGAAAGCAATCGGTTCCAGGTCGTCGACGGGATCGATGGCGAATCGATGACGACCGTCCATCACACGTACACCGAAGCGGAAATTTTGACGACCACGCTCAACGGTCGATCTTCCTCGACCAATCCCGTGGAAGTTCGTTTTACCGTTCGTCAACACGAATCGATCGTATTGGAAGGCGCGTCGATCGAACAGGGAATATCGGGAGCCCAGATCGTCGATGGCGGCCTCGTTTCTTCGACGGACAATCCGCAGACCAGCCCGTTGTTAGAAAATGGCGAAGCGCAGTTCACGGTTCCCAACTTGTCGATTCCAACCCGGCTGTTCTTTCCACCGCCGGAGTATCCTGAGTTGGTGCGTCGCCTCAGTGAAGCGTACGCCGAAACATCGACTCTGTTGACGACGACTTTGACATCCACCGAGACCTCGTCGGTCACCACCACCACCTCACGCGATGAATACTTTCAAATCCGTGTGATCTCTCCCGATCCCAATATTGAATCGGAAGTCCCGCCCGAGCGCCTGCCCGACGACATCCTTTCGGGCGACAAACTGCAAACGTTGTTTGCCAACTTGCCCGATGGGACCTACGAGATCGAATACGTGTTGGGAGAAGGGAACGCACGGTCGATCTTGCGCGTGGAGATCCGCCAAGGCAAGCCGATCATTCCGGGAGAGGATTTGGAGGGAGGCCTCCTGAAGCTGAAAGAACTGGATTTGGATTTGTTGCAGGAGCCTGCTCTGCCGATTCAACAGCAGCCCGACGATTTTGAATCGACCGACGCGACGTCCTCGGTCGATGCGGCGGAGTTCACCTTGGTCGATCCCAGCAAGCCAGAGCACGTTATCCCACAAGTTCATGCCGAGACACCCGAAAGGCTGGATGGATGGCAAGATGCCGTGACGACCGAAAACGATGAAGGCGTGACCTTGGCAACGGGAAGCGTATTGCTGGGGTTGTTGGCCAAGAAACAACAACGTCCCCGCGGCGGCGAATACAGCCTGACGAGGCGCATTGTGCGTCGCTTTGCCAAATAATTCGCTCGCACCCTACAGAAGCCACATTTTTGTTCGGACAGTTTGACGATGACCAACAACGATCCTCACGACAATGACGACCGGAAAGGCGCGGATAAATCGGAACCGATGTTCCCTCTCCGCGCCCCGGAGGACCACGTAGTGCCACCGAGCGACGCGGATGAGTCCAATGCTCCGGCAAGCGAGCAGGTGGGGGACCAAACCGTTGAGTTCGACGAGGAGACCAGCTTTGACGTCGACGATTCACCGTTGAGCAAAGCGTTTGGCCCAACGGGGACGATCGTAGAAGGCGAACATTTCCTCGATCCCCAACAAACATTTTTCCCCGGCGATCAAACGGTTGAGTTCACTCAACAGGCTTCCGACGATTCCCCTACGCTCGATGCGGACGACTTGCAGGCGCTGCAGTCCGACGGACCAATCCAGCCCGATCTGGCTCGAACGGTCGACGAAGCCTTTGGTAAGACGTTCGAGACTCCAACCGTCGACCTCGGTAATCCTCAAGGGGTCGCCGATTTCCCCACGCAAGAATTTGAAAGCGGGATGATTCCCGATTCGTCGGATCTGAAGGAGACGATCGATCCCGATTCGGTACTCAATGGTAACAACATCACCCAAACGATCGACTCACGCGCGCTCAGCGATGAAGACAAACGGATTTGGGGACTGACGACCGATTTCAGCGTTGCCAGCGAAGAAGCTCCGCGACCGGCAGCGCCCCGTGGCGCGGTCGATCGCGATAACATCACCGAGAGCAAGGTCTTAGTTCCTGGCCGGCAATTGTCGGGCATCGGCACCGACCTCACCCTGGGATCCGATTACGAATTGATCGAGGTCCTGGGCGAAGGTGGAATGGGCACGGTCTACCTGGCCCGCCAGACCTCGCTGGACCGGCTCGTAGCGCTCAAGATGGTCCGTCCACTGCCCGATGCCAAGGCCCAACAACTGCGTGAAACCGGGCGACTGGACGCTGCCGAAAACAATCGCCGAAACCAATTCCTCTCCGAAGCGATCGTCACGGGCGACCTCGACCATCCCAACATCGTCCCGATCCATGACCTGGCATTGGCCGACGACAAGGCCTTGTTCTACGCGATGAAAAAGGTCGACGGAACGCCCTGGTCTCAAGCGATCATGGACAAATCGCAAGACGAGAACCTCGAAATCTTGCTGAAAGTCTGCGATGCGATCGGATTTGCCCATGCCCGCGGCGTCGTTCATCGCGACATCAAGCCCGAAAACGTGATGCTTGGTGAGTTTGGGGTGGTGATGCTGATGGACTGGGGATTGGCGATTCCTAAACCCGGCTGCAAAAAGAAGTCGACGATACAAAAGGCGGCAAGTTTGGGTGGTTCGCCTGCTTACATGGCCCCCGAGATGGCCACGGGCCCGGTCGAAAGCATTGGACCGGCCAGCGACATCTACCTGTTAGGCGCAGTCCTGTTCGAAATCATCACCGGCCGCCCACCGCACATCGGCAACAACTTAACCCAATGTTTAAAAGCGGCTGTCACAAACCAGATCGTCGAAGTCTCCAGCCGCCACGATGGCGAACTGATGCAGATCGCCCGAACCGCGATGGCGACCAAGCCTTCGCGACGCTATGCCACGGTTGCCGATTTGCAAAAAGCAATTCGCCAGTACCGATCGCATGCCGAGAGCATCATGATGACGGTGCGTGCCGATACGGATCTGCTGCAGGCCGAAGAATCGAACGAATACACCGATTTCGCACGGGCCACGTTTGGATTCGAAGAAGCGTTGACGCTTTGGCCAGGCAACGAGATCGCGGCCCATGGATTGGACAAAGCACGGATCGCCTATGCAACCAACGCTTTGCAAAAGGAAGACTTTGAACTCGGGCTCTCACTGCTGGATTCCGGTCAAGAAGCGCATCGTCCGCTGATCGATAAACTGCAGCACGGTCAACAAGACCGCGATTCCCGTCGCGGACGTCTGCGCCTCGCCAAACAAGTCGCCGTCGGCCTGGTCGCTTTTATCTTGCTCGGGGGCACCGGCGCGCTCTATAAGATCAGCACCGAAAAGAACCGCGCCGTCGATGCGGAACGCCAAGCCCGCACCAACGCTCGACTGGCCGAAGCGAAGCGAGCCGAAGCGTTAGCGAACATGGAGCTTGCCAGGCGAAGCCAGGTCGAGGCAGAATACCAGAAAGGGATCGCTCAAGAGGAGGCCGATGAAGCCGATCGGCAGCGAGCGATCGCCACGCAAAAAGCGATCGAGGCGGAGAGCAATTTCCAATTGGCCGCCGCCAACGAACGCAAGGCGATCAAAAATGCCGAAGAAGCGGCGCGACAAGAACAGATCGCTTTGCAGCAACGTTCGATCGCCATTAAGAATGCCGAAGAAGCGATTCGCCAACGCGAGAACGCGGTCTACGAAGCGTATGTTGCGCAGATCGGTTTGGCCAAAGCACGGATCGACCAAAACGAATTCGATGACGCACGTCGCATTCTGTTGGAATTGAAAGCTCAGACTGCCGAGGGTGAATCGCCTGGCTGGGAATGGCAATGGCTGTGGCATCAAGCCAACCAGGCTCAAGATGACAAACCGTTGTCGGCCGCCGGACGCAATCTCGCGATCAACCGCACCGCCAACCAAGCGATCGTGACACTTGAAGATGGCACGACGCAACGCATCGAAATCGACGACGCCGGGAAGATCACAACAGCCGAGGTCGGCCAATTGCCCAGCCTGGGATCAGTCGAGGTGACGGCGATCTCTCCCGACCAACAGGCGATCGCCACGGCGGGTGCCGATGGAATCGTGCGGTTGTACGATGCCAAGACGCTCGAATTGCGGAGCGTGTTGCGCGGTCACACCGACGAAATCACCTCGCTTGGTTTTGTCGACGAACAACGTTTGATCAGCGGCAGCCGCGATCGAACGCTGCGATTGTGGGATCTGAACCAACAGCGAGAACTGGCGCAGTGTTGGCACATCGCCGCGGTCAACGACCTGTCGCTGTCGCTCGCCGACGGCCGAGTCCGCATCCTGGCGGCGGTCGCCGATGAACGCTCCGGCCGCGCCGTGGTCTGGGACCTCGAGGCGGGACAATTTCAACGCGTCGGCGATTTCCTGGAACACGATGCGCCTCTGATGGCCGTCGCACTCTCCGCCGATGGACTCCGCGCCGCCTCGGGCGACCGCAGCGGCCGCGTGCTCGTCTGGGAAACCAACGCGGTTCACCCGGTCGATTATGCGTCGCGGATCACGATGGCGGTCAAAGCGATCTCGGGATCCGATGCTCTCGCAAATCCCGCTGCCCCATCCGACGCGCGCTCGCCGCAAGCGACGTCGTTTCGTGAACTTATCGATGCGCAATCCAACGAGACGCTGAAACTGACGCCCACCGATTCGCAGGCGTCGCTCGCGGCGGCGCACACCGATGCGATCGAATCGATCGAGTTCAACGCCGATGGGACACAATTGCTGACGACGTCCGACGATTACACGATCAAGCTCTGGGATGTCGCATCGACTCGATTGACCAAGACACTTCGCGGGCACGGCGGCTGGGTTCGCGACGCGGTCTTCTTTCCTGGAAACGATGGCCGGATCTTGTCGACAGGAAACGATGCGGCGGTCCGCGTTTGGCAACCGGCGACGCTACAGGACACCGTCGCGTTCCAATCGACCGAATCGGACATGCCATCGCTGCAAACGCGCCCTCACGACGACGAGATCTGGTCGGCGTCGTTCAACACCGACGGAACAAAGATCGTCACGGCCAGCCGAGACCACACGGCACGCATTTTGGAGATCGATCCGCAGACGTTGGGTTTCAAAAACACGGTCGACTTGGTCGACGAGAACGGACGCCTGCAGGAGGGTTCGCCATTTGTTGCCCTTTCGCTGGCGGTCGATCCAAGCCACAACCGGTTGTTTGTCGGCAGTGCCGATTCCACCGTCCGCGTCTGGGATATGGGAAGCGGCAGCCAATTATCGAGCGCTATCGGAACCGGACTCAACACAACCCTTGCGGTCTCGTCCGACGGCAGGTTGTTGGTCACTGGCAGCAGCGACGAAGAGGCGAGGTTCCTGGTTTGGGAAATCGACGCGCAGGGCATGATCGCCGAAAAGCCGAAGTTCCGACTGAAACAACATCAAACCACCGTCACCGCAATCGCGATCTCACCCGACAACCGCCGGATCTTCACCGGCGATCGCAACGGGCTAGGCGTGCTGTGGGATAGTGCGACCGGCAAAGCCGTCGGGGCAGCGTTGAACCAACACCTTGGATTCCGGATCAATGCGGCACAGTTCACCCCCGACAGCCAGCAGTTGTTGATTGCCGCCGACGATCAAAAGGTCTCGCGGGTCGATTTAAAGACGCTGCAAATGTTGGACGTCCTTCCGCACCCAGGTTTTGTCACGCGGCTGAGCATCGCCCCCGATGGACGAACCGCCGCGACGTTGGCGGAATCGTCGCTCGAAGGAACGCTCACCAGCACCGTCACGCTGTGGGACCTCAGCAATGGAAAGGACCGCGTGATCGATCGCGCGGTCCGCCGCAGTGAAGCGTCCGAAGCGGAAGCGGCGAAAAACCAACGCATCGTGAGCGTTCGATTTGGCGATTCGGAAACGCTTGTCACCTCGCACGATCAAACCTCCGGCGACGTGGTCAAAGTCTGGCGACTCACCGGCGGAAAGGCCACCGTGGGGCAGGTCTTGCAGATGCCGAAGAAGCTGGCGACGTTGGCCGATGCGGTCCCGATGGGAACCGACCGCCTGCTCTCGCTGGCCGGCGACGCGGCGTTCCTGTGGGACCTAAAAAGTCTGAATCACATCCGCAGCTATCGATCGCACGGGGGCGTGACCGAAGCCGATTTCTCGTTCGATGGAAAATACGTCGTCACGGGAAGTCGTTCGATCCGGATTTGGGACGTCGCTTCGGGGCGATCGCTGCAGAAGATGGAGGTCCCGCACGATGGAGCGGTCCGCACGGTCCAATTCTCGCCAATCGAATCGGATTACACTTTTGCCAGCGGCGGCGAGGATGGTGTCTGTCGTCTGTGGCGTTGGGATCCACAACAGCAAGCGATCACACTGATCAAAGAATTGCAGGACGCGGGAACCGAGAAAGCCACGATTCATCAAGTCCGCTTCTCCCCCGACGGGAAGTATCTGTTGAGTGTTGGCGACGATGCGATTGCTCGCGTTTGGAGTGTCGACCAAGATCAACCGCCACACCGGTTCAAAGACAAGGAATCCGATGCACCATTCTTGTGCGGAGCGTTCTCCGCCGATGGCCAATGGATCGCCGTAGGGTCTGAAGACCGGCAAGCCCGCGTTTGGCAATTAACCGATGACCGCGAGGGTGCCGACACGCCGCGAAGCGTCTTGCAGGGACATGCCGATCAGATCGAAGCGATCGGATTTCTGGGAAGCGATCCGCGACAGCGTCGCATCATGACCGCCAGTCGCGATAAATCGGCGCGACTGTGGGACCCGCGACTGTCCGATCGGTCGGGCAAGGGACGCGAGATCCTCGCGCTCCGCAAGCACTCCTTGGGGCTGACGGCTGTCGACGCCACGCGCGATGGCAGCCTGATGATGACCGCCAGCCGCGATGGCACGATCATCTTGTGGCCCGCCGGCTATGCGACGCCAACGATGTAGCTGATCCAACTGGGATGACTCGGCGCGTCGGTGCCGCGTCGCCATTCCCCGGCGTCTTTGCCGGCGTCCTCTTCCTGTTCCCAATAGACGTGACTCTCGCGGAAGCCCGCCTCGGCCAACAGTTCGCGGACCTCGGGGATCGTCCAGAAACGCCAGTGATACTCAAAGGCGTTTTTCATCTTGCTGCCATCGGCGAATTTGAAATCGATGCGGAAATGAGCGTCCGCGTTGACCGGGTTGAAGCTGACTTGTTGCCAATGGTATTCGAAGCCGTGCTTCCCTTTTTTGATCGTCCGCTTGTCGACGTTCTGCTCCTCGTAACACGCGCCGCCTCCCATCATGTCGATCACCATGATCCCTTCGCGGTTCAAGTTCGCTCGCGCGGCCTTGAAGTATTCGAGCACTTCGGGACGCGTCTTAAAGATCCAAAACGAAAAGTTCTGCGCCGCCAAGACATCGACGGTGGGAGTGCTGGGAATCCGAACGTCTTCCTGCAGCAGCGTCACGCGCGACTGTTGCTTTTCGGTCAGTTTGGACAGGTTGTGGTCGCGGCCCCACTGCAATGTCTGATCGCACAGGTCGACTCCGATCGCCGTCCGGCGTTTGTTCGAATCGACCCAATCGCAACAGACGGCAAAAGTGCCGCAGAAGTCCTCGCGAAGTGTATAGGGTTTGCGGCGAAAGGCGTCGCGAAACGCTTGCTCAAAGAACTCGACTTCATGGCTGGGCGATTGCACCGACTTCTGATAGCAGAGGAACTTGTCGGCGGTTTCGGCCATCGTTGGTGGCTTCGATTTGCGAGCTGTTTTTGGAGCGGCCTTGGTTTTCGTCTTGGTCATCGTTTTGCTGGGGTGATCGGTAACACAGGGGCTCGGAAACCGGCGACGGCATCGCGGCTGTCCTATTGAACCGCTTGCGCCGTGGGCTGACTAGGTGTTGTCTACAATCCGCCGCGGCAGCGCGTTGGCTGATTGTCGATGCAAAAACGGGGCGAAGGCGCCACTGTGCGATCGCGCCGGCAACGGTTCCGGTTTACCGAATCGACGTTCGACTTGATTCCCGTGTTGGCGGGGGATTATCCTATGGGGATCGTGGCCTTCCTAGAGTTTGCTTCCTACCAAAACGAAAGACGATCCCCATGCGTTCCGCTTCTATCGCTCGATTCCTTGGATGCGCAGGACTGATCCTGTGCGGAAGCTTTGCCACAGCGGAAAACTGGCCTCAGTTCCGTGGTCCGCATTTTAATGGCTCGTCGACCGAGACGAATCTGCCGACCGAGTTTTCGCGCACCGAAAACGTTCGCTGGTCAGCCGATCTGCCCGGACCAAGCGCTGCGACGCCCGCGATCTGGGGCGATCATATCTTCGTCTCCAGCACCTCCCCCGGAAACGATGAACTGCTGGCCCTCTGCTTCGACCGCAAGACGGGGAAGCAGTTGTGGCAACATGAGATCGCCAAGGGGACCCGGCAGGACACGCGAAGCACCTTTGCCGCACCATCCCCCGTGACCGACGGAAAGGTCGCGATCTTCTTCTTCGGCAACGGTGAATTGGTCGCTTACGACTTCGACGGCAAACAGCAATGGAAGCGCAACCTGCAAGACGAATACGGATCCTTTGCGTTCCAGTGGACTTTCTCGACGAGCCCGCTGATCTACCAGAACCGCTTGATCATGCAGGTCCTGCAACGCGACACCCCCGTCAACGGACGCGGCTTGGCGGACAAGGTGAATGAATCGTATCTGATGGCGATCGATCCACAGACCGGCGAAAACATCTGGCGGATCATTCGCCCGAGCAAGGCACAAGCGGAATCGCGTGAAGCCTTTACGACTCCGATCCCCTACCAGCACGACGGGCGAGAAGAACTGTTGGTGATCGGCGGCGACGCGATCACCGGCCACGATCCGGCGACCGGGAAAGAACTGTGGCGTTGGGGGACTTGGAATCCGCAACGCATCGGGCACTGGCGTCACGTTCCCTCTCCCGTGGTGGGCGATGAAACGATCCTGATCTGTGCTCCAAAGAAGGACCCGATCTACGCGGTTGCCGCCGGCGGCAAAGGCTTGTTGGACGATTCGTCGATCCGCTGGATCAGCACCGACGATCGCAACTTGACGTCCGACGTTCCCACTCCTGCGTTTTACGATGGCGACTTCTTTGTCCTCAGCGACCTGCGGAAGATGCTGATGCGAGTCGAACCGAAGACCGGGAAGGTCAAATGGGAAGTCAAAACGCCTGGACTGAAGAAGTATGAAGCTTCGCCAACCGTTGCCGATGGCAAGATCTACGTGGTCAACTTTGCTGGCGACGTGGTCATCTTCGATGCCGAGACGGGCGAGATCATCAACAACGTTTCGATGGATGATCCGAGCGAAAACAACGTCCGATCGAGCGTTGTCGTCTCCGGCGGCAACCTGTTCATTCGCGTGAACCACAAGCTGTATTGCATCGGCAAATAGTCCGAGCACTGGCAAACGCAAAGCACGGCTTGAGCGATGCTCTATTCCGCACAAGCCGTCGCGGGCCACGCAAGGCCCACCTATTTCTAGCCGCATTTGCTGCGTCATCGATCCTCGCCACAGCGAACGGGAGTCTCGGGACCGGTTCGCATTTCTTGCGAGGTGTTGTCACCTCCCGCACTGATCTTGCCTTGGCAAGCGGTCAGCCACTATAGAGAGTGGTGAATTCGATTGCGCAACGCGAAGTGGGTCCGATGACCGGTTTCGGCTCTCGAAAGATCTCAGCACAACGCAGGCAGGGAGGCCTGACGTGGCACGCAGAAAGTCGCGCAAAAGCCCTCGATTGACAACGATCATCTGGACGTTGGTCGCCACCGTTTCCAGCGGCGGGATCGGCGGCTATTTGAAGTCAGATCTCCCCGTTATCGGACCGCTGGTGCAGCAGGTGCAGGCGCTGGCTGCTAGCCATCTCGGCGGTGACGACGAACAGGTTGCTGGCGCGTTCCCGGCTCCCGGCGCAACCGGCTACCCCGCGGCGACTCCCACGAACCATCCCGGCTATGTCCAGGGATACACTCCGCCAGGGATCGATCCTCGAGCGCTACCAGCCCCCGCCAATCCAGCACGCCGATACCCTCCCGCCACGCCACAGGCAGGAACGAATTACGTGCAGCCGACCTCGGCGACGATACGTCCTGCCCCGGTGCAGCAGGCCGCCTCGCGGAAGCCGAGCGATCGACTGCTGATCGCGACCTTTAACATTCAAGTTTTCGGAGAGAGCAAGCTTGGCAAGCCGGAAGTCGTCGAGGTCTTGGCAGCAGTCGTTCGCCAGTTTGATATCGTTGCGATTCAAGAGGTCCGCGCCAAAGCGGACAACATCCTGCCCGACTTTCTCAGCGCGATCAACGCCGATGGCAGCCGATATAGTTTTTTGATCGGTCCTCGCTTGGGACGCTCCAATAGTAAAGAACAATACGCCTACATTTTTGACACCAACCGCATCGAGCACGACCCTCAAGCCGTCGGCACGATGCAAGATCCCAACGACTTGCTGCACCGAGAACCTTTTATTGCGAGGTTCCGCGCCCGCACGGCGTCGCCGCAGCATGCGTTTACGTTCTGGTTAGTCGACACGCACACCGATCCCGACGAAGTTCCGGAAGAAGTCGCAGCCTTGGCTGATGTGTTCCGCGTGATGCAAACGGCGCGAGCGGATGAAGACGACGTGATCCTGCTGGGAGATCTCAATGCCAGCGAAACGCAGTTGGGGCCACTGGGGCAGATTCCAGGTATCACTTGGGTCGTTCGCAATGCGATGACCAACACGCGACAGAACAAAGCCTACGACAACATCCTCTTCCATGCTCAAGCGACGCAGGAGTATACCGGACGTTGGGGTGTGTTCGATCTTGAGAGCGCCTTTGGATTGACGCGCGAACAAGCATTGGATGTCTCCGACCACCTGCCCGTCTGGGCGGAGTTCCAAATCTGGGAAGCGCCCCACCAAGCTCGCGTCGCCGAAGCGAATCCGGCGATGCAACGCTAGACATTGCTATTCAGCATGCCGCGTCAGACGCCCCCGCCTATGCTATGCTAACATAGGCTTCATTGCAGTCTGTCGATTCGGTGGAGAGTGTTATGCCACTCGGTATCCGTCCGCTTGTCGATTTCGCCTTCAAGAAAATTTTCGGGAGTCCCGAAAACACTTCGGCGTTGATCGGTCTGTTGAATGCGGTATTACAGCTGCAGTCGCCGATTCGAGAAGTCACGATCCTGAATCCGTTCAGCTACCAAGAATTCGAAGACGCCAAGCAGATCGTGCTAGATGTTCGCGCTCGCGACCAAAGCGACCGCTGGCTAAACATCGAGATGCAGGTTTCCATCGCAAGCGGTCTGCTGAAACGCTTGACTTATTACGCCTGCACGATGTACGTCGATCAATTGCAATCCGGCGACAATTATTCAAATCTGAATCCAGCGATCTCGATCTGTTTGCTGAACAAGAACCTGTTTACCGATTCGCCTCAGCCACACCATCGGTTTCAGATGCTCGATCGCTCCAGCGGTCGCCAGCTGAACGATGCGATCGAAGTACACACCGTCGAACTTCTGAAGTACAATTTAGAGGAAGACTCGATTGCTACGGCGAGCCGGATCGAGCAATGGGTTTTCTTTTTGCTGAGGGCTCACGAGTTCGACGAAAAACGTTTGCGCGAACTGTTACCAGCGATCGAGTTCCAGCAGGCGATCGCGACCGTGGCAACTATCTCTGAAAAGACCGAGGACCGATCGATGTACGATCAACGTGAAAAAGCACTCCGCGATCACGAATGGCGACTCGCCGCCGCGCGTGAGGAAGGCGAGAAAATCGGTGAAGCACGCGGAGTGGTTTTGGGGCGGATTCAGATTTTGCAAGGCATCCTGTCGATGACGGTTTCTAGCGAAGCAGCGTTGCGCGATACGACAACCGAACAACTGATCGAGATCGAAGCCGACCTGCAGCGAATCGCCCGCGCACGCGGCCAAGCATAAGCCTGCCCGCGACGCGACCTGCCATGACAAGTCTGCATCGAGCAATGGGTTTTCTTTTTGATGAGGGCTCACGAGTTCGACGAAAAACGTTTGCGCGAACTGTTACCAGCGATCGAGTTCCAGCAGGCGATCGCGACCGTGGCAACTATCTCTGAAAAGACCGAGGACCGATCGATGTACGATCAACGTGAAAAAGCGCTCCGCGATCACGAATGGCGACTGGCCGCCGCGCGTGAGGAAGGCGAGAAAATCGGCGAAGCGAGAGGAGAGGCCCGCGGCGTGGTTTTGGGCAGGATTCAGATTTTGCAAGGCATCCTGTCGATGACGGTTTCCAGCGAAGACGCGTTACGCGACGCGACAACCGAACAACTGATCGAGATCGAAGCCGACCTGCAGCGAATCGCCCGCGCACGCGGCCAAGCATAAGCCTGCCCGCGACGCAACCTGCCGCCACGCTACGGCATGATTCGCGAAAGGACCAGCGTCGCCGCCATGCCGACGATTCCCAGCACCGCTAACAACGGAGTCCAGGTTTTCAGGGCTTCCCCTTCGGTCAAGCCGCCCATCTTGGCAAAGATCCAAAACCCGCTGTCGTTCATCCACGATCCAACCAACGAACCGGCTCCAATCGCCGTTGCGATGTAAACGGTACCGTAGGGCAGCTCGGTGCCGTCGATGATCCCTGCCATCATCCCCGAGACGATAATCATCGCGGCGGTGCTGGACCCCTGAGCGATCTTCAGCAGCGACGCCAAACCGAAGCCCAGGAACAACATCACCGTGCCGGGGCTCGTGTCGCCGAAGGTGCTTTCGGCAATCTGTCGAATCGAATCGCCAACGCCCCCCTGCTTCAACATCGCCCCAAACGAAGAGCCTGCGGCCGTGATCAAGATGATCACCCCGCCGCTCATCAGCGACAGTTCCACCATCTTGGCAACATCCTGTCGGCTGGGAGTTCGCTGCCGGATGTAAACTCCCATCGCGATGATCGTGGAAATCAGCAGCGCGAAAGCTGGATTGCCAACCACGTTGGTCACGCGACTTGCGTTGGTGAAGAACCCAGGCGATCCGTACTGAGCCAATGTTTCCGCTTTGACCTGCTTCAGAATCTCATCCTTCGATTTCTTCTTGCCCGCCTGCTCCGATTCCAATTGGATCGCCGCAATCTGAGCATCCAAAGTGGTCCCTTGAGCCACAGCTTCGACCTCGGCTTTGCCGAGCAATTCTTGCGACGAAAACGTACTGGCAACGGTATGCAGCGCGATCATCACCACCGGCAACAGCACGGGCAACAGCGACGCGAACAAGCTAGGCAATTGATCGTCGGCCAGCGGCTCGGGCTCTTCATGCCCCGCGACCTCTCGCATCGGGATATCGAACATCCGGTCCAATAGTCCGGCGACGAAGATGCCTGCAATCGCTGCGGGCAAGGCAACCATCGCCCCGATCAAGATCATCGTCCCGATATCGATGCCCAGATTCGCAGCCATCGTCAACGGACCGGGAGTCGGCGGGACCAACGTATGCGTGATCGCTCCGCCAGCACTGATCGCCAGAATGCACTTCAGATACGCACCGCCGGTTCGTCGATAAAACGAACGCGCCAGTGGCACCAGCAGATAGAAAACCGTATCGAAAAAGACCGGTATCGCTAACACATACCCGCTGCCCATTAAGGCCCACGGAGCTCGCTTTTCCCCCAGCATCGACATGAACGCGCGCACAATCCTGTCCGCCGCTCCGCTGTCCATCATGCAGGTACCGATCACCGCGGCCAACGCGATCACGATCGCGATGTTGCCACAGGTTTCACCAAAGGCAGCAGTCACCCGCGACATCGCATCGCCCGCCAAACGATATCCGACGCTCTGCGATGTCGAATCCCCCGCCCCGGTGGGCTGTGGAACCGGTTCCAACGTCAGCAAGCTGACGCTGATCGCAGCGATCAACAACGCGATAAACGCATTGACGCGCAGCCACATGATCAAACCAATGACCAGCGCAATGCCGATCGCCATCACAATTAACGGATGAATCATATCTCAAAGTCTTGCGGACATAGTGCTTTTGGAAAAGCAAGAGAATGGCACAAGAGGGCCGCAGATTCAAGCGTTAACGACACCTTTCAGCACACAAAGACCAACTTTACGGAGATGCCGTGACCGTCGTGGGGTCTGCCGTTTTCACCGGTCGTCGATACAGATAAATCAACAGCCCGATCGCACCGACGAAAACGATGATGCTGACCCACTGCGAGATCGTCAGCCCGGTTCCAAACTGGCCCGGTTCATCCGACCGGATCGATTCGAGCCCAAAGCGGACGACGGCATACCCGGCAAATCCGATCCCCATCAACACCCCTTCGCGACGAATCCAAGGTGAGATCGTCATCAACAGAACCGCCATCACCAGTCCAAGCACGCTGCTGTACAGTTGAGCCGGAGCGACGCTGTTCGCCTGCTGGGGCAATTGGTCGGCTTTCCACCGATAGGTCTTTCCATCGACAAACATCGCGATCCCGAGACCGCTTGTATCGTCGATCGGCAACGTCAAATCGGCATCCTCGGGAGCTGGGCGTTCCAACTGAATCCGCACCTCTCCGCCCGGTTCCACTCCCGCCTCCGCAGCCAGCGACGCCGGCACGACTTCGACGATCTTCCCCAACCGCGCCGAATCCGATTTGTCGCTATCTCCCCAATCGACGACCAGTCCCAACAGATCGCCCGAGCGTGCCTGATCCTCGTAGACAGGACTCCCCTTGGGGAACTGCATCGAATAAGCACTTGGTTCGCAGCGACCGCCATAACAACACCCATTCATGACACATCCCATGCGGCCGAAGAACAGACCGATGAAGACGCACGGAATGATGATGTCGGCCATCCGAAAGAACGGCAGACTATGGCGACGACAAAAGAGGACCAGCCCAACAAACCCGCCGATCAATGAACCGTACACCACGATCCCGCCACGCGTGAAATCGACGATCGATCGCAACATCTGCAGCATGCTCTCGTGCTCGAACCGGTCGCGATACTCGATGACATAAAATGCACGTGCTCCTAAGATCCCCAGCACAAACAACCACGGCGCGGCCGACATGATCGTTTCGGATCCCATCCCATATTTGCGGGCACGGACGATCGCCAAACCCACCGCCGCACTAACCCCCAACAGCATCATGAAGCCATAGCCGCGGATTGCCATCCCGATCGGTTCGCCCGCTTGGTTGCGGATCTCGACATTGGGAAAGACCACCGCAACGACAACCGCCGCGATCGCGCACATCCCCAACGTGCTGTAAAGTTCCGAACGACGGGCCGGATCGCGGCTGGAAAAGATCGTGATCGCGATCGCATACAACACGATCGCTCCCAGCAACCAGCCAAAGCCAAACAGTGGAATGCCAGCAAATTCGTGAGGGATAAAAAAGAGCGTGCGGTACATAAATGAAAGTAAAAGCTAAGGGGATCGTCTCGCCACACAGGATGGTTGCCCGAGAGGCGGCATGGGGGAGTGACACGCCCCTCCAGTGGAGCGGCAGCAGACCTTTGATCCTGCTGACAATAACATCAAGAGACGCCGTTGTGCGAGATGCGTTTCCCGGACTTCCTCATTATAGATAGCAGAACCGCAACGGAACGTCTGCCGAGGTCCCACCGCACACGTCTGGACCGCACTTCAAAAAAGCTCGACGCCTTGCGGACGATAACCACCGACACGACCGGTATTATTTCTGATCGGCCCCACCGGCCGCCAGATCGACAGCAAGCAACTTGCTCTGCTCGCCATCGCTCATCCGGCAGATCAACTTGCCGCCCGACAATGCTGGCAGCGCGCGGTAGGTTCCCGGCGGCAGTTCCAACTTCCCGAGCGATTGGAACTTCGTCCGATCCGCAGCAAACAACTCCAGCGTCCCATCGGTCCGCTGCGCGATCAACCGATCGCTGGCGCCGATCAAATGCGCCACGCCATAATCCTCCTCGGACCATTGGACCTTGCCGGTCGCCAGTTCGATACATCGCAGCGTCGCCGCCCCCATATCCTCGCGTCCATGGATTCCGTAGACGTAGCCGTCGCGGACGATTCCCGAATTGTATTGGCTACTCAAAATATCATCGCCGCTCCACACGACCTCCGGCGGACGCTTCGACAGATCGACCAATTCCGCTCCGATCCGATAACTGGCACTCAACAGCAACAACTCCCCCACCCGCGTTGGCGTCGCACCGATCACGTTCAGACCGCGCTGTCCAAACGGAATCTCAAAAACGATCTCGCCATCGGCCGCGTTCAGCACCACGGTTTGGAAACGCATCGGCACGATCACTGTCGTTGCGTCGAAAGCGATCGGCGAAGCGTAGTCGGCTGTCAGATCGGTTGCCGCCCAAACGGTTTTGCCCGATTTGCGATCCAAGCCGACAATCCCATGCCCCTCATCGCCACCCACCGCCACGACAACCGTATCGCCGCTGACGATCGGCGTGCTGCCGGCGCCAAAGTAGCCGTCTTCGGCGGCATAGTCCTGGCGCAGTGTTCGCGACCAGATCGGTTTGCCATCGGACGCGGCGACGGCGTGCAGATCTCCCGCAGCCCCGTAGACATACACCGTCCCGCGATCGACCACCGGCACGCATCGCGGGCCGCGGTCGTTGTTAAATCCACCGCCGTAGGTCGCCGGAAACTCCGCCTGCCACAGCTGTTGGCCGTCGCTCAAACGACAGCAATCGAGTCGCTCTTGGTCATCGACTCGGTGCCACAAAAAAACCTTCCCGTCGACAACGGCCACTCCGGAATATCCCGACCCACAAGGGATCTGCCAGGCGATTCGAGGCGTCTGTTGCCACAAACCATCCCCCGCATCGCTCGCGATCCCATTCCGCTCGGGACCAAGAATCTGCGGCCAATCGCCTGCGTGAAGCGAGGGAGTAAAGGCGAGGGCCAAGACGAAAGCCATCCATCTCGGGGCAGTCCAAGTTTTAAAACCACACGATGGCGGTAAACTCGCAACATCGATTGGAAGGAATTGTTGTATGCACATTTTGTGTCGAGGGGTTCGAGACGGTGGGGAAAGTATTGATATGATACAGCAGACCGAACCATTCGAGGCGGCCAGTGACCGATGTTCCGCGCTGCCACGTCCCCACTCCATCACCCCCACGACACACCGATGATCCGCTGGCCTCGCCTTCTTAATAAAAAACGTGGCAGCCGGCGTTCGGGATGGGAAATCTGGGGAACCGTTGGCGAAACCCTCTTTTTTGCGGGATTGTTTCTGCTGGGATCCTTTGGGTTTGGACTGATCATCGCGATCGTCACCTTCGCCACCGACCAAGCCCCCGTCACACCCGGCTTCGGATTCTGGACTCTTCTGATCGCCTCGATCTCCCTGATTTTCCTGGGGACCAGCGGCGTGACCTACCGGATCCTGGGCGTGGGGGCGAGTCATGAACGCCGCAGCGCGTTGGCTAAACGGGCCGCTGGGCTCGAATTGATGCCACGCAATAAATTGGGCAAAGTCGACCTACCCAATGTGCCCCAATTAAATCGGATCACCGAAAGCCCTGGCACACAGCTTGCCTATCGTTTGCCAACGATCGCGTCACCGGTCTGGAATCTTGCCGCAACGGCCGCCTTGGCCTTCCTTTGGAACGGATGTGCGCTGTCGCTGCTGGGAGTCTCGATCGTATCGATCGTCGAAGGCCAGCCGCGTGTTTTGCTGACGATATTGATCGTGCCCATCAGTGCCGCGGGGATCTGGACCTTCCGCCGCTTCATCATCCAACTGAAGAAATCCGCTGGCATCGGCCTGACAATCGTCGAGATCAGCAACCATCCGTTACAACCCGGTCAGACATGCGAAGTCTACGTAGCCCAATACGGACGCGCCGCCCTCAAATCTTTCCAGGCTAAACTAGTCTGTGAGGAGTTATCCACTTTCCGGCAAGGTACCGACGTCCGAACCGAGAAACATCCTGTTTTTGAAGAAATTGTGCTTGCTATTAGCAAAATAACCATTGACCCCAACCAGCCTTGGGAGCAAAAATTCACGTTAGCAGTTCCACCAAGTGCGATGCACTCATTTCAGAGCCCGCACAATTCGATCAGTTGGTGGATTGTCATCCACGGAGAAGGTTCCCCTTGGCCATCGTACTTCCGAAGATTCCCGGTCGTAGTGCTACCCCACGGCGCAACAACCGCAACCAACCCATGATCAGCATCCAGCTGGATCGCGAAGAGGGTGTCTACGCCCCTGGCGACCTGCTCGAGTGCAATTGGCGGATTGGTCGGATTGGGCTCGATGAAATCCAAAGTGTCGAAGCTTCTGTGTTGTGGTACACCGAAGGCAAGGGTGACGAAGACTTTTCCGTCCACCACTTTGTCCGCGTCTCGGGCGAACAATTGCGTAAACTGGGCGACAGCTATCAACACTCGCTGGTCACCGCCCTACCGATGAGCCCGCTGACTTACGACGGACAACTGCTGCGAATCCGTTGGTGCGTCCGATTGCGAATCTTCCTTCCCAATGAAAACGACACCGTTTGGCAACAGCCGTTTTTCCTTGGTTATGCCGACAGCGACGCCTAGCCCGCACGATCGGCAAGCCGCTTGGCGCCAGCCGACCAATCCGTTTTCAAGCCGCTGCGTACGTCCCGCCGCGCTTCGTTTTCGCTTCGATCAAACCGGTGTCGATCTCGAATCGCTCGCCGACAAACTTCGATCTCAATCCGCTGTCGGCTCGGCGATCATCGGCCCTCACGGCTCGGGCAAATCGACTCTTGTAGCGCATCTGAGCGGCATACTTCAGGACGACTTCACCTCGATCCAAAACAAGACGCTCCGCATCGGCGATCCGACGCGTGGCTTCATTCGCTGGGCGATTCGCCAGCCCGCCGGATCGTTGCTGATCGTCGACGGGCTGGAACAATTGGACAGCTTCCGCCTCCAGGCGTTACTGCTCATCTGCCGCCTGCGCCGCATCCGTTGCCTGGCGACCGCCCACGCCCCGCTTCCCGGGTTTTGCGAATTGCATCGCACCGCCGCAACGATCGACCTAGCCAAACAACTGGCCAGCGAACTACTGAGCGAAGATTCCCGGCGGATCGCTGCGGCCCATGATTTCATCGACCAAATCTGGGATGATCTCGACGGCAACCTCCGCGAGCTGTGGTTCGCCATGTATGATTGGTATCAAGCCGAGGCGCTCGCGTCTCGCTAGCCCGCTGCGGAATTCCTTTTGGTGCCGCGCAACCTTTCGTGCACAGTCCCCTCGAGTTGTCTCGCTCCGCGAATAAACCAGCAATGCCTATTGTTATGCCCGTCGTCGTCAGCCAAGCCGCTGGCGCAAACCAAGCTCATCGCGATCTGGAAGAGAAGCTCGTCACGCGGCTGATGCTCGACGAAGCAGCTGACGTTCGGCTGATCGGACCAATGCAGCAGCTGCAAGGCAATTCGACCGACCAAGTCATGCTCGAACGCATAACCAGCGACTTCATCCTACTCGGCTGGCACGCCCCCGAGGAGAGCTTGCGAAATTTGCAGGCGCTCGGCATCGCCGCCCGTCGCGCCGCCCATGCGGGCGACCGAAACCCGCCTTTAAGATCCTGCCGCGGCGTCTACTTTATCGACCTCACGAAACTGAAATCGATCGACGACGCGATCGCACAGATCAAAGCCTGCTCGGCCAACCGAGCGAACAAAACCGTTCAGATTGGCCTGTCGGCACCCGGCCCCAAAAAGGCGGCTCCACCGGTGACACCCTCGTCGCCGCCGACATCCCAGCCCGCTCCGCCTGCTGCGGAGAGTCCATCGACGGCCGAGCGCTATGTCGCTCTGGGGCGGAACGATCACCACGACGAACCGCACGACGCGGTGGACGATGCGATGGAATCGCTGATCGATGAACTGGACCAGATGGATCTTTGATCGCGTCGCACGCATCTTAGGCAACGCGGCGGACATGAATCCGCGCGTCCAACGCGACCGCACCGTGTGGCGAGACGAGCAAAGGGTTCATCGTCAGCTGGCGAATTTCCGGGCAATCGGTAAGCATCTGCGCCGTCCGCAACATCACGTCGACAAGCGAATCGACATCGATCGCCGCGCGATTGCGAACGCCTTGCATCAACGGCCAGATCTTCAACGAGCGAATCATCCCGCGGGCGATTGGAGTGTTCCACGGCGGCAACTCAAAGACCGTATCGTGCAACGCTTCGCCAGCGATCCCGCCGGTCGCCAACATCAACATCGGTCCCAGCGCTGGGTCGCGGAAGCCTCCCACGATCAATTCAAACGCATCGCGTGAATCGATCATCGGCTGGACCGTCACGCCCGGCACGATCGCATCGGGAGCGTGTTGCCTCGCCGAACGCATCAATCCGCAAAACGCAGCCCGGACTTCCGATGCGTCATGCAGGTGCAACGCCACGCCTCCAACATCGGTCTTGTGTGCGATCTGCTGCGAGACGATCTTCAACACCACCGGATAACGAAGCACTTCGGCACAAGCGACCGCCTCATCGACACTCCCCGCCCGCAGCGATTCAGCGACCGGAATGCCGTAAGCGCTCAGCACTCGCTTCGATGCATCTTCCGCCATTGTTTCGATCGAATCCCGGACCGCGTCGGATAGCGTTTGTTGCACGATCAGCGGACTGCAATCGCTGCGCAGCTGATAACTGCGGGCCGGTTGATCCGAATACTCGCGGTGGCCTCGCGGTTGCAATAGATAGTCGAGTGCCATGATCGCTTGTTGCGGCGATCGAAAGCTTGCGATGCCCGCAGCTTGCAACAACGGCTCAACCGCCGTCGCCCCAGCCTCCCCCATCACCACCGCCAACACCAGCTTCGTCGAATCGCGGCAACGATCGATCCAAAGCGTAGCCGCTTCGCCAAGATCAGTGGACGTCGAAGGGCTCCAGAGCACAAGCACCACATCCGCGTTTCCGTCTTCCATGACGCAACCGACAGCATCGGCAAACCGATGCGAGGCGGAACAGTCAGTGCCATCGAACGGGCTTGCGATCTCGCTGTGCTCGGGAAGCAGACGCTTTAGTGATTCGATGGTGCACGGCTCCAGTTCCGCCAACACGCTGCGGCGATCTTGCATCGCTTCGACAGCAACCCGACCGATCCCGCTGGCATTGGTAATGATCGCAACACGAGCCCCTGACACACGTGGCTTTCGCGATAGAAATGCCGCGGCATCAACAACATCCTCCGGCGCCGCGACTCGAACCATGCCGCATTTTCGGAACACAGCGTCATCCATCCGGTCGCGGTCCAACCAGACTTCCTCATGAAACGTGTCGCGTGCCGACGCCCAAAAAGTTTTCGGCGTATAGATCACGATCGGCTTGCGACCGGAACACTCCTCCGCCGCTTCGATCAGCGCCGCGACATCGTCGATCGAATCGACGCAGATCCCAATCGCATCGGTCTCCGGATCGGCGGCGACGCGGAGGACATAATCGACAAGCGTCGTCCCCAACAACTTTCCGACCGACACGACATGCGACAGGCCGACCGATCGCTGGCGGGCTCGATCGACCAAGCTATCGCACAAAACAGCGGACTCCGAGATCAACGCGATCTGTTTTGCGACCGGCAGTCTCTCTGCACAACGAATACTCATCCGAGCGTCCTCCGTAAAGTTGGGCCGACGGTTGATTCGCGGTTCGCATCGGACAAACGCCCGATGCGACCAAAGCACACATCAGTATAGGCGAATCAGGAACGGTACGTTCCTGCCCAACGAAACAGTAAACGCCGCGTTCGATGAAACTTTTGTGAATCTTCGCCCGCTGCCGGATAGCTTTCGCAGAGGCGAATGTTGTGAGAGATCCTCTAGGCTTAGCTGCCTCGATAGTTGCGGAGCACACTGGCCAGATGATGCGACAGCAAAACCGCGACCGCTCCCGGAATCAGGACCGTCACCGCATCGACAAAGCGGCCCAGCGGAGCGGAGGTGAGGATGACCGGAATCATCCCCAACACACAGTAGAGCAAAGCGAATGCGAGCGTTAAGACGTTCGCTCGTGTGACCTCTTCAGGCACCAGGATCGCCAAAACGCTGCGATCGGCGTCACGACGGCAAAGGGGCAACAGAATCAACGCGACCGTCCCCACCAGCAAACAGACGAAAAATGGTGGGTGCAAACCGATGTGAGCCAGGGTGATGCGCACCGTCTGCCGCACCGCTTTGACGATCCAAATCGCATAGGCGATCGGCTTACGCATGATGATCTCGCGATTCAAGCTCGAGATCTCCTCATGCTGCCGCAGCACGCTGTCACCAAATTCGCGGCTGGCCGTCGGGACAACCACTTCGTAAATCATGGCGTTCCAACGGTCCTCCATCGTTTGGTACCCCATCCCTTCGGACAACGCGGGATGCTGCGCATACCAATCGATGCGAGAATCGAGCACATGTTGCGCGAACGCCTGCTGATCGGCAGGCAGCTGCTGGACGATTCCCTGATCCATGAACTGTACCGTGACGCCGGCGAGGTTCTGGCTGCCAAACGCGACAACACCAAACTGCCCCACGACGACTAATCTGATCAGCGAATAGACGAACACCGGGGCCAGGCTTGCAAAAAACAAGACGCCGCACCGACGCATCGTTGGCATCCAAGCGAGCCCCTCGTCCCGCCAGATCAATGCCGCCGCGGCTGGCAAAAAGCCGACTAGGAATAGATACGCCGGACGGCACAGAATGGTGAGGATCGACATCAGGCTGATCGCAAGCAGCAGCCGCAGCGATCGCGTGCTGCAATACATCAGCAGCAGACTGCAGGTGATCAGACTCATCGAGACCGCCAGCGAATCGGTCGAGATCAGGTTGACGTTGAACCAGAGAGTGATGCTCAGCAATGCCGCCGCCGCCATCAGAAACGTCTGCCAACGAGGGATCCCAATTCTGGAGAACCCAAGGGCCAACATCGCGCAAGCGATCAGATGCACCAGCAACTGAAAGTGTGGCACCAGCGACATCGTCCCGGTCGACTCAAACAGTTCCAGAATCGCGGGATAGACCGGCGTGCGAGTACTCTGTAACGCAGCCGCGACCGAATCAAAGGGGAACTCGAGATAGCTGGGCGAATCGGGGACCTGCTCAGGAAGCAAGCGACCGGTGACCTGCAACGCCACGACCAAATATCCCGCCAGCGCGATCCAGATCCCTACCAACCAATTGCGCGACGAAAAATCGAGTTTGCTCACGACGAGGAACCTTGGGGCGATGAAATGTCGGACGCCGTCAACCGACGGGTCGCAAATGGCCCGGAGCCAAGGTAGTTTTGGATCGGCGAGCGTCCTCGCAGCCCGCAGCCACGAATCGCATTAAGATTACCGATTGCCCGGGACCCTGACAAGCAAAGCGGCAGGGGCCATGGCCACACAACGCGCTCGCGGCACCCTGTTCAAAATCGAGAACATTGATGCTAGGTTGCTCTGCATAACACAAGGAGCTGATCAACGATGCGTATTATGTTAACAAACGATGATGGAATCTTCGCGCCGGGGTTGGAGGCGATGGAACGAGAGTTCACGCCGCTGGGCGATGTCCAAACCTGCGCGCCGACGACCGAGCAGAGTGGCGTCGGGCATTCGATCACCTACCTGACTCCACTGACCTATAAAGAAGTCTTCCGCGAAAACGACCGACGCGCGTTTGCTGTCGACGGATCGCCGGCCGATTGCGTCAAGCTGGGCATTTCCGAACTCTGCGAACATCGCCCCGACGTGGTGATCAGCGGCATCAACAGCGGGCTGAACGCTGGTATCAACGTCCTCTATTCGGGAACGGTTGCCGCCGCGATCGAAGCCGCCTTTTTTGGCGTCACCAGCTTCGCCGTCTCGCTCGAATACGATCCCCATGCCGACTTTCACCGCGCCGCCGAGATCGCCCGCGAGATCGTGATGAAGATCGTCGCCCGCGACGAAGCCAAAGCGGGGTTGTTCAACATCAACATCCCCACCGCAGCGACGCGTCAGCCGGCGGAAGTGCGTGTCGTCCCGATGGGCATCGGGCATTACGGCAGCCAGTACATCAAACGCCAGGACCCCAACAACCGCGACTACTACTGGGCCACCGTCGATCCGCCCCCCGCACCGACCGACCACAACACCGACCTCAACGCGTTGGCGGAAGGATTTGTTACGGTCTCGCCGCTGAAATTCGATCTGACGCGTCAAGAACTGTTGTCGCCGATGAAGGCATGGGAACTGTAGATCCGATGGATTGGCAACCCTTTGCGGCGATGAACCTGCTCCGCAATCCGTTTGGTGAACTGACGCGGGACGACCGCGTGCGCGCCGCCGTGGTCGATGTCGCCGATTGCATCGATCGACTGCAGCAACCGCAAACGGCTTTGCAGTTCATAGCCGACTGTGGTCGCGGCAAGACGACGCATCTGTTGTCGATCGCGGCTCAAGCCCCCGCGGCGGCCTACGTCTATCTGCCCGAAGACGAACGCTGCCCGCCGATTCCACACGGCCAACCGCTGCTGATCGACGAAGTCCAACGACTGCCTTGGCTTGTGCGACGGCGGGTCTTCGCCCGCGGCGGCGGTTTGGTGCTGGGAACGCATGTCGATTTAGCCGGCCCCCTACGGCGTGCAGGATACCGCGTCTGGACGTATCATGTGGGGCAAGATCTCACGGCAGAACGACTAGCCGAAATGCTCAACCGTCGAATTCAGCTGGCCCGACTTCGCAGCGGCCCGATTCCGCAAATCAGCGAAACCGAGGCAGCCGATTGGATGACACGCCATGGCAGCGATATCCGCGCGATCGAATTCGATTTATATGAACGCTTTCAACAGCAGATTGGAGTCGGCTGATGGCAAAATGCAGCTTGGCAATCGAACTCGACGAACCCGACCGCCTCTACACGTCCAACGACCGCATCCGCGGCACCGTCGTTGTTCGCGCCGACGACGACGTCCAGTGCAAAGGGCTGAAGGTGCGCAGTGGCTGGGCGACGCACGGCCGCGGCAACATCGATTCGCATGATCTACACTCCGAGGTGCTGTTCCAAGGACAATGGCGCAGCGGCGAAGAGCATCGCTACCGCTTCGACCTGCCCGTCTCGTCCTGGCCTCCCACCTATCACGGTAGATTCCTGAGCGTCGACCACTACGTCCACGCGACCGCCGATATCCCTTGGGCATTCGATCCAAAGGAATCGCGACCTTATCAGGTCGTCAGCTCCACCGCCCCCAATGCGGGCCTGGTCGAGAAAAACACCGTGACCAGTCCCGTCATCGGCGGAATCGTGAAGATCCTGCTGGTGGTCTTTGTGTTGTTCATGCTGCTCAACCCAATGCTTTGGATCTTTGGGATCCCGATTGGAATCGGTGCCGGCATCTGGTGGTTCTTCAAAAAGTACCTGCCAAAGAAACTACTGGGACAAGTCGAATACACACTCGATCAAGAAAGCTTCCAACCGGGTGAAACCCTTCGGGCGACGCTTCGCGTTCATCCTCAAAAAGATATCCCGATCAATTCCGTGATCTGGACGGTAACTGGCACCGAGGTCTGCGTCTCGGGTTCGGGCAGCAACCGACGAACGCATCGCCACGAACTGTTCCGCGGCGGAAAATTGGTCGACGATATCCGCACCCTGCCCGGGAACAAAGAGACGCGGATTCCGCTGGAACTGGAACTGCCCAACGAGCCTTGCTTCACGATGAATCTCGGTTCGAATCAGATCCTCTGGGAAACGAAGATCTGCATCGATATCCCCCGTTGGCCCGACTGGAACGATTCGCTTGCGATGCAACTGGCACCGTCGAAGGAACTTGTCCAGGCAGCCTCCGTCGAAACGATCGACAACGGCGGGAGCGTCTCGACGCAGCCGACCACGACGGCCGGGGACGAACCCGACGTGACGTTCGCAGCGACGTTGGAGATGATCCAATCGGTGATCGACGACGACCGGCAGGTCGACCGGATCGTCGATGCCGTCCGCGATCTGCCGATGCAGTTGAATCTGATTCCGCAGCGCCGCGAACTCTACAGCAGTAGCAGCAAGACGCACGCCTATCCCGATGGACACGTGGTGATCGGCCAAACGATCGACCCGGTGATGCCGGTCACGATGTTCATTCCGCGTTCCCTGGCCGATGAGTTCGACCAAGCGACCGATCGTCCGTGGAGCGGTGAAGGAAGTATCGTCGGATACGACCATCGCCAAAACCGCTTGCAATTACGTATTGAACCCTAGAGATAGGCGAACGGCATCCCAACGCTGTTGGCCGGCGTCGACCTCCCGATTGATAAGACAGGTGCCACGATGGCTCGAAAAGAAAAAAGCCGCTGGGGCGGCATTGTGATTGGTCCCGTCGTGATGCTCGCTGCCATGGCGGCACTGTGGTGCAACGAGACGCGGTTCGACTACTACAAAGCAGCCGCGAAGACGACCGAAGTTGGTACGGCCGCCGATGCGAAACCGGGATCAAACTTCTCCCTGACCGGTTCGATGGATCCTGAATTAACCTACTCCGGCAAATACGTCGATTCGTTCACCGGCTACCTGATCGTCGCGCGAAGCGCCCAAGTCTATTGCTGGGACCGCGACAAAGATGACGATCAAGTTCGCTGGTCGATGAAATGGATGAGCAGCGTCGAGAGCAATTCGCGCAACAGCGGCATTCATCAGCAATGTTCGTCGACTTCGCTGCACCCGTCGGAATATCGGGTTGGCGAGCTGCCGGTCGATAGCCAGTTGATCGAATTCGTCGACGCCTACAACCCCATCTCCCCCAGCAGTCTCACCCTTTCTCAAGCGGGCACCAACTTGCGTCTGCAGCCGCAAGGCGAATACTTCTACCTGTCGAAGAATCGTTCGGACAACCTAGGCGATGAACGGGTCCGTTACACCGGAATTCCCGTCCCCGCGGTGGCAACCTATTTTGGCAAGTCCGCGGCGGGACGAGGCGTCGCCGACCAATCGCACCGACGCCGTGGGTTCATCAATCAGATCATCCAAGACTCGGGGAACCTTCACTACATCGTCGCCGGGGATCGCCAAACCGCTTTGGCGTCGATGAAGTCCCATATCCAACGGGTGAAATGGATCGTCCGCGCGATCGGCACCGCCGCAGTCGTGGTCGGAACGCTGATCCTCGGTTCGACGTTTGTCGGGTTCCTGTTCCACATTCCAGTGATCGGTCCGATCGCCGAATCGGGAATGTTCCTGGTCGCCCTGCTGATCGGTCTGCCGCTGGCACTGCTGACAATCGTCAGCGGCTATCTCGCCTCCCACCCCTTCGTTCTGGCAGCGATCGTGACCGGAATCGCGGCCCTCATCTACTGGATTCGCAAACGCGGCAAAGCCTCACAGCAAATCCTCAAACAGGACCTGGACCAACAGTACGGCCACCAGCTGAGCGATGAAGAGCTGAAAGATCTAGAGTTCCTCGAGTTGGCGCAGCTGGCGTTTTCGGACGCCAAACTCGACACGAGCGAAGCAAAAGTGTTGTCCCAGTGGGCTCGCAAACACGGCTGGGACAAAGCGAAATGCGATGCGATGATTCAGCGTGCGAAGCAGAATCGGGGGACCGAAGCGGCCGCGGAATCGAACGACGATCACTTGCAAAACCTGATTCGCTTGGCGATGGCCGACGGCTCGCTCTCCAGTTATGAAATCCGTACGATTCGCAAGGTCAGCAGACAGATCGGTTACGACGACAAAACGATACGCGAAATGATCGACCGCGTCCGACGCGGGATCGCCCCCCCAACACCTGCCTGAAAGTAAACTCGCTTGTTGAATTCAAAACATCTCTACTTGATCGGTTATCGCGGCTCGGGCAAATCGTCGGTCGCTCGCCTCCTGGCCGCAAAAATCGGTTGCACCTGGATCGATTCGGACGACGAGATCGAACGCTGCGAGGGAGTCTCGATCGCCGAGATCTTTGCAGCCCACGGCGAACCGGGGTTCCGCGACCGAGAGACCGCCGCGATCGAAGCGCTCAGCAAGACGCCGCCGCAAGTGATCGCACTCGGGGGCGGAGCGCACCTGCGACCGGAGAACCGCAAAGTGATCGCCCAGACTGGCCAGGCGATCTGGCTCGACGCCCGTCCCGAAGTCCTGGTCGAGCGGATCGAAGCCGATGCCACCAGCGCCAGCCGCCGCCCCAGCTTGACCGAACATCCGATGCTGCAAGAGGTGCGTCAGTTGATGGAGGCGCGCGAGCCGCTGTATCGCGAAGTCGGCAATCTGCGGATCGACGTCAGCGATAAAACGCCCGACCAGATCGTCGACCAAATAACCAAGTTCCTCTCCGACCAAGCCGCCCCCGCGCTGGAGTAAAGGCTTTAGCCGACCGCGTGCTGGAGTAAAGGCTTTAGCCGACAACGCGCTGGAGTGAAGGCTTTAGCCGACCGCGCGCTGGAGTAAAGGCTTTAGCCGACCGCGCGCATCCCTCCGTTGCAGCCCCAACGCGCGGCCCGTTGCCCACGCGGTTAAACGAAGAACCCTGCGAATCTCAACTCAGATAGATCCCGATCGCCACCGCAGCCAGCGCGGTGACAAACAGATCGCCGCGTGTAAAGCGACCGCTGCCGCCGTGCCATCTCAGAAAGCGAAGCATCGCTCCGGTCGGGCAACCGTAATGGCAGTAAGCCATCGGAACAAAAGCTGACACGACGAGCCCAACCACCGCGACACTCAGCGTCGCCCAGCCGGCGATCCGGATCACAAACGCATCAAACGGCTCGATCCCGACCAGGCTGATCGGCAGATGCATCATCGCCACCACTACGACAAAGATCAGCAGGAGCGCGGGGAGCAGACGCAGCGTACGGTCGATCCAACGCGGAAACTTCGCTCGCAGCGGAACGCGGCGCAGCCAATCTTGAGCTGCACCAAAGGGGCACAGATGCGTGCAATAGACCTGCCGTCCGGTGAAGATCGGACAAGCCAATGCTGCCGCGGTCAGCAGCACCAAGCCGGGTGCGACCTGCCAAGCGACGCCGTTCTGAGCCCAGCCGACTAACAAAGCTTGCGAGACCATGTCGGCGTTGATGAATCCCAAATAGACGATCAACACGACTTGGAATCCGATCCGCAACCAACGCTTGCCTCGCAGATGGGTCAGCGCCAGCAGCAGCGCCAGCAGGACAACGATCGCCGTGCCGTAATCTCGCGGCGAAAAATCGTACCAACGCGGCGGTTCGGCCACCACGATCGGTTGTTCCGCCTGCACCTCCGCCGCCGTGTGGATCAACGCTTCGGCGACCTGAGTGCTCGTTTTGGTCGCTCCCGAAACCCCTTCGATCCCCGCGTCGACAACATCCAGCTCCGCGATGTCCGCTAGCGAAAACCCTTTGAAGATATTGAAGAAGTACTCATCCTCTTTGACATACCGCACGTACGGTTCGTTGTCGAAACTGTGTCGGATCGCCGCCCCGACGATCCGGTGCTCGGGATCCAACGCGATCAAAGTGTCAGTCGGGCCCTGGTATCCGATCATGTTATCGGCGTGCGGTGAAGTCCTCAGCACTTTGCCCAGCTCCGTCCCTTGAGCGTCTTGTACGATCTGCAAACTCGGTTTCTGCGGATCGTCGGTTAAACCGGTCGCCTCGGGAAAAAACGCCTTGGCTTCCTCGACAGTGATCAGCTCGGGAAACCGCGACGATGGATTCGCCCCGCCCAACCGCCGCGCGATCCCGTCGATGATCGCCAGGCTGGTCAAGGTCGCGCCGGAGACCGCATCGACCTGCGGCTGGCTGGCCGCTTGCCAATTCAGCCCGTTTAGACTGGTCATAAACCTTTCGTTCTCGACCACGTCGCGCGTATGCTCGCGCGTGTCGCCGCTGTGCAAAACCGACATCCCGAGAATCCGTTTGTCCGGCCCAAAGGCGAGCAGCGTATTGGTCGGGCCCGAAAATCCGATCACTCTGTCGGCTTCGGGAAACGTCTGAACGACAAAGCCTAACTCTTTTTCGTCGGCATCCAACACCGTTTGCCCGCCATGATCGGGATCCCACGGCCCCAGCGATTTGGCATCGGGAAACAACTCCGTCACCTGATCGACGACCAACGCCTGCACTCGATCGCCGCGCTGTTGCGCGACATACCAACGATGCTGCTGATGGATCGCCGCAATAATCACCAGGAACAAGATCACACGGTAGGAATGCAGGGCGGCGGTTTGAAGTCTTCCCGGACGCTTTTGCGTCGGGCGTTCAACGATCGGTAGTTCGGTCATGCGGTATCGAGGCTCTTCGCCGGCAATTGCTTGTTTGGGGAAGTGTCTTGCATCATAATGGCGGGCAAAATGAAAGCCGAAAAGTCGGCGATTGCGGGCCTGCAGTCTACCATAAATCGACTCGGACACTCGAACGTTTAAAAACGCACTCAGGCAGACCGACTGTACCTCAGCGGTTCCAGCTTGAAAATCCAGCCCGCCGGAACTTCCCAACGCATCCATCCTTTCCCCAATCGATAAACCTTCCATCATGCAGCACTATCGCACCTCGATCGCCTTGCTTTGTTGGATCGCTTGCGCGCGGTCCGTTTTCGCGGAAACATCGATCATTGAATCGCAGCGCCAATTGCCCATCGCCTACCAGGCGGACGTCGTGGTCGTGGGCGGAACGACCGGAGCCGTCTCGGCCGCGATCGCCGCTGCCGAACAAGGCGCGTCGGTCTTCCTCGCCGCACCGCGACCTTATCTTGGCGAAGATGTCACCGGCACGCTGCGATTGTGGTTGGAACCGGGCGAAGAGCCCGCCTCGCCGCTGGAACACAAGCTGTTCGATGTCGCTCCAAGACCGGGCCTGTGGGCTGGCCGCTTGCCGTTTAAATATGAAGCCGACATCGCCGCCGATCGCGCCCACGCCGAGACCAAACCGGCATCGCGGCTGACCGATGGTCGGATGGGCAACGCCGTCAACGATTCGCTTCAGTTCAACGACACGGTCACGATCGTCGCCGAACTCGAAGGGCTCAAACGCGTCAAGGAACTCCATCTGCTGGCCTATCAACGCACCGGCGTCTTCGAAGTCGCTCAGATGCAGGTCTGGACCTCTCCCAACGGCAAACTGTGGCGCGACCTCGGCGTCGTCGCCAACAACCAGCTCGATGGCGGCGTCAACGAAAACAATGGCGTCGACCTCCCCTTGCCGATCAAACAGCCCTGCCGTTTCATCAAAGTCACGGTGCAAAAGACAGAGCAGTCCGAACGGATGCTGTTGGGGGAATTGGTGATCCTGGAAGATCAGCCTGAGACCAAACAGACAACGAAGCGACAAGCTCCCACGCCGATGCAGGTGAAGTATGCGTTGGACCAAGCCTTGATCGATGCCGGCGTCAAATTCCTGTACGGTTCCCCCGTGACCGACGTCTTGCGCGATGAGCAGGGGCAACTGGCGGGGATCGTGATGGCCAACCGCGCTGGCCGCCAAGCCGTCAAAGCGCCGGTGATCATCGACGCCACGATGCGAGGCACCACCGCTCGAATTGCCGGCGCCAAATGCCTTCCCTATCCCAGCGGTCGACAGACGTTTCAACGCGTCATCGTCGGAGGCGAGCTGGAGCCACAGCCTGGCATGACGCTGACCTCTCCCGGCGTCGAATTTGGGACGCGCGATGGACTGCATGAATTGCAGGTCGTGACGATGGAAGTCGACATGCCCGATGGCAGCTTCGCCTCGTTCGCCGCTGCCGAACAACAGCTCCGCGACGCAACCTTCTCGGCTCAGCTGGTCGATGAATCCGACTTCGCCTTCCAAATCCCCCCCGATCCGATCGTTGCCCGCATCGCGGCCGACGATGCTTCGTTCGATCCTGCCACTCTGGATTTAAAAGCATGCCAGCCCGACGGCTTGGACCGGATCTATGTTCTCGGTGGCGCCGCCGGCGTCTCGCGAGCTGCGGCTCACGATTTGATGCGCCCCCTGAACCTGATCCGTTTGGGACAACGCGTCGGGCAAGCTGCCTACGCAGCGGCAAAAAACAAACCAACAAGCGGCGAGATCGTTGTCGCCAGCAGCATCGACGCACGCGCCAGCCGATTGGTCGACGTGCGCGAATTCCTGCAAGGTGCCCGGCCAACCGATGAAGATCTGCCAACGGTCAACTCTCCCGAGCGCAGTCTGCCCATCCTGGGAACCTACGACGTCGTGGTCGTTGGCGGCGGCACCGGCGGAGCGCCCGCCGGGATCGGCGCGGGGCGGCGGGGTTCGAAAACACTGGTTATCGAATATCAAGATCACCTGGGAGGCGTGGGAACGCTGGGCCTGATCAGCAGTTATTACCACGGATATCGCAAGGGATTTACAGCCGAAGTCGATAAGGGGGTCGCCGCGTTGGGCGGACCGAAGCGGCATGGCGGCTGGAATCCCGTGACCAAACGGGAGTACTGGCGTCGCGAAGTCCGCGCCGCCGGGTGCGATATCTGGTTCTCGACCCTTGGCGTCGGCACGCTGGTGAGCGGCGAATTTGTCAAAGGCGTTGTCGTCGCAACGCCAACCGGCCGCGGCGTCGTGCTGGCCAAAACGGTCGTCGATTCGACGGGCAACGCCGACGTCGCCGCAGCCGCGGGGGCCGAAACGATCACGACATCGTCGGATCACGTGGCGATGCAAGGGACCGGGCTGTCGCCGCGAGCCCTCGGAACCGGTTACACCAACACCGACTACTCCTTCTCGGACGATTCCGATCCTGTCGATCAATGGCGGATGATCGTCTCGGCGCGACGCAAGTTTAAAAACAGCTACGACATCTCGCCGTTTATCGATTCGCGCGAGCGGCGGCGGATCGCGGGCGAAGTCTTCATCACGCCCCTAGATCTGATGAACCAGCGAAAGTATTCCGATACGATCGCGATGCACCAGAGCAACTTCGACACACAC
Organism: Rosistilla carotiformis; assembly: GCF_007753095.1. Lineage (NCBI taxonomy): Bacteria > Pseudomonadati > Planctomycetota > Planctomycetia > Pirellulales > Pirellulaceae > Rosistilla > Rosistilla carotiformis. The sequence goes on from NZ_CP036348.1 coordinate 6,071,314, forward strand.
GGCTACACCGTCCATCCCGTCTTCTTGATCAACTTCCCCGACAAGAAACAGATGACCGTGCCGGTCCCCTACCGAGCGCTGTTGCCAAAAGATCTCGATGGCATCTTGGTTACCGGGCTGGGCATCAGTGCCCACCGCGACGCGATGCCGATCCTGCGAATGCAACCCTGTGTGCAGAACCAAGGTTATGCGGCCGGCATCGCGGCCTCGATGGCGGCGGAAGAAAACTCATCGACCCGTTCGATCGACCTCAGCGCATTGCAAAAGCACCTTGTCGAAATCGGCTCGCTGGAATCGGAGGTCTTGAGCCACCAGGATTCGCAGCCGGCCGCCGCAGACGTGCTCGCGGCCGCCGTCGAATCGGTTGTCCACGATTATCGTGGCCTCTCGGTGATCCTGGATCAAAGCGAAGCCGCCCTGCCGCAGCTGCGAACCGCCTTTGCGGCCGCCGACAACGACGAGCACAAGGTGGTTTATGCGAACCTGTTGGGAATGCTCGGCGACCCGACCGGCAGCGACGTGTTGGCCGATCTGATTCGGAAATCGGAGTGGGATGAAGGCTGGAACTTCCGCGGCATGGGCCAATACGGCGGCAGCATCTCGCGACTCGATTCGCACATCATCGCGCTGGGGAAATCGGGAGACGACGACGCGCTGGCGACGATCCTGGAAAAGGTGAACCAGTTGGATGCGTCGAAGGAGTTCTCGCATCACCGCGCCGTCGCGATGGCGTTGGAAACGATCGGCGATCCGAAAGCGGCCGAGCCACTGGCGCAGCTGTTGCGAAAGCCGGGCATGATGGGGCACGCGATCACCGACATCAACGCAACGGCCAGCACTTCGGGGAACGAAACCCGCAGCCAACCGCTCCGCGAAATCATCCTCGCCCGAGCGTTGTACCGCTGTGGCGATCATGAAGGGCTTGGCCAACAGATCCTCAACACGTACAAAAAGGATCTGCGGGGCCTGTTTGCCAAGCATGCCACCGCCGTGCTTCAATAGATTGACTTGCTTGCGATCCCTGCTCGAGGAACTCCAATGACCGACGCCCCCGCCATCCCTGACTTCTCGCGCGGCGTCGATGGCCTGCTGCCAGCAATCGCTCAGGATGCTGACAGCGGCCGCGTCTTGATGCTCGCCTGGATGAATCCCCAGGCGTGGCAAGAGACGCTTGAGACGGGGCAAGCGACCTACTGGAGTCGCAGCCGCGGCCAGTTGTGGCGCAAAGGAGAGACCAGCGGTCATCGTCAACGCGTGACCGAGATCCGCGTCGACTGCGATGCCGATACGATTCTGTTGAGCGTCGAGCAGACGGGAGCCGCCTGTCACGACGGCTTTGCCAGCTGTTTCTATCGCGCGATTCAAACCGATGGCACGGCGAAGGTCGCCGATTCACGCTTGGTGGACCCCAACGATGTTTACGGAAAAGGCAGCGACGCACCCTCCGCGTGATCGCACCAGCAACGACAACCCCGCCGCGCGACGCGTACGGTTTGTCGTCGCCGTGGCGGCGATCGGTTTGTTGAACCTAAGCTTCACGGCAATGGTCGCTTATAATGGCGATGCGTCGGCGACAAAGGCCAGCCTGCTGTTCCTGGGACATCTCGCCCTGCAAGCGATTCTGATCATCCAGCTGGCGAAATTGCTGTATCGCCAACACGGAGTCCGCCAGTTGCGGTTTGGCGTTTCCGCCCTGATGATCCTGACAGCGATCTGCGCCCTGCCGATGGGCGTCGTTCGGATCGCGATGACCGGCGCCTCGGCAGCTCGCGCCGACTGGGCATTCTACTACGGTTTGACCTTGGTTTTCGCTCTCTTTCCGCTGTTGGTGGTCTGCGAAGCGGGATGGGTTTGGCGCGCGGCAGTTCGCAAACGACGGCAAAGTCGTTAAGCTGTTCGTCGTCCGAACGCGATTCCCAACCGCCAGCAAAAGCCCCCGCGATGGGCGTCGCTGCCCCACGGAAACGTTCCGACGAACTTCCCACCTATTTATCCAACCCCAAAAACTTCCCGACGATCTAGGAATCAACGATGAGTGCCGAAGCGAATTTGGAAAAACTGAACCTGGAACTTCCCCCAGCTCCCAAACCAGCTGGCGTCTACAAGCCTTGCGTCATCGTGGGCAACATGGCCTACCTGTCGGGACACGGTCCTCTGAAACCCGATGGCAACCTGATCGTCGGCCGACTGGGCGAAGACATGGATCTCGAAGCCGGTTATGCCGCGGCGCGTCAGGTCGGACTGACCCTGTTGGCATCGATCAAAGCCAATTTGGGCAGCTTGGATCGCGTAAAACGCGTGGTCAAAGCGCTGGCGCTGGTTCGCTGCACCGATGCGTTCGACCAACAGCCGGCTGTCGTCAACGGATTCAGCGAACTGTTCCGCGAAGTCTTTGGCGAAGAGTTTGGCGTTGGCGCTCGCAGTGCGATGGGAACCAACGCATTGCCTGGCGGCATCGCCGTTGAAATCGAAGTGATCCTCGAAATCGAAGCCTAAGGCGATATTTGATGACATCCGAAACTCCGCGCACCATCCGACTAGCAACTCGACAAAGTCCACTCGCTTTGTGGCAGGCGAATTGGGTCTCCGATCGCCTGACCGAAGCCGGACATCAGGTCGAGTTGATTCTATTGACGACGCGGGGTGATGTCGATCAACGCCCGATCGACGGCGCATCGGCTGTCGGCATGTTCACCAAAGGAATCCAACGTTCGGTGTTGGCGGAAGAATCCGATGTGGCGATCCACAGTTTGAAAGATCTTCCGACCGCGCCAACGCCCGGATTGACTCTGATCGCCACTCCGCCGCGCGCTCCGGTTCGCGACTGCTTGATCAGCCGTGGCGACAAGAAACTGGACGAACTGGCAGCGGGAGCGATCGTTGGCACGGGCAGCCGCCGCCGCGAGGCGCAGCTGCGCCACCTGCGTCCCGATCTCGAAGTCCGTTCGATCCGCGGCAATGTCGAAACGCGACTCGAAAAGCTCGATTCGGGCGAATACGACGCGATCATCCTGGCCGAAGCAGGCTTGCAGCGGCTGGAGATGCATACGCGGATCACCGAATCGTTATCGCCGGAGAAGATGCTGCCGGCCCCCGGGCAGGGTTCACTGGGAATCGAAATCCGCACCGACGACGGATTCTGCTGCACCGCTCTGGCGGCTCTGAACGACCCCGACACCCACGCGTCGGTCACCGCCGAACGGACGCTGATGCTAACGCTCGAAGGTGGCTGCCTGGCACCGATCGGCACCTACGGCCGAATCGTCTCGGGGCAACTGCACCTGGACGCCGTCGTCGTCTCCCGCGATGGCAAGCAACGACTCTACACCCACGGCGTCGCGCCACCCGAAGAAGCGATGACGCTCGCGCGACAACTGGCCGAAGAACTGCTGCAGCAAGGCGCTGCGGAAATCATCCAAGAGCAACGCGACTGAAACCTTTCCGGCTTCCTGCTGGCACCGGAATCCGCAGCGTTCGCTTCGTCTTATGGCCCCGAACCATGGTGCGCGTGCGAACCAGCGATCCGACCTAACCACCGCCAACGCCCAACCCAATTGCGAACCATTCTGGCCCGCAAGACCATCGATCGCTCAACACGCAAAAATGCAGACGGGGAACGTGCGAGGGATTCAACTTCCGCGACAGGACTCGTCTCGCCCGGTTCCGATAGGCCTACGCCGCTGGAAAGCGAAACAAGACCATCCGCCCCTGGAGGAGACGGTTCAGGCGGCGCGGCGACCGCGTTAGCAGGGGACAACCGATCTAACGGGCTGACCACAACAATGTCGCGACGATTGACAACATGCGTGTAGATCATCGTCGTTTTCAAATCGCTATGCCCCAGCAACTCCTGGATCGTGCGGATATCGGTTCCTTCCAACAGTAAATGCGTCGCGTACGAATGCCGAAACGTATGCGAAGTGATGGCTTTGGTGAGACCGGTTCGATCGACAGCTTGTCGCAATTGAGCGGGAAAGGTGTCGCGGTGCAGATGATGGCGGTGCCGCTGGCCGGTCAATGGGTCACGTGATAATCGCTCCGACGCGAAAAGGAACTGCCAACGCCATTCTTGTGCAGCCTTAGGATACTTCTTCGACAAAGCGTGCGGCAACCAGACCGAAGCAATCCCTTCTGCCACATCCTGCTCATGGACAATCCGCCGAGATCGGACCATCCGCTGCAACGGTTCGACCAAATGCCGCGGCATCGGCACGATCCGCGACTTGCCTCCCTTCGATTGATGGATCTCGATCAATGCGTTTGCAAAATCGAGATCCTTGATCCTCAGCCGAACTGCTTCGCTAATTCGCATCCCGCATCCGTACAACAACTTGGCAATCACCAACCCAACACCGTGCAACTCCCTCAAAACCGCTTCCACCTCTTCGCGGCTCATCACCGTAGGAATCTGCTTTCCCTTGTTCGCACGAATCGCTTGGATCCGACCGATCTCTCGATGAAAGACATGCTCAAAGAGAAATAGCAACGCGTGAAACGCTTGATTCTGCGTTGATGGCGCGACGTTCCCGTCGACCGCCAAATCCGTCAAATGCGCCTCTACATCCGCGCCACCAATCCGCTCGAAATCTTTGTGACAGCGCAAACCGCGGTCGTGCATGAAAGCCTTTAACTTTCCCACATAGGCCCGCTCGGTCGAATACTTTAAACCGTGCAACCGCAGCGTTCGCCGGTACTCTTGCAGCACGTCGGGCTCGCGCGGATCGATCCTGCCCACTAAGTCCTCTATCGTGGGAACCGCATCCGAATCGACCCGTTCGCGCACCACAATTTCCTGAAGCTTCGATCGAACAGCTAACAGATCACCAAGCGGACGCTCCTGCACCAGCTTTCGGTAGCTCATCAAACCTTCCACCAACTTCAAACGCTTCCAAGCGGGAGTCCCCTGTTCAAGCTTGCTACGCGAATACGCGATCACATCCTCCGCCGTGAATGCCCAATCCTCTTCAGGAGACCGATGATGGAAAGCGGCCATTTGCTTGAACCAAATCTTTGCCCATTTCAGTTCGTTTTCGGCCCGACTCGAACGTTCAAACATTGACATCTTTCTTATCCCCCGAAAAGCAGACCTGTTCAGCAAACTTCCTCAGCCCACTCCCTTCCATGCTGGGAAACCGACGCTATCGCCGTCCCAAAAGGCGCCGAACGTCAACCAACATGCCGCCCATCTCACATGTACGAACACGGTGTCCAAACAGTCGACGCTACCGCGTCCCAACGTCGCTGTCCACCTCTCCCCCCAATAATGCTGGCCTCCCACGTCCATGACATTCGAACGGTTGATCTCCATCGTCGCCTAAAGAAACCGTCGCGTGGCGCTGCCATCGGCGCTTTAATGACTGTGTGCAGGAGAACTACAGGTTTCGTCCACTTCACTATCGTTGGCCCCCGACACGAAACCAGCGCTCGCATGAAAGCGACCCTGTCGCCCCACTTCACGTCACTCTCACCAACGACCCCAAAACTGGGTGCGACTTGCTAGAGACTGAACTCGAGTAAACCACAAACGCACCCAATTCGAGGCGTCTACGAGGCAGCCACGCCACCTCAACGAGCCGCACACAACACCCCCCACAGGATTGCTCGGTTTTCCTTGACATCCCGAAACCGAATTGCAAGAATACGGATCAAAGAGTGATTCGCACCATGTGCAAACATCGAACTAGCGAGAATGGACGTTGTCCACCCACGACACCGAAGGTCCACTCGGTGAGAACAACTCTAAATCGAGGCATTCATCCAACGGGCGCTTCGGGAACCGCCCCATACTGGTTATTCTCACCTCGAATGACGTTCAGAAATCGAGAACACACCTCTCCCTCAACTTCTCGCCGCTCAAACCGGTGAGAAATACGTTCTGTCGCTTTCTTCCCATCGTCGCATGAATCTACTCTCACGTTTCCGATACCGTCTGCGCACGGCACTAGTTGCATGTGTTTGCATCGCTATGGGTTGTGCATACATTGGCCACCACTCGCGTGTTCGGATCAAGGAGGAACGCATTATCAGCTCGTTTCAGAATGAGCACCTATTGAGCATCGTCATCTACGAGCCGGACGTCACTGTCGAATGTTCCTCTGGCGCTTTCATACACGCTTACCGAGAATGGACTGGCCCCGCTTGGCTCGAACGTCCAGCTCGACGAACGGGGCTACCCATTTATGATCGTATTGTTCGTGTCCTTGTAACGAGCGAACTGTACGATCTTGGTATTGATGAACCATCAGAGCAATCGCTGTATGCTCTTGGCGATCTCGCGTGCTTGAGATTTTTGGATTTTGACGGGTTACCAATAAGCGATACTTGCGTTCAACAATTGCAAACTAAACTATCCGACTGTACGATCACACGGACGAGGACTCCTTGAGCATTCATCATCGCATGATTTATTTGCTCGGCGTGTCATGCTCGAATTTATAAGACAGAACCATCGGTTACAACGGAGTGGCGGTGGTCGCCGTTTTGGCGATGGCTGAATCGTTCGCCGCCACCCGCTGAACCGTGACGTTACCCGACAGATAGAACGCACACGTCTTGCGATTTTCACTGCGACATCTTCTGTTGCTCGCCCCTGCCTGGATCACTGCATACTACATCGCGCCGTTCGCGACGTTGGGCCAGCAACGCATTACGTATATCCACTCCGTTGCGGCAGATGCGGCACATGACGTTTGGGAAATCAGATTTTGGGCCGAAACGGAGATGGCAGGCGACCCTACGATGCCATATTCCGATTACAACACAGGTCGGCTTTGGGGGGAGGCGGGCGTACGGCTCGATCCGTGGGGAAACGAATACCAGCTTGTCGAGCTGAATCGCGATGGAATTTATGGCTCACGCTCTCCATTCCACGTGTATTCCTTTGGCGCCGACGGAATCTCAAAGTCTGACGGCAACGACGCTGACGACATCAGCTCCTGGGGCTACGGATTTAAACGTTACTACAAATCAATGCTCGTCGCTAAGCAGGTCGAAAAGAATATCTGGCGCACGCTCTGGATTACGCCCGTAATCTACATTGGATTCTTGTGTGTCTCGCGACTATTGCGCACGTATACTGAGCAAGCGGACGGGTAACCATGTGATGCAACGGAGGACGGGTGGTCAGTTTTCTCGTCTGCTTGCAAGTCTTTCGCCCGTCCCCGCTGATCACCAACGTTATTTGAGCAAAACCTACCTGAGCGGAAACAATGCTCGCCCCGCGTCCGCTACTGATAGCCGTTTGATTTCGTTATCTCCGACAACGCTTCGACTCACGAAATATTGCAACCAACTGTTTACCACTGCAATTCATTGAGGGAACCGGGACCGACCAAAAAACCGACTCGCATTGGGACCTGAACGCCAGGGAACGATCTGCGTGTGCCCACTTGAACGCTTGCGATATTCCGGCAATGAACGAATGCTTCGCTTACACGTTTGGCGATTCTGCTGCTCGATGCCGACTCAATTTGCTTTCGTCACTTCAGTCCAAGATCGCATTCAACCAGATACTCGATTTGCAACAGACGCTCGCGATATCATCGTTCGATCGGGTGCTGGAACTGATCGGTCTCGAAAAACAAAACTCAAATAACCAACGGATGCACCAGAGTGTCGGTGGCCACGGTTGGTGGTAGCTAGACCGTCCAGTGCCGCCACCTGGTGATCCGAAACGTTACCCGACTGAAGCACTCGCGACGTGATGAACCATACGGAACAAAGATCGTCACTTCGAGGCTGGCTGACACTATCGGTAGCCTCGCCACTGTATCTGACCACATTTGTCGGCATCTTAACCATAATTGGGCTGCCCGGAATTGTGGTTCACGGACTGTTCATGGGCGTACCTGTGATAGCCATCGCTATCTTCACGTCCGCTGGTATCCTACAAATGCGTGACTGTGTTTCGCCCGTTCCTGCTTCGCGGGCGTTCCTCCTCTCGCTACCGGCGTCGGCGATAGCGATCGTTTTGTTGCACTCTCCTTTAACCTTTCGCCTCGACTTCCAACGCTTTGCCCTGCTCTCTGGTTGCCTCGGGCTCGCCTCACTTCTTGCTGGCGTGGCGATTTTTGCGTACGCTGAAATTCTGCGAGACCAATTCCCACCGTCGGGGCTCCGGCGAACGGATTCCGCATAAATTTGAAATCACAAAACCGGGTAACCAAGGGTTGTTGCGGAGCCGGTCTTGCAAGCGTTTCGGCAATGGAAAATCAACTGTCCCGGCCCGCAAAACCCAAACGTTCCCCGACAGAAATGAGGCTCACCACTGGACGCGGTGTTCGCAACTCTGACGCTACTATTTCCACCGATACTTGCAATCGTCATTCGCAGCAGGGGGCGTGCCATACTATACGGAACGGTCGCTGTTTGGACTCTGATGGTTGCGGGCGCTCAATACAATCTTGCGACTGATCCGGAATACAGCAGCTTCGCGCCGGGCATGGCAATTGTGGTCGGTTGGCTCCCTGGGTTAGTGTACTCGGGACTGTGTGTCTCGATTGTTGCCATTGCATCTGCGATCTCGCGTCGAAATGCCAACGCGACGCCTGAACGATGACTCGATGTGGAGGTGCTGGCTATTGTTACACACGTTATAATTGTGCCGTCGTCGATCACTTGGTTGACGTCAACGCCCGCGGGAAAAGCGGGGAACCATCCGATGCAACCGAGCGGCGAAGTCGGGCGTTTTGAAGTGGATGATCAACCGTCGCCGCCGGTTGATCGGTAACGTTCGTCTCACTAAGCCCTAACATCGAATCGAGATGCATCCTGATGTATGGAAACTGTTTCCGAATTTTCCTTCTTGCGCTTTCGATTATTTGCATGCAGGGGTGCAATGACGTTGCGAACCTCAAGATGGAACTTGATGGATCGCGTGACACAACGTTCGCATTCTGGGCTCGTTTACAACGAATTCAGTACGATGAAAATCCAGAGATCGTCAGACGGTTCGAAGCTTTGATGACTGCACTCTTGAGCGGCGAACGCGTTCCAGAAAAATTTTCAAGTATCGCTTCAAAGCATTCCCATGTAATTGAACAGCTAAACGGAATAGATGCTAACGGCGTCGATCCAGTCGCGACTGTTTATCGAGATCGACTTGTAGCGTCGCACCTAGCGTTGGCTAATCTGGTGCAAGATGGCGATTTCATCCAGGACCAGGATTCCAGGAAGTTCGCGATGAAGAATTACATTGAGACTTGGAATGATCGTTACAAAGTAATGAGTGATCTGAAGGAAAAATTCAACTGGGATTTCGACGTTGTCGAATAGCAGACTCGCGGCTACTTGCTGATCAACGCTCCTGCCGCAAGATGCGACGAACCATCGGTTGCAACGGAGCGGCGGTGGTTCGCGTTTCGGGAGTGGCGGAGTCTTTCGCCGCCGCCCCTTGAACCGAAACGTTAGCCGGAATCAATAGCACGCGATGAACGCGGCTTCTGACCGGAATCGACACGCCAAACTCTTCGAGGTAGAATAGCACGCAAGGAGAATCGCGATGTCACACACTGCTGAACCCGCAAAAACCGCTGCTAAGGCCATTCTTGATGCGCTGCCTGACGATGCGTCGTGGGAAGACGTGCAATACCACCTCTACGTCCGCCAGCAAATTGACGCAGGCTTGGAGGACGATGCAACTGGCCGGCTTATTGACACCGATGAGATGCGAAGACGCCTAGCTGAACACAAGGCTCAACGCGGAAAGGTTGCTGGTTGAAAGTTCGCTGGACAGAACGTGCATCTATGGATGCACTCGGAATCTACGACTACATTGCTGCCCAATCGCAAACGTACGCGGATTCCGTTTACGCGAGGATTCTTGCGCGTCCCGATCAACTACAGCGATTCCCGGACTCTGGCTCGATAGTTCCCGAATACAACCGCACTGACGTTCGCGAACTATTTGTTCATTCCTTTCGTCTCATCTATCGAATTGACGGTGACGAGGTGCGTGTACTCACTGTCATTCATGGCAGTCGACGGCTTTCACCAGAGATCCCAGACGGCGGATAACCATCGGTTGCAACGGAGTGGCGGTGGCTAGCTCTTTCGTCTGCTTGCGTGTCGTTTACCGCCACCCGTTGAACCGTACCGTTACCCGACAGAAATGATGGACGCCTATTGGTTTGAAACGCTACTCGCTTCAGACGACCCAGGGTCGCACTGGTGGGCTGCATGCCAACTGATGAACGCGGGCGTTGAGGGGTTGCCGCATCTCCCGCAATTGCTCGATTTGCGCGATCGCCTTGACCTGCCCTCGCAAACCGATACCCGTGAACGTGGGTTCGTGCTCTACGCAACACGGTCTACTGGCACGATACTAAATGCTGCTGGATTTGACCACGACGATCAACTGCATGTTCGCGGTTGCCGATGGATAAACTCCGTTACTGACTGTGATGACATCGACATCGCTGCCATCGGGATCTGGGCGATTGGTGATCTCGGCACGCCTCCCCAATCGACAGTTGACCGACTACTCAATTGCGTGCAACATGACGACCGATTTGATCCGTCAGGCCTGCATTCCCTTCGCTCAATTGCATTTCGCATGCTGGCACGCGTTGATCGCGCACTTGCGTCCAACCTTACTGACACACTCGCTTGCAACGAATACGCTTCCGCAATGTCCGCGTGGATCGCTGCTGCAAAAGCGCGTCCCGCCGGTCACTATGACCACGGCCCTGAACTCAAAGCCAAGCCCGCTTGGTTGCTTGCCCACAATGGCGGGTAACCATCCCGTGCACCGGAGCCGGGCTTGCGAGCGATTTGGCAATGGTTAACTTTTCACTCCCGGCCCGGTGACGGGCAACGTTCGTCGCTCAAGCGAGATCCAAACGCATGACAGATGACTCTGCGATTCGTGAACTTCAACGAACCTGGTTTCGTGCCACCGAGGACGGTGACATCGCCACAATCAGTGGACTGATGACCGACGATATTGTGTTCCTGACACCGGGAAGACCGCCGTTTGGACGGCAAGAGTTCATTGAGTCGTTCCAGGGCATGATCGACCACGTTGCCATGCATTGTAACGGGGAGTACGAGGAAATCATCGTGACTGGAGACTTCGCTTATGCCAGGGCTCGGCTTGAAATCATCGTGACGCCAAAAAGCGGCGGTATCCCAAAACATCTATCGGGAAACACTTTGTCAATTCTTCGGCGATCCACTGACGGCAAATGGAAACTGTGTCGCGATGCGAACCTGCTGACGCCAAAGAGCAACTGAAACAAACGAAGACGCGACGAACCAAAAAATGCACCCGAATTGCCGATCGGGCGTTACCTCAAATCAAAGTCATTTGGCGGCAACCGGGTGATTTTGGTCGTTCGTCAAAACTCGGCATTTTCTATGGTCAGTACATTAAAGTCTCGGCTTTCTCGCTCATTGTTGGGATTAACCGGCAAGTCGCTACCAACCGTAGCTGACAAGCACATGGATGCGTTCCCCGTTCATTTCACCAGTCCACCGACCAAGCCGGGATGCGTCATAGCGTTGGAAGCTTGGTTGGATGCCGGCAATCAGTTGCTTGGTGCACGATGGGATTTTGCGAACAACTATGACGGTCGTCCTACATGGCCAAACTTTAAGAACGAGTGGAGAGAAGCAGTTGCCGCTGAACAAAAAGCATACGACAAACTCAATCTTTGCATTGAGGGCATGTCGTTTTTCTCGAAAACGCCACGAGTCACCCTCCTGCGTATTATTGACACTCGACGCGCTTTGGACGCGGATGAGCAAACCCTATTCAACGACAAATGGAACCAACTTCGCGGATCGCTCGCTACGAGCCTTGTTCTGGCGACTGAAGCTGCTCACAAGGATGTTCGACCCTGGGGCGATTCGGGACATTCTCCAGTTCACCGGCGCGGGGCATCCGGACATCTCGCCTGCCATGATTGCAAATATACGCTCTACATCGGCAAGGTGATGCACGGTCCCGATGACAGGCCAGACGGGTTTGGCCACGGTAATTTTGCGCCGCAAGATCTTTCAAAACTGATTGAGGCATTCATTGCAATTCATCTTCCACATCGCATCGAAATTATTCCAGAACAGGATTTTGACCTACGCGACTGGACTGGGTACGATGCACTTAGGCCAATGCCCACCGTTACTACAGCAATAGCGAAGGCCCGTTTGATAACGGTGGGTCCAATTAAATTGCGCATCGAACCGTTTGAAGATCCACTAACGTAGCCGGTACAATCAAATGCGGACGAACAAAAAGATGCACCCGAGTTGCCGATCGGGCGTTCCCTTTAACCAAAGTCTCTTGGCGGCAACCGGGTGATTTTAGGCGTTCGATCAAAGTACTGAACCACGCATCGCACACCTGACTACATGCTCGATCAACTTGAATCTGAAGTCTTCTCCGCTATTCGCGACCAATTGGGTATCGCTACTCCGATTTCTTTGCTGCTAGGAACTTCCGAAATTGAACGGGTCCACAGTGGCGTTGGACGTTTCAAGAATTTTTCAATGAACAACGATGCGTTTCGAGTGGTCAGAGACGTCGCAGGAAAGCGAGTTGTCGATGATCCGTATATCGAAAGCCCAGATTGGAGCACGGCGCGTGTGGGATGCCCCAGTTTTCTGCACCAGGCGTTATGAAAGATTGGGTTAGGAAACAGGGGTGGGTGATTCGCAGTGCTGCTGGAGTGAGGCCGTAGGCCGAACGGAAGCAGCACTGCGATGCGCGAACTCTGATGGGGTTAGATAGCCAAGCGAACTGTGCGGGCGCTGGGTGTTGAAGTCCTCCCGCCAAGCTCGTGCTTTCATCCGTGTGTCGTCTTCATTGATCAAATCCGTTTGATGCAGATACTCGTCACGAAGCCGGCTGTTGAAACTCTCGCAGACACCGTTCTGCCATGGCGAGCCAGGTTCGATGTAAAGGATCTCAACGCCAATCTTTGCCAGCCATTGCTTGATCGCTGTCGAGATGAACTCGGGGCCGTTATCGCAACGAAGTCGTTTCGGAACGCCGTGCATTGCAAACAGCTCAGCCAGCGTGTCGATCGCATCTTCGCTCGTGATACTGCGGCCGACCTTGATCGTCAGGCATTGCCGCGTGTACTCATCGACGATGTTCAAGAAGCGAATCGTTCGTCCATCAAGTGTCGACGATTGCACGAAATCCCAGCTCCAAACATCGTGAACAAAACCTGCCGCTTGAACGTCGCATGCATTGCCTCGGACGCCAGTAGCACGCTTTTTGCGACGCTTTTGTGGCACCTTCAGCCCCGATGCTCTCCAAAGCCGATACATTTTTTTCCTGTTAATAGTCTCACCGTCGCGGCGAAGAAGTTGGCAGATACGTCGATACCCCCAGCGAGGACGCTCGCGAACAAAGTGAAGAATTCGCTTCGTCAGTCGCTCGTCTTCGTCTTTGGGTTTCCCCTCAAATCGCTGGCTCGATCGCGGTTGGTCGAGCACGCGGCAGGCACGTCGTTGCGACACAGCGAACTTCTGTTGAAGCTCTGCTACTGCCGCGCGTCGCGATCGAGGGGTCGTCAGTTTCCCTTGGTGATTTCCTTCAGCATCGAAATATCCAAAGCTTGGTCGGCCACAATCTTCTTGAGTCGGTTGTTCTCCTCCTCAAGTGCCCTAAGACGCTTGGCCTCTTCGCTCTTCATGCCGCCATACTGGCTCCGCCAGCGGCTCAGCGTGGCCTCGCTAACTTCCAGTGCTTGGAGAACCTCACCCACGCTCTTGTCGGCGGCAAGCATGGCATCCGCGTCACGCAGCTTCTTGATGATCTGTTCGGGTGAATGTCGTCGTCGTTTCTTGCTCATGGAAAATCCTTTGCCGGAATTGGCTCTAGACTTTCATAACACCTGGATCAGGTTTTGGGGAGCATTCCACGTGCAGCTTGCTATTCCTGGATTGGCCAGCGGACTGTACTCTGGAGTTTGCCGCGTTTGGCAACACGTTTCTCGAATCGCTGATCAATTATCGCTTATTGGACTTCCCCAGCATTCCTGAAGACTCAAAGAGCGAATAACCATGCCGTGCACCTGAGCGGCGAAGTCGGGCTTTTTTTTCAATGGTTAATTTCTCGTCGTCGCCAGGTGACGGCCAACGCTATGCGTCTTGGTGGAGGCCTCAATCAGAATGCTTTGCCGACATGAGCGACTACCTTTCGACAAATCCACACGCCGTGTGAGCCTGTTCTCGCTAAAGAACCGTGGAGAGCCCGATGATGTTGTCGTCTATTGCTCAGACGGCCAAAGCATTGGGGCGTTCGCTCAACAATTCTTTAACGCATTTGGAGCTGACTGCTTTTGGTTCGTCGGGGTAGATTGCTCGACCGAACACCGTAATGCGGAATACGTGATCGGTCGAGACGACTCCATTTTCGAGATGCATGAATGCTTTTTTGTAAACACGGTTGTGGATTGGGCAACTAAAGCGATTGGTATACAACATTCGCGCGGTCAATCAGCTGTTTTCGGATATTCATGCGGTGGAGCGTTTGCCGCTTCGATTGGAATACGGCATCCAGATGTTTATGGAACCATTTTTGCTTTCTCGATTGCGGGTAGGCCAATCACAAATTTTGACGCTAAGCCGGAGGCAGATTTGTCGGAGCTAAGTTTTTGCTTTCGGTCCGGATCACGAGAACCGAAGGGGATGCGTAGCTACATGAAGCGTCTCGAAAATTGGCTTCGTTCTGCCGATGTTCAGGTTAACAACAAGACGCTTGCTGGTGGACACGAATTTGCGCTTTGGTCTGCTGGATTAAACGAATCAATTTCAGCCGCGTACGAGTTGACGCATAACAACGCGGTGAACCACAGCCGCCGACAGCGTGGTTTTTGAAATCATAGTTTCTTGGCGGCGACTCGGTTACCGACAGCGTTATCCGACTGCAATCCACTCACAAAACTTGGCCTAGATTTTGCGTTTCACTCTTACGCACTGCTTGACCGCCATTCTGATTCTCGCGGTCGGCATGGGCATGTACGCGAACCATATGCGCCACCAGCGCGAAGTTCATTCTCTCCGTCAGTCAATCAACGATTCGCGTGGTATTCTACACGCAATCGAATATGGTCGTGCGAATCTTCAACTAATCGGGATAAATCCCGACGTATGGGATGACCGAGATTGCTCCAAGTTCTTGAAGCACGAACTTGCGGTCGCGATACTTGAGCATTGGCGGGACCAAGACGCGATTGACCACATCATTGGAACGCCCGGCTACGCGTTGGACTTCGCCTCAGATGCGCTTTCGTTCTTTAACTGTAAATCCGCACATGATTTCGCAAAGATATGTCGCAACCAGCTTTCGGTCTACCCAAGCGACGAATTGCGGCACTCGGTCGCAATGCTCTCCGATGCCGAAATTGCGTCACTTGATACATTCATTCGTGCTGCGACGTCATTGCAGTCCAAAGCCGGCGGATAACCATGGCATTCACACGGAGTGGGGCTTGCGGCCGAGTTTGAAATGGACAACTTTACTCTCCCCGCTCGGTGATCACCTCCGTTGCGCGGAATTAAAACATGTCTGATTCCGAGGAATACATCCCGCTCTCAGAACGTCTACAGCAGGACGTATGGCACGACAACTTCGTGCCTAAATACTCCGCACTCGCATCGGCAAAGCCAAGTAAACTCGTCTTGATTGGCGTCTGGTTAATCTTTGCTCCGATGGCATTGCTCTCCCTTATTCCTCCTGTACTGTGGATACTGTCGGGCGCGACGGATGAAGAACGAGCCATTGTGTTGATCCTGGTCTTCATGCTCGCTTCCGTAATCCTATATGCTCAGACGAAGCGTTACCGGATCGCTAAATTGCATCCGGACACCGAAGACGAAGATACCGGGCCATAATCCAGGTGAAGGCGAAACAAAGCTGTTACGACAACGCGGATAGTTGTCAAATCCGCGCCGTTGTTCTCAATACCGACATGGCTGACACCGGGATGAGAGAGGGCGACATCAAAACGCTATTCGATGAACAGTGAGTGGAGCGTTTCCAGCAATTCCTGGGACTGACTCGAGAGAAGAAGGCTGCGGATGTCGTCAGGCCTTCAATTCAGCGTAAAGATACGACGCATGTTAATGACGTCACATTGAAATCAGCTGCAAATCAATCAGATTAACCATACAATATTGGCGTGCACGCGGAGCATGGCTTGCAAGCTTCCACAAATCGAGCGTCACCTCTCCGCACCCGCTGACGACTGCCGTAACCCGATTCAAAACATAATGAATGATCGACGTGAATTTCTCAGAAACAGTTTCGCTGCGGCGAGCATTGCAACCTTGGCTACCGGTGCAAGTGGCCAGGACCAGGAACCGGCCGTAAAACCCTCCGAGGTCGATGGGTATTGCTATCGATTGCCTAAGCTGAAACAAGGTTGCCGCTTACTATTCCAGGGTGATTCCATTACCGACATGCAATGGGGACGCAACGAAAAAGATCGGAATCACTACCTCGGCCACAGCTACGTTTTTCTGATTGCCGCTCGCCTTGGCGTTGACATGCCGGATGCCCAACTTGACATCTACAATCGTGGCATGAGTGGTCACAAGGTCGGTGACTTGCGTGGGCGTTGGAAGAAAGACGCGATCGACATGAAGCCTGATCTCCTCTGTATCCTCATCGGTGTCAATGATGTTGGAAAAAATCTCAATGGAGTCGATGTCAAAAGCTGGGAAGCTGACTATCGCTTCCTTCTTCACGCCAGCCGTGAAGCGAATCCAGAATTAAAATTGGTCTTGCTCGATCCTTTTGTCTTGCCTTCCGGTCGGCTATCTAACAGAGATTCTTACAAAAGATGGCGTGATCAGATCGAACGCCTGATCCCCATTGTCGTTCGGCTTTCAGAGGAATTCGATGCCGTGCACGTCAAGACTCAGGAAGTTTTCGACACGGCTGCCAAGGCGGGATCCCCTGGAAACTGGATATGGGACGGTGTTCATCCGCTGCCGCAAGGACATGAACTAATCGCTCGCAGTTGGCTGCACGAAGTCAGTCGGAATTGGGGCTCGAGTTGAAGAGGCATGTCACCGTCTCCACTTGCACAAAGATTACACAGCATGGTTTCTCACAGAGAGACTATCCACATCAGATACCGGGAACAGCCCCCAATGCCCCCCTTCCACTAACTCAAATCTAACGGCGACTCGATAGATTGCTCGTGTACCCAGCGTCTTCCTACTGATCTGGGGTTTCTTTGTCGCTCGTACCTTTGGCGATGAGGGAGTCGCGACTAGGCCGCTCAACGCGAATGACAATATTGTTTTCGCAACGATGGCCGTCGGGATCGTGGGACTTCCCGTCGCCTGGCAATAAGAACTCACTGGAACGGTAATGACGGTCGCCGACCTGCTGATTGCTGCGGTTGTCAATTCGCGGGTGCTTCCTTCCCGGTATTATCATCGCCTTGCCTGCCGTCGTTTTCTTATCCAGTTGAAAAATGAGACGGCCGCGAAGTAGACCACGGCTAAAGATTCAGCTCGTTGCCGAGTAGCATACGGCAATGTCATGCCCCGGCAGAAATGCAGCTGAACAAACGTGTCAACCATAGCGGCCCCCGAAGGTCGTTATCAATCCAAGGATCTAGCAATGTACGCTCCGCCTCCTTGGGTATTGTTATTGATGCCCTATTCCGTTTGTACTTGTTTACCGGGCCGTGATGGGTAATGGCAGTGCCAGCGGCGTAGGGCTGAGCAGTTGATGGCGGATGAAGTCGAACGGGTCGGCCAGTCGTTGCTTGCAGGTTTGCATCACACTCATGATTCGGGATTGTGCCAACGCTCCGGACTCGGTTCGATTTCCGCCCCAGACTTTCCGATTCACCACGGCGGGACGAATCGCTTGCTCGCCTCGCCAGTTCGTCGCATCCGCACCGGGATGCCGAAGAAAGGTGTACAGGTCATGTAAGTGCTTCTCGAGGAACTTTGCGAATCGTTCATTGGCCCTGTGGGTCTTCCGATGGCGGACCAAGTCCCACATCTGCATTGTCAATCTTCCTGCCATCACCTTCATGCCATGAACGCCCACTTCATCTCGCCGAAAGCGATTGCGAAATTCAAAACCTCGCAACAACAACTTCTTCACGCCGCGCGGAAACGCCAACGCAACACCCGTCCCGCTTTCGATCAGCGATTCACATCGCCGAAGCAGGTGCGCGAAGCATTGTTGATGAGTCGCCGAAGTGAATTTGTCGTAGACCGCCCAGCCATCGTGTCCGAAGATTCCAGACCAATCCATCCCCAGCAGTCGTTTTGCCGGTCCGATGCTTCGCGTCGGGTCCACCTCGTAGCACGTGGCCGTCAGCCCGACGAAGGCGTGTAGCCAAGCCCCACGTCCATCCACTCGCCAGCCCGTTTCATCACCTACGACCTGCGGTGAACCTCGCACGGCATCACGAACTTGTTGGTCAGCCTGCTCGAGTCGATCCGCCGTGCGAAGCATACTGCGACAACTGGTGCTCCGACTGACGTGGATTTCAAAGAGCATTTCCAGCAGGCGTTTGACTTTGCCATGACTGAGCCCGAGTTCTTTGTTGAGCAGCGTCATCGCGGCGTGGACATTCGGGCCAAGTTGAGCGGCGGCAGCGCCCACGGCGCCGGAAGTTTGCAATTCGTGTCGGCTCTGAACATGGCTTCCGCATCCACTGCAACGGCCAGCGTCAATATTGAATTGTCGGTTGATGACGGTGCGAGGGATCTCGGTTTGGAATTGGACGAGAGTTTCGGTTTTCGTCAGTTCCTTGTGACCGCAATCGGGGCAGCATGCGGGCAGCGGAACATCGTAGGTCTCGTCGATCACCTCAGGCACGGCTCGGCGATGGTGATTGCCGTGATCCTCGCCACTCTTGCGTCCCGGTTTCTTCGGATCGGATTTTCGTTTCTTGCGAAAGGGAGCCGCTTGGCGTTTACCTTCGCGTTCAACCTTTTCGAGACGTGCAGTCAATATTTCGATCTGCTTGACCAGCATTTCATTGATCGCCTGCTGTTGCTCAAGTAACGTCTTGCAGTCGGGACAATCGGTCGTAATCTTGGGGACATTCATGACCCGCGAATTTTGATCGATTTACCCTGTTTTCGACAACACCAGTTTTTGCCCCGGTAAACAAGTACTTCCGTTTTTGGCCCCAAGGCCAGCCTACTAATGGGAGGCTTCCATGTTGCTGTGATTTTCGCGTCTATATTTTCTGTGGTTCGCTATCTTACACGTCGTACTTCGAGACCATCCGCGTATTTCGTGTTCGGACCAGCGGCATATTTCGCGTCGACGCTGGCTTGCAATTTGCATCTGCTGTTATGGGCGAGCGTCTTTGACTAATTTGCATTGCATACTGCCTTTGCGAATTCACTGAGACCATCACCGAGAATACTGGACCCTGGCTTGCATTGCCCCAGTGAACGTGCGAACCATGCGACAGTGACGGGAGGACGGAGGCCACGTTCCTGGCTGCTTGCAAGTCAACTCTCCCGTCCGCACACCGGTACCGTTATCCGGATGCGCGGTCTCAAACGGATGGCGAAACCGAACGCGAATCAAGGTATATTTAAGCTTCTGGAACGATGATCGAGTCGGCCAAGGTCGCACGCATATTCTGTGTAAATTCATCGCTGTTCCGGTCACACGCTCGATCGAATTGCCAATGGGATGTCTCGCAATGACTAGCCGCCGCAAAGCCCCGGACGCGAAGTACTACTATTATATTGACATCGACTTGTACTCACGGCAGATCCTTAGCTGGCAATCTGACACACAAAACAACATTGACTTTGGCGAACTGACCAACGGTTGCTACCGCGTGTTTCTGACCAAGGGGCAATACAACAAACTCGTGAAGCATCTTGACACACCCCGTTCGTGATTACTGCTTGGTGGATGCTTATGGTGGCGGCTGGCGTTCGCTCCATGTAGGCGATGCTCTAGAGGACGCCGTCCGAAGCAGATCAACCGATAAACTTCAATTTACCAAAATAGCAGTGACCACGGTTGATGGTAGCTAGACTGTCCAGTGCCACCACTTGGTGATCCTCACCGTTAGATGAAACGAGAGCCATGGCGATTATACATCAAGTCCTCGGCAGTCCCGGTCGCGACAATGCACTTCTTGTGCGTGTCGAATCTGGACAGCGAGTCACGCGTCTATTGTTTGATTGCGGTGACGGCTGTGCATCAGATCTGTCGCTATCTGAAATCCAAGCGATCGACCATCTTTTCTTTTCACACTGCCACATGGATCATATCGGAGGCTTTGATTCATTCTTTCGCTGCACCTTCCATCGCAGTTCAAAAGAGAACAGGATCTGGGGGCCGCCTAGCACTTCGTCGATTCTACATCATCGATTTCAAGGATTCCTATGGAATCTCGCAGGTGAAATGAGTTCAACATGGACCGTCAACGACATCTGGCCTAGTGAGATCAGGCGTTACCGGTATCAGCTATCGGAGTCGTTTAAAGAACAGCACAATGCTGGAGTCCACGCGAGATCGGAAGTTGTCCTCGATGATGACGATTTCACCGTTTCGGCGATTCCGTTGTCACATCACGGCCCTTGCCTTGGCTATTTGGTGCGTGAAAAACCGAGTATCAACGTCTCTACCGAACGCCTCGCTGCAATGGGCATCCGCCCGGGCCCATGGATGAAAGATCTAAAGACCGACGCAGTAGCGACCGACGTCACTATCGATGGAAAGACGTACGCACTCTCCGATTTGCGGTCAGAGCTCCTGACAGAAACTCATGGAGACTCCATAGCGTATTTAACGGACTTTTTGCTGGATCAGGAGGCATTTCAGCGGCTTTCATCCGTCCTCGCGGACTGTGATGTCGTTGTGTGCGAAGCTCAGTATCGCCACGCGGACGTGGAACTGGCAAAACGGAACCATCACACGACGGTCAGGCAGGTAGCGGAGCTAGCTGCTGCTGCGAATTGCAGTCATCTCGTCCTATTCCACCTGTCGGATCGCTACACGAAGCCTCAATGGGTTGCAATGCTCGAAGAGAGTCGAGAATCATTCTCGCGGACCAGGTTCCCTGTAGAATGGAACCTCTAAGTCGACATCAAACGCACCAACAAACGGCGGCAAGCGTGCTGTCCGCTGCCATTTACTCTCCTAAACGCGATGTCCAGTTCGCCTCAATATGAATTTTTCATTTTCTCACTTGCTACAAATTCATAGCGAATGTCATCTTCAAACTAGGTCCGTGAGCGGTTTGGGACAACGGAATCCTACCAACGCCTGATGATCGAGCACGAACAGGGACTGCCCAACGCCTGAAGCACCAGTCGAAAACGGGGACACCTAGTTTTCCACGCCGAATTCTTTGACGTAAATTGTCCGTTAGCGGCGATGATTCGGACCTATCGTCGTGGCCGAATCTGCGAAATAAGTCGTGCTCCGCAGTCGGCAAGTTGAGTTTGTTTTGAGTCCTAGTCCATCGCGCCAACGCAGTGCCCAACGAACGTTCGGGGACGGAACCTCAATTCGAGTGCGACACTCTATTCTCTATTCTCTATTCCACTCCTCGCTCCCAAACGAAACAGAAAAGGAAGACCTTATGAAACGCACCCTACTAGCCGCGATTTGCGGCATCCTTACGGTCGCAATGGCGAGTGCTGCGGATAAACCAAACATCTTGTTCATCGTCTCCGACGACACCGGATACGGCGATCTCGGCCCCTATGGTGGTGGCGAGGGACGCGGCATGCCGACGCCGAACATCGATCGGTTGGCCCAAGAAGGGATGACCTTCTTCTCCTTCTATGCGCAACCAAGTTGCACACCCGGTCGTGCTGCGATGCAGACCGGCCGCATCCCGAACCGCAGCGGCATGACGACCGTCGCGTTTCAGGGACAAGGGGGCGGGCTTCCCGCCGCCGAATGGACCCTTGCCTCGGTGCTGAAGAAGGGTGGATACAAAACCTACTTCACCGGCAAGTGGCATCTTGGCGAAGCGGACTACGCGCTGCCAAACGCTCAGGGATACGATGTGATGGAACATTGCTTCCTGTATCACTGCAACGCTTACACCTATGGCGACCCCACTTGGTTCCCCGACATGGATCCGAAACTCCGGTCGATGTTCAACAAGGTCACCAAGGGATCGCTCTCGGGCAACGCTGGTGAGAAAGCCAAAGAAGACTTCAAAGTCAACGGCCAGTACGTCGACAAGCCAGGCGAAAGCGTCACCATCGAAGGAGTCAATTATCCCGATGGCGTCGTCGGAATTCCTTTTATGGATCAGTATGTCGAAGCGTCGGGCATCAAGTTTCTTGAGGAAGCGGCTAAGACCCCCGACGAACCATTTTTCATCAACGTCAACTTCATGAAGGTTCACCAACCGAACCTGCCAGCTCCCGAGTTCAAGCACAAATCGCTCTCGAAGTCGAAGTACGCCGACTCGGTCGTCGAGCTCGATACGCGGATCGGAAACATCACCGCCAAGCTCAAGGAACTCGGACTCGACAAGAATACGCTTGTCTTTTACACGACCGACAATGGTGCGTGGCAGGACGTTTACCCCGATGCCGGTTACACCCCGTTCCGTGGAACCAAGGGAACCGTGCGTGAAGGTGGTAACCGCGTTCCAGCGATCGCTGTATGGCCCGACAAGATCAAACCGGGTGTAAAGAATCACGACATCGTCGGTGGTTTGGACCTGATGGCTACCTTTGCTTCGGTAGCGGGCGTTGAATTGCCCGAGAAGGATCGCGAAGGCGAACCGATCTACTTCGACAGTTACGACATGACCCCAGTGCTAACCGGCAAGGGGAAGAGCGCGCGTGAAGCGTGGTTCTACTTCACCGAAGTCGAACTCACACCGGGTGCGGCTCGCGTCGGTAACTACAAGGCGTTGTTCAACATTCGCGGCGACGACGGCGCATCGACCGGCGGACTGGCCGTCGATACCAATCTGGGATGGAAGGGACCGGAAAAGTACGTCGCCGTCGTTCCTCAAGTGTTTGACCTCTGGGCGGATCCGCAGGAGCGTTACGACATCTTTATGAACAACTTCACCGAGCGAACTTGGACTCTCGTGACGATCAACGAGTCGATCAAAGAGCTGATGAAGACATACGTCAAGTATCCGCCGCGTAAGCTGCAGAGCGAAGTCTACACCGGCCCGATCACGCTTCCGCAATACCAACGGTTCCAGCATGTGAGAGACTCGCTGGAGAAGGAAGGCTTCTCGCTTCCATTGCCAACGGGCAACTGATCCAAGCGATATTGTCTGAACTGCAGGCCGCCCGTCCGCGGGCGGCTTTTGGCAACGTGAGCGATAACACCCTTTGATGAATACAAGACCAAGACGATGACACCAACCTCCCCGAAGCTCTGTTTTATTCATGCGATCGCGATCGTCTTGGCGCTGGCCAGTTCGTCATTGCATGCCGACGAACCACTGGCATCTTGGAACGATACGGCGACGAAGCAAGCGATCGTTGAATTCGTTGAGAGAGTCACGAACAACGACTTGCCAGATTACGTGGCTCCCGAAGATCGCATCGCGACGTTCGACAACGACGGCACGCTTTGGGGTGAGCACCCGATGTACACCCAGCTCGCCTTTGCGATCGACCGCGTCAAAGCGCTCGCACCGCAGCATCCCGAATGGAAGACCAAGCAGCCATTCAAAGCCGTGCTCGAGAACGACCTGCCGGCGCTCGCCGCCTCAGGCGAAAAAGGACTCCTCGAACTGGTGATGGTTTCGCACGCTGGCATCAGCACCGCAGAGTTCGAAGCGATCGTGAAGGACTGGCTCGAAACGGCGCGGCATCCGCGTTTTAAGAAGCGTTACACCGAGATGACATTTCAACCGATGCTGGAGCTGTTGGCCTATCTGCGTGCGAACGACTTCAAAACGTTCATCGTCTCCGGCGGCGGAGTCGAATTCATGCGGCCGATGACTCAGGCGGTCTACGGTATTCCGCCCGAACAAGTCGTTGGATCGTCGATCAAAACGCAATATGAGGTCAAAGACGGCAAGCCGATGCTGATGCGATTAGCCGAGATCGATTTCATCGACGACAAGACCGGCAAGCCCGTCGGCATCAACAAATTCATCGGCAAGCGTCCGATCGCGTCGTTCGGCAACTCCGCTGGAGACCGCGAGATGCTGCAGTGGACCGGTGCGGGCGATGGAGCGCGGCTGATGATGCTGGTCTTCCACGACGATGCCGAGCGTGAATATGCCTATGGTCCAGCGGATGGACTGCCCGACACCAAGTTCGGCACCTTCCCGCAGTCGCTGATGGACGAAGCCAATGAAAAGGGCTGGCATGTGATCAGCATGAAAAACGACTGGAAGTCGATCCACCCAGCGGACGCTGAGTAACCACAACGCTTCTTTGCGAAAAGAAAAAGAAGCCGCAGTAGCGGCGGCAGCAGGTAGCTTACGGCGTGAGCCGTAGGTGATGTGTTTGCCGCCTAAAACGTAAGCCCCGGCAGGGGCGACAGGTCCAAACGCTGTCGCCCCTGACCGGGACTTTTATTTTATTAGTGCGTGTGTGCTTCTTCCTTAAACTCTCCGGTGTACGGAGTGCCATCGATCACGCCGGTCATCGTGCCGGCATATTCTTGCACGACACCCAACTTCTCGTGCGTGCCGACAAAACGCGAAGCGGTTCCGTCGGGGTCGCCTTCTTGGGGCGATGGCTTCAGCGTGACTTGCATCTCGGGATCGACGATCGTCAGCTCGATCGATTCCGCAGCGATCGGGGCGGCGGTCTTTTCGTCGCCTCCCAAGACATAAACAGTCGCTTCGGTTTTGTCGTGGTCGACGGTGAATTCGACATGGAATTTGCCTCCGCCCCAATCGGCAATCGTTCCGTCGTGTGGGCCGACGCCGTGTCCGTGCCCGGACATGCTGTGGTCGGTTTCGGAATGATCGTGGCCATGGTCGTCGGTCGAACTCTCGGCGGTTGGGGTTGCGTCGCCGGTCGCTGTGTCGGCTGGTTTGCATCCCGTCAAACCAATCGCACCGGTTGCCAACAGTGCGGAGAGAATCCAGTTTGTAATCTTCATCGTACTTATCCTTGAGGAACCTAATTGGAGGCTCGGTCCACCGCGGACCAGGCCAGAGTGATTTATGTCAGAGGCTCGAATCGCGAATCGTCATCCTCCGCCGTGCCGCTCGCCAAAGCGGCCGCATCTTTTCCGCTGAACGCCCAAAACAGACCAGGGTGAATTAAGAACTCACAAAAGGTCGAAGTGGTCAGTCCACCGAGGATCACCGTCGCGACGGGATACAAGATCTCGCGCCCCGGTTCCTGGCCACCAACGACCAGCGGGATTAAGCCGATCCCGGCGGTCAGCGCCGTCATTAAAACAGGAGCCAGTCGTTCCAGGCTGCCACGCAGCACCATCGCCTGCGTAAACGATTCGCCTTCCTCTTTCATCAAGTGGAAATAGTGTGTAACCAGCAGGATCCCGTTGCGGACGGCGATTCCGCCTAGCGAAATGAAGCCGACCAAACTGGCAACCGTCAGACTTTGTTCGGTGAGCACCAACGCCAGCACGCCGCCGATAAAAGCGGTTGGCAAGGCGTTGAGGATCTGCAATACGATCCGCACCGACGGGAACAATAACATCAGCACGACAAACATTCCGACGACTGAAACTCCGGCCAATGCGATGATCCACTGCGTCGCTCGTTGCTGGCTCTCAAACTGCCCGCCGTATTCGATATAGTACCCAACGGGCAATCGAATCTGCCCGTCGATGCGTTGCTTGATCTCGTCGACCGCGCTGGCCAAGTCGCGGCCCTGCGTGTTACAGCGGACCGCGATCCGCCGCCGCGCATCTTCGCGATTAACCGAATTAGGCCCCGAGCCTTCGCCGATGTTCGCGATTTCCTGCAGTTCGATCTGGCCGCGATCGGCGTACCCAGGGTGATCGGGCAGATCGATTCGCAACCGACCGAGGTTGGCGTAATCGGTTCGGTAGGCTTCTTCCAGTCGAACCATCAGGTCGAATCTCCGTTGCCCCTCGAGCACTTGCGATACGACTTCACCCTGCAACGCGATCTGCAAGACATCGGCGACGTATTGCCGCGTCAAACCATGCAGCGCCAGATCGTCCGATCGCAATTGGATATGCAGTTCGGCAACCTGTTGAATCGGTTCGACGACCGGCGGTGTGATTCCAGGGATCGACTGCAACGTCGACTTCACCTGTTCGGCAATCCGCTGTAGCGTGTCGAGATCATCGCCATGAATTTTGATCGCGATCTGTGCGTAGATCCCCGAGACCATGTGGCTGATCAAATGCGCCAGCGGCTGTTCGACTTCGATGTCCACACCCGGCGCCTCGTTTTTCAGCTTCTTCAGCAATCCGGCCAAGATCTCCTCACGATCCTGGTCGACTTCCGGATTCATGCTCAAGATGTATTCGCCGACGTTCACCGGTGAGGCATGCTCGTCCAATTCCGCTCGCCCTGTGCGGCGGACGAAATGCAAGATCTCCCCTTCGGGCCGATCCTCGTTTTTCTGCATCGATTGGAAGACGGCATCGATCGTTTGCGAGACCCGATTCGAAGTTTCCAGCGAGGAGCCCGGAGGCAAGGTGACGTTCACTTGCACGCTCCCCTCGTCGAACGGCGGCAGGAAATTACGCCCCAGTTGCGACATCTGCCAAGCTGCCAACAGCACTCCCAACCACGTCGCGCACAGCAGCATCCGCGGGCAGGCCATGCTCAATTGAATCCAAGGCGTGACAGCTCGCTTCAAGCCACGCAACAGCAGCCCATCGTGATCGCGGTGCGTTGCCGACGACTTGGGCAACAGGTAATACGACAGCGCCGGCGTGACAGTCAACGAAACCAGAAAGGACGCCAGAATCGAGATGATGTAGGCGAGTCCCAGCGGCGCGAACAACCGTCCCTCGACGCCCGACAGCGCGAACAGCGGCAGGAAGACCAGGATCACGACCGCGGTGCCAAACATGATCGCGCTGCGGATCTCTTTGCTCGCTTCAAAGACAACTTGAATCGCAGCCCGCCGCGTCGGGGCTGCGTTGTTCTCTTTCAGTCGTCGGAAGATGTTTTCGACGTCGACGATCGCGTCGTCGACAAGTTCGCCCATCGCGACGGCGATCCCGCCGAGTGTCATCACGTTGATCGAAAGCTCGCTGCCGCTGAACCATCCGATCCAACGGAAGACCAGCGTCGTGATCACCAATGAAAGTGGGATCGCGGTCAGGGTGATGAAGGTCGTGCGAAAGTTCAGCAGGAATAGAAACAGCACGACCATCACCAGGAAGGCACCGATCACCAACGCCTCGGCAACATTAAAGATCCCGCGGTCGATGAAGTTTTTTAAGCGAAACAATTCGCTGTTGATGATGATGTCCGCCGGCAGCGACGCTTCGACTTCGGCAAACGCGGCTGCGATATCGTTGGTCAATTGACGCGTGTCGACGTGCGGTTGTTTGACGGTCGTGAAGACGATCCCCGGTCGGCCATCGACGCTCCCGTCGCCTCGCTTCAGTTGAGGCCCTTCGCTGACGCGAGCGACTTGTTCCAACAGCACCGAGCGTTTGGGATGATATCCGACGGGGATCTTCTTCAGGTCTTCGATCACCACCCGCGACTCGGGCCCCAGGCGTCCGAGGATCCGGATCGACCGTTCGGTCTCGCCGGTCACGGCAAAACCGCCACTGGTGTTGATGTTACTTTCTCGCAGTGCTTGAGCGACGTCCTGCACCGTGACGTCATATTCCAGCAACGCTGTCGGATCGATCAGAATCTGGTACTGCTTGCGATCGCCTCCCTGCATGAAGACCTCCGCCACTCCAGTCGTCTTCAACAGCCTTGGGCGGATGATCCAGTCGGCGACGGTGCGGAGATCCAATTGCCGTTTGGCATCGCTGTAGAAGTGGACGTCGTATTCCTGCCCATCGATTTGAATCGTCGCGATGCCAACGCCGTCGGGCGATTCCCCGGCCATTTGAGGATCGTCGGCCGCAGCGGCAGTCCATGTGATCGACTGCGTTTCCACGGGCGTCCAGGTTTTGAGGTCCTTGCGCTCGACCGGCTGCCAAACGCGAATCGCTTCGGCCGGGCCGGCGGCATCGATCCGTTCGGCCATCAACCCGGTCTTTCCCACGACCGCCAGCTTGCCGCCGCGCGGCCCCGGTTGTCGATAGATCCCCGCGACGACGATCTGCCCCATGATCGACGATGGAGGCGTCATCTGAGGACGAATTCCTTCGGGCAGGATGCCTTGCAGTGTCGTCAGGCGTTCCTGGACAGTCTGTCGCGCCGCGCGGATCTGCGTCGACCAATCGAATTCGATGTAGATCACGTTCAGCCCGGCGGTCGTCTGGCTGCGAACCGCTTGCACACCATTGGCTCCGATCAACGCGATTTCGATCGGCTGGGTGACCAGCGTCTCGACCTCTTCGGTTGCCAGGCCAGGAGCTTCGGTGATGATCACCACCCGCGGCCGATCGAGATCGGGAAAGACATCGATCGGCATCTGAGCCGCTTGGTACGAACCGTACACCAGCAGGGCCAGGCTGAT
This sequence comes from Rosistilla carotiformis, assembly GCF_007753095.1. NCBI lineage: Bacteria > Pseudomonadati > Planctomycetota > Planctomycetia > Pirellulales > Pirellulaceae > Rosistilla > Rosistilla carotiformis. The sequence goes on from NZ_CP036348.1 coordinate 6,099,823, forward strand.
CACTACGACCAGCATCCGATACCGCAACGAGAAATGAATGACAGCGTCTAACATGATGTCAACTTTCAGTGAGCGGCGTGGACGGTGCCATCGGGATGAACGTGAACGCCGGCTTGTTGGCCGCTGGCCGCTTGCGACCGGAGGACGCGGTTCAGCGAGGCGGCAGCGTTCTGAGCCAGGTAGGTTCCCGGTGTCACGCTGCCATCGTTGGCCAACACGATCGATTGGCGATCTTCGTGCAGCACATGCACGGGCAGACGTTTGAAGAGGTCGCCGTTTTGCATGAAGACATACGCTTCGGGCCCGTCGCGGACGACCGCCGCGGCGGGCAGCACCAACACGTTCTCCAGTTTCTCGACGGGAACGTGCAGTCGAACGCGTTGCCCCGGCCGGAATCGCCAGACCAGGAAGGTTTGTTCCGCCTTCTGGTACGCACGCGATTGGTTTCGCAGCGGAATGAAGAAGTCGAACGTGCGGCTGTTCGTGTCGATGGCGTTGCTGAGGTGGCGGATCTCAAACCGCTGCTCGAGTTCGGGCCATTGGTCGGTTGCGTCGTCGGCGAATTCGATGTCGATCGCTCGCCCTTCTTGAGCGGCTCGTTCCAGGAACGGTGCCTCTCGCTTGAAGGCATGCCCCACGACATACAGCGCCTGGTGATTGGCGAGCGTCGCCAACGGTTGCCCGGCTTGCACCTGTTGCCCAAGTTCCACCAACAGTTCCTGGACTTCAAACGCAAACTCGGGCGCGCGGGAACTGGACGAATCGAAGCGAGCCTGCTGGACCGGCTGGATCGTTCGCGCCGCCCGATCGGTGTTGGTTTCGGTAAGTGGTACGGTCGGCAGAGCCTCGGGAGCTCGTACATCGATCGTGGACAAGAAACTGCCCGATTCGATCTGTTCGATTTGCGCCGAATCGAGGCCGCGCGAACGTAAGTCCTGGCGGGCGGCTTCGATCAAGATCTGTTGCCGGCGAAGATTGCCTTGCAATTCGATCATCTTGCTTCGGACCACCGCGCCGGAAGTCACGGCGTCCGAGACGCGATCGATGTCGGCTTGGATGATTGCGGTCTCCTGTTTCGCTTTGAACAGCTGAGTCTGCGTCGCTTGCAGGTATTCGCTGAACAATCGCAATGTGAACAGCCGCTCGCCCGGGCGAATCGCGTCGCCGGGCGAGATGTGGATCTCGGTCACAACGCTTTCCGCTGGCGAGGTGACACCGCGATCGGAGACACCTGGGCGATCGGCCAGCTTGCCAGGGATCTGGAGACTGCGCCAATAGGTTTGCGGCCGCGCCGGCTGTGACGTGAGCCCTAGGTTCTTTCTCGCTTGAACGCTGATTTCGAGGATCGTCTGTTTTTCGGGCGCTGGCTGCGGCGGACTCTCCTTGGCGACTGCGGGAACGCTGTCGGCAAACGGCAATGCATCGCGTAAGCACCATGTCGTCAAAGCGACACCGGCGGCGAGCGCAAGTCCGAACAGGAGTTTTGTAAGCGAAGGAACGTGTTGCATGATGACCTGCATCTTTCCACAAAGACCCATCGGCGTCTTGTTAGATCGCGTGAAGGGGGCGCGAGTTCGCGCGTGCAAATGGAGTGACGATACGCCGGAAACCAATCAGCCTGCCGCCGTCAATGCGACGCAGGTCGATGGTGCGCAATCGTGGTCGCTATAGCCGTAGAGAGGCTGTCAGAAGGTAGATCGGCAGCTTCGGTCGCCGATCGGGGGGGCCGCTGCTGCGGCGATACTGGCGTTCCCGTTGAGGGATGGTTCCAGCGAGCGAGGTGAATGGCAGCGACGATGAATCGAGACTGATAGAAACCGCGTTGCGAGCGACGGTCCCGTCGGAGTCGACAAAGTAGACCGCGTCGCCATCGTGGTCGCATGCAAGCGACAGTTCCGTTAACGCATCCGCAGGGGATTCCTCGCCGGCGGATGGTCGGTCGGCCTGCCCATGGTGATGCCCGTGATCGTGATCATGCCCGTGGCTGAGATGAATGTGAGGCCGGTGAGCATGGTCGCCAGGCTCCGCACCGCCCGATGCCGCATGCGAATGAGGCACGACGTGCCCCAGCATGAAGGTCGCAATTAGCAGCAAGGAGAGAAGCGGACGCATCGGTGTTTCTTAGTGTTTGGATCCGGTCGGGCACTTATCGCATCGTAGCGTCGAATCGGTCAGTGGTCTAGCGCGTTTATCGCGAACCGGCCTTTCTTTTCCATCGCCGGAACGTGAACTGCGGTTGCTCGCGCGTCTCGACGACCTGCCATTGATCGGTATCAAACGCGGGGAAATACGCATCGCCACGGTACTCGCCATGGATCGTGCTCAGATACATCTGGTCAGCGACGTCGAACGCTTGTTCGTAGATCGAACTTCCCCCGGCAATGAAGATCTCTTTGCCCAACGCCTTGGCCATCGCGATCGCTTCGTCAAACGACTTTGCCACTGGAATGTCGTCGAGTTCGGTAGACCGTGAAACGACGATCAGCGACGTTTCGGGGGCCACATCTTTGCCGAAGATCTCATACGTTTTCCGCCCCATAATCACCGTTTGGCCGGCGACGAAGTCGAGGTATTGCTGGTATTCGGCGGGAACGTTCCAGGGCATTCCATTTTGGCTGCCGATCACGCGATCTTCGCTCATCGCGGAGATGATAATCATGCCTGAAGGAGCTCCTTGCTTGGGGAATCTGCAAAACCACACTTTGGCTTGGCTGCAGTTTCTCGGCAAGCGGGCGAGCGAGTTTCCATTGCAGCGAACGCGATCGGCAATCGAATCGCGGGCGATCGGTGTTTAGAAATTGGGGTCGTAGTAGAACCTCACGGCGATGATCTTGCCGTTCTTCCAAGTCGAAACTTGAACTTGTTCGGGCCAGAACTTCGATCCGTCGATCATATCCGCCTTGATCGTATATTCCGCCATCGTGACTCCGTTGCCCTTGCCATCGTCCGACGCGACCGCGATCGATCCGAGATCGATGCCATGAAACTGCTTCACTTGGGTTAAGAACTGCTTCTCAAAAGCGATCATGTTCGCTTTCCCCTCACGCCGCGAACCGTCCCCTTCAATTTGGTAGGCATCGTCGGCGTAGTAGTCCTCCATCACTTCGACGAACTCTCCCTTGGCACAGCGTTGAACAAACGTGCGCTGCATTTCTAACAGTTCGCTCTTGGGCGTTGCGGCATCGGACATTTTGAACCCTCATCGTTTGAGTTCTACGCGTCGACCTGCCAGGCGATGCTGCAGGTCGGAATGCATCTGGTGACTTCTGTATTGCAGTTCGGGGATTGGAGGAACAAATCTCAAACAAGTTTCGCGGTTGTGTTTGACGACCGGGCCCCGCGGGTTCGTTGCAAACCGGTAAAGCGACGCAGATCGGAAGACCTGAGTCCTCGCGAGTTTGCTGTTCGCATTCGCTTGGAATCGTTTAGCGGAAAAGAACGTCGGCAGTTCGCGGTGTTGTTCACACCGCAGCCATAACGCGAAAAGAGTTGGTGGTCAGAAGCCGAAAAGAAAGAAAAGTGCGTATCTAAATGGATCGAACGACACCAGAAATGCGAGCGGTCCTTGATCGATCGATGCTTCGTTCTCGATGGAACGTACATGTCGAGAGTCCATTCTGGAACTTCGCTAGGGTCAAGTCAATGAAATTCGCGCGGCGACCGCTCGTTATTTATCGGAAATCGCCCCGGAAGCATGTCGGTTATTCTGGAGTATAGATGTCTGTCATAAGACGTGGCGTCGAGCCTCTTCGGATCGGCGGCCGAGATTGCCGTAGCGATGGTAGTCGACACAAACGCTTTGTTCGCGAACGTAGTGCAGCAGTTCGTAGCGTCCGTCGCTGAGGACGGGTGTCTGGCAGATGTAGACGTTGTGTTGGTTTGCCGCTTCGCGAACCGCAGGGTCGATCGCCGCGGCGTGTGTCATCCGGATCCGCAGCACTTCACCCTGTTCGATCGCATCGATCCATTGCTGCGTCGTCTCTTCGATCATCTCGATCCGCGCCGCCCAGTCGTCCGTCAGGAACTCAATCACATCGACCAACGCCAATGCTTCGCCCGGTCGGTGGCTGAGCGTGATCCGGCATCCGGCAGCATGCGCCGCGGCGATGCAGCGGACAATGTCCAGCGGACCATCGGCCGCGCTGATGCCGATTCGCAGCGCGGCGATCGGACGATAGCGACGCCAGTTGTCTTGTCCGACCAGGCGGACGCTGTCGTGCTGCTGGCGATACTCTTCGGTCGCCCAACGGTCGTAACTGGCCAGCGCCGTCTGCAAGCGATCGATCACCGATTCGGTCGCATCCTCGCCGCCGCAGCGCTCGATCAGCGCGGACGCTTCGGGCGTCTTCAAGTTCTCGCGCATCGACTGCAATGCCGGCAGTTCGAAGCGATGCGCATTGAACATCTGCGGATGATCGATCTGGTCGCGCAGCTTCATCAGCGACGCGACGTAGTGCGGGCCTCCCGCTTTGATTCCCGGACCGAACGCACTTTTGCCCAGTCCGCCAAAGGGTTGCCGCAAGACGATCGCGCCGGTCGTCGAGCGATTGATGTAGAGGTTGCCGGCTTGGATCTGTTCTCGCCACAGTTCTTGTTCGCGATCGTCCAAGCTCTCCAGCCCGCTGGTCAAACCGAATCCTGTCGCGTTGACGATGCGGATCGCTTGCTCCAATTTGCGAAACGGCATCACGCCCAGCACCGGGCCAAACAGTTCGGTCATGTGGGTGAAGCTGTCCGGTTGGACATTCCATTTGATCCCGGGGCGATAGAGATTCGGATTGTCATCGCACGGTTCGGGCATCACCAACCAGGACTCTCCTGGTTCGAGCTCCTTGAGCCCGCGAGCCAGTTCGCCGCTGGGCGGTCGGATCAGCGGACCGACTCGCGTTTGCAGTTCCCACGGCGTTCCGACGATCAAGCTTTTACAAGCGTCGGCTAACATCTCGCGAAACGATTCGTCTTCAAAGACTTCATCTTCGAGCAGCAGCAGCGAAGTCGCACTGCACTTCTGACCGCTGTGACCGAAGGCCGATTGCAAAACGTGTTTGATCGCCAGTTCGCGGTCGGACAATCCGGTCACGATCGTCGCGTTTTTGCCTCCCGTCTCGGCGGCCAGTGCGAGGTCGGGGCGAATCCGCAACATCGACTCGGCGGTTTCGGTCCCACCGGTCAAGATCACGATGTCGACCTCGGGGTTCTCGACCAGCCGGCGGCCTGCATCGCTGCCGCGGCAGGGAACCAATTGCAACGCCTCACGCGGCACGCCCGCGTCCCAGAACGCTTGGCACAAAAGATAGGCCGGCAGGACCGTTTCGGATGCCGGTTTCAGCAGCACCGTGCTTCCTGCCGCCAGCGCCGCCGCGACGCCACCGCAGGGGATCGCGATCGGAAAGTTCCACGGACTGATCACCGCGACCACGCCGACGCCCGACGCCTGAACTTGCGGCGATTGATACGCTTGGTCGGCGCACAGGCTGTAGAACTCGATAAAGTCGATCGCCTCGCTGACCTCGGGATCGCTTTCAGCCAGCGTCTTGCCGCCGTCGATCAGCGCCGCCGCCAACAGATCGCCACGCCGCATGCGAAGCAATTGCGCCGCATCGCGCAAGGTGGCGCAGCGGGCTTCCGATGACATCGATCTCCAGTTGCGAGGATCTTGCCTGGCGCACGCGATTGCCGCATCGATGTCGTCGCTTGTCGCCATCGCATACCGGCAAGCGATCTTGCCGGGGCGCGACGGATCGCGACTTTCGGCGATCTCCCGCGCGTCGGTCACTTCGCGACCGGCGATCGAGAGCGGGATCCGCGTCGCCGCCTCGTCGCAGCGATCGCGCCACGACGCCAACAATTCCTGAGCCCAGCGGCTGTTCTGAGGCAACGACCAGTCGGTGTTCGGTTCGTTGATGAACTCCTGCCACGTCTCGCCCACCTCCGGCCTCTCGGGCACTTGGCTTCGATCCTGCTGGCGACGCGGCTTGGTCGAGACCGAATCGATCGCCACCAGCGACGCCCGAAATCCGTCGGCCAGCGTCCGCCACGCCTCGGTGCCGGGTTGAAGTTGGAACGCATGGCGGAGGAAGTTTTCCTGCCCCGTGTTTTCGTCCAGCCGGCGGATCAGATAACCGATCGCGTTGAGGAAGTCGGTTTGTTCGCAAGCCGGCGCGTACAACAGCATGCTGCCGGTCAGTTCCAGCAGCGCGCGGCGCTGCTGGTTCGCCATCCCTTCGAGCATCTCAAACTGCACGCGCTGCAGCGCATCGGCTTCGGTCGCCCAGATCGCAGCCAAGGCGATGTCGAACAGGTTGTGCGACGCCACGCCCAATCGCAACGCGGCGGAGTTCTCCGGAGCCAGGATCGTGCGGATCATGCGTTTGTAGTTGGCGTCGGTTTCGTGCTTTGTTGTGTAGGGAGCTTGCGGCCAACCTTCGATCGACGCTTCGACGCGTTCCATCTCCATGTTCGCTCCTTTGACCACGCGGATCGTCAACGGCAGGCCACCGGCGGCGGTTCGTCGCTGCGCCCACTGAGCCAGATCCTGCAAGACGTCAAACGAATCGGGGATATACGATTGCAACGCGATCCCGGCGCGGACCTGCGACAGTTCGGGGCGATCGAGCGTCCGCTTGAGCACGTCGACGGTTAGATGGAGGTCGCGATATTCCTCCATGTCCAGATAGACAAACTTGCTGGTCTGCGTCCCGTCGCGACGCTGGAAGGTCTGCCGCATCGCGGCGCGGTAGAGCAGTTCCAGTCGGTCGGCGATCACGCTTTCGGTGTGCGATCGGGCTAGCGTGGAGATCTGCGAATAGATCGTCGAAACCTTGACCGAGATGCATTCGATCTCGGGCATCTGCAGCGCGGCGAGGTACTTTTTCAGCCGCTGCCGCGTTTCGCCTTCGCCCAGCAACGCCTCGCCCAACAGGCAGACGTTCATCCGAATCCCTTCGCGTTGCCGCTCGCGAAGATGCTTTTCCAGCACCTCCTTCTCCGCCGGCAAGATCACGTTGGCCGTCTCGTGCCGCATTTTGTCTTTGACCATCGGGACGGCGACGCCGGGCAGGTAGCCGCCGAAGGTTTGGAAGCCGCGCAGCAGCGTGCGGTCCAGCGGGCTGAAGAATCGCGGCACGCCTTGAACGTCCAGGATGTGCGTCAATTGGTCGGCAACGCGCTGCGGCACGTCGGTTCGGAACGCTTGATCGGTCATCTCGATAAGTGTCGCTTTATCCTCGTGATGTCCGATCATGCGATCGAGTTCGGATTGCTGGCGACGCTCGGCGGGCGTTAACAGTTGTTGCGATCGCTGCAACAGTTGTTTCGCCAAGGCGATCGCGCGCGCTGCGTCGCGCTGCCATCCGGTCAGTCCGGAGGCCGCCGATTCGGTGGCGGCAACGGCCTCGTTGAGGTTGAGGAAAGGGGACGCTTCCGCGGCTGGGTCCGAAGCTGATGATGACACGGTGTCGATTCTCCGTTTAGAATTGTTAGATGCCAACAAACCAACCCGTCGAACTGCCGCTGCCCGTGCAACCGATGACCCGCTTAGGGGAACAACGGTCGCGAACGCGGAGCGCTTACAACCAAGCATCGGTCGGGCTCGCTTACGGACGCCACGCCGGACCGGTTCCGGGAGACGCGCGGCAAGCGGCTGTCCTTATCATGTTGGCATGGGACGGGGCGCAATGGAACCTACCGCTGACCAAACGCCCGACCAGCCTGCGACATCACGGCGGGCAGATCTGTTTCCCCGGCGGCCGCTTGGAAGCGGGTGAATCGGCGGTGGAGGCGGCGGTTCGCGAGTTCGACGAGGAACTGGGGATCGTCCCGGACGATTTGCAGATCCTGGGGCGGTTGTCGACGATGCATGTCTACGCCAGCCATAACGTCGTCACGCCGATCGTTGCGACGACGCGGCAGACGATGCAATTCCGGCTGGATCCGGTGGAGGTCGCCCAGGCGATCATGCTCCCCTGGGACGCGTTGACCGATGAATCGCGTTGGACGATGCGGAGTATGCAGCGGCCGATCTTTCGCAACCGCGAGGTTGTCGATTCGTTTACGTTCCGATATCGGGCGCTGCAATTTGGCGAGCACCTGATCTGGGGAGCGACCGCGATGATGCTGGCCGAACTGTGCCAGGTCGGTTACCGGTAACGCGGGGGCAGCGGGAACGCCGACTTTGCTCGATTGTGGCCCTCCCCGAGTCGCACTTCGGCGATTAGGATAACGGACAGCAATCGTTCTTTTGCCCGATTTCACCTCGGTTAACCCTGCCATGTTCGAAACGATCCAAACCGCGCCTCCCGACTCGATCCTTGGTCTCTCGGAAGCATTCCAAAAAGATCCCAATCCCGCCAAGATCAACCTCAGCGTTGGTGTATATAAGGATACGTCGGGACAAACGCCCGTCTTGCGGTGCGTTAAACAGGCTGAAGAAACGCTGCTGAAGACCGAAACGACCAAGGGTTATCTGGGTATCGATGGCTTGCCGGAGTATCGCCAGCACGTCCATGGATTGGTATTTGGCGAACAAGTTCCCGCGTCGCAAGTCGCCGTTGTGCAGACACCGGGCGGAACGGGTGCGCTGCGCGTCGCGGCCGACTTTATCGCCACGCAACTACGCCCCGCCCGCGTCTGGCTGTCGAACCCAACCTGGGCTAACCACAATGCCATTTTTGCGGCGGCCGGAGTGCAGGTGGAGACCTACAGCTACCTCAACGCCGAAAAGACCGGGCTTGATTTCGACAGCATGCTGGACGACCTGAAGACGAAATCGCACAACGGGGACGTCGTCCTGCTGCACGCCTGCTGCCACAACCCGACGGGGGTTGATCCGACAGCCGAACAATGGGCTCAGATAGCCGAAGTCGTACGCGAGCGTGGCCTGCTGCCATTGGTCGATTTCGCCTACCAAGGCTTCGGCCAAGGGATCACCGAAGACGCCGTTGGCATTCGCACGCTGCTGGAAACTTGCGACGAGATGTTGGTCGCTAGCTCCTTCTCAAAAAACTTTGGGCTCTACAGCGAACGCGTCGGCGGACTGTCTTTGGTCGCGAAAAACCCCGAAGAAGCCACCGCGGCAATGAGCCAGCTGAAGTGCATCGTCCGCACGAACTACAGCAACCCGCCGCGTCATGGGGGAGCGATCGTTGCGACGGTCTTGGGCAATCCGGAACTGACTGCAACCTGGCACGAAGAGGTCGCCGAGATGCGGGACCGGATCGCTGCGATGCGTAGCCAGTTTGTGACGCAGATGCACCAGCGGCAGAGCAAGCGGGACTTTTCGTTCCTGCTGTCGCAGAGCGGCATGTTCTCGTTCAGCGGTCTGAACCCGATGCAGGTCGACCAGTTGCGGAACGAATACGCGATCTACATCGTCGGCAGCGGGCGGATCAACGTCGCCGGCATGACCGACGAAAATCTGCCGCGTCTGTGCGACGCGGTCGCTGCGGTTCTTTAGTTCGCGAAACGCCAACGCAAAGCGGGCAACGGATGGGAGCCATTGGTGGTCCACCGTTCCCGCCGCTTGATTGCGGCCAGATCATCTACAAGTATTTCGCCAAAGCGCCGCCACGGGCGGCGATCGCATCGACTCGCTTGACGATCTCGGGATCTTCAATCAACGGAGGCGCGTGGTGCGGTTTGACGCGTGCGTCGATCACCAGCGATCCCTCGCAGCCCCAGTGCTTATCGGCGACAAACGCTCCGATGCCATAGACATCCGCGGCGGGATTGCTGCGAGTGAACGTCGTCCAGACAAAATTGTTGATCGTTCGGGCGCTGAAGTCGCTGTCGTCGGCAACGATCACCAACGGGAAGCGATTGATCGGCGATTGAACGTCCATGCGGTCGGTCAACAGCGCATCCAGACGCGGCCGCGACGCCGACGCGGCCGGACCTTGAATGATCAGGATTCCCGGAGCCGCAACTTTCGGCTGGCCAAACCCTTCGGGCAGATGCAGGTCCCCTTCGATCGATGTCGGCAACTGGCGAACGACGGGGCCAACCGCCGCGATCACCACCTTCGATCCGCGATTGAGTCCCGATCCGGAGTAGTCCAACGTGTCGATGGTCGTTTGTGTTTGGAAGTGCAGATCGCGACGCCAATCGACGCGCTGCAACATATGCTGCAAGAAGCCCGAGACGTCGTGGATGTCGAGCTGTGTGTTGTCGTAGTGGTTTGCGATCCAGAGGTATTTGGCAAGCGACAGCTGACCGTTGCCAAGGACGGCGTTGGCTTGAGTCAGCAACTCCTGCGGCTCGTTAGCACCACTCATCGGCATATACCGCTCGCTGCCGATCGCCAGCAGCAGCGGATGGACGCCCGAAGCATCGACCGCGTGAACCGCCTTGATCCCCGGCAAGACCGTCGGGATCACGGGGCCGGTCAGATCGTGGATCAGTTCGCCGAAGGTCGTATCCTCTTGCGGAGGCCGCCCGACGACGGTCAGTGGCCAAACGGCATCGTTGCGGTGATAAACACGCTCCACATTCAGGACCGGGAAATCGTGCTGCAGGCTGTAATAACCCAGGTGATCACCAAACGGACCCTCCGGCTTTTGTCGCGTTGGATCGATCGTACCGACGATGGCAAAATCGGCGTCGGCGTAGATCGGCGCATGCCCCGGGCCGGTAACCATCGGAATCCGGTGCCCCGCCAAAGCGCCGGCAAAGGTCAGCTCCGACAGCCCTTCGGGCAACGGCATCACGGCGGAAAGGGTCATCGAAGGGGCACCGCCCACGGTGACGACAACGCGAAACGGGCGACCGTTCTCCAACGCTGCGCGATGATGGACGCCGATCCCACGATGGATCTGGTAGTGCATCCCGACTTCGGTCTGCGGATCGTAATCGTTCCCCGATAACTGAACCCGGTACATCCCAAGGTTTGTCTGCTGCAGGCTGGCGCCGTCGGCCGGTTGGCTGAGCACTTGCGGCAGCGTGACAAACGCACCACCATCATCGGGCCACGATTTCAATTGCGGCAGATCGGGCAGAGCGATCGAATTCTGCATCACCGCACCGCTTCGGCAGCGGCGAGGCAACATCGTCAGTGCGGCCAGCGGGACGCTGGGGTAACGCCAGAACTGCTTCGCCGCCAACGAGGGGTCGATCTTCAATTCGATCAACTTGCGAACGCGGTCGATCGTGTGGCGGAAAAGGTAGCGGGCTTGTTCCAGCGACCCAAACAGGTTGCTGACCATTGGAAACCGACAACCGGTCACGTTGGTAAACAGGACCGCCGGCCCACCGTTAAGGTAAACGCGACGCTGAATCTCCGCCAATTCGAGATTGGCATCGACCGGATGCTCGTAACGGATCAAACGCCCGCCTGCGGCGAGGTCGTCGACGGCCTGTCGAGTGCTGCGATGTTTCATGAGCCTAGACGGAGGGCTTGAGAGAGGGGCAGGCGAGATTCCAGAGCGAGCCCCGGGAAGGATTCCGCGCAGAGGACGCGATGAAAACTAAACCGTATGCCGAGCCAAGCGTTCACGGGTGGCAGCGGGGATTTCGATCGAGGCGATTTGGTGCCGGGCGTCGATGCGACAGCAGACGACGGTGATTTCACCGACGGCAACCAATCGATCAGCGACCCGAAACTCATGCCGATAGCGGACGCTCTTGCTGCCCAAGTGAAGAATGGAGACCGCGATATCGATGATATCCTCGAACCGCACCGCGCTTTTGTAATCACACGTCGCCGAAACGCGAGGCCAACCGATGGTCGATTCGCCGTCGGGCTGCATCACACTTAAGCCGACCGAACGGAGCATTTCATGTTCGGCCTGCTCCATGTAGGTGAAAAAGGCAGAGAAATGCATGATGCCAGCGGCATCGGTGTCGCGAAATTCGATGCGGCGTCGGGTCTGGTAGGGGCTGCTCATCGTCGATCCTGCCGGTGGGTCAGTTCACGGTCGCGGTGTCGGCGCACGAAAAAAGAGCCGTATTGATTCCATACGACTCTTCGTTGTCTTGTCTTCGCGGGCAAGCGAATGCTTATTCGCCAACAAATGGCAGCAAAGCCATGAAGCGAGCGCGTTTGACAGCTTGCGTTACGGCGTGCTGGCTGGTTGCCGAACATCCGCTCTTGCGGCGTCCAACGATCTTGCCGTGGCGATTGACCAACCGACGCAGAAGTTCCACATCCTTGTAATCGACGTACATCGGACGTGGCCGAGTGCCATCGACGAACAGTGGATCTTGCTTCTTCTGACGAGAGCGGACACGCGATCGCTTGCGTGCTCGGCTCCGGGTACTCATTGGTCGTGCAGCCATGGAAAATGTTGAATTTTGTTAGATTGTGGAGATTCGAGTTTCGGACTGCCGCGCGCAGCAAACCACATACAGAGGGACGATTATGACAAGCTGTGTGAATTCTGCAAGTGCAAATCAGTGTGGCACGCGGCTTTAAAATGGCCGCCGGCCGCCCCCAAAATCGCGCGGGGCTGGACGTTGATTTGCCAGCAATTACCTGAATTTAGGTCCCACCGACAGGTATAATTGTCGACTCACCCCACCAACAACCTTACAACTCCCTCGAAAAAACCGCCATGAAGCATTTTCTTGCTCCCATCGCCTGCGTTCTGCTGCTGGCCTGCCAGACGGCGACTGCCGCCGATCGCCCCAACGTGATGATTTTGATCAGCGACGACGTTTCCTGGCCGCACGCATCAGCCTACGGTTCCAAAATGGTGACGACTCCCGCGTTCGACGCGATTGCCAAGCAGGGCGTGTTGTTCAACAACGCGATCTGCCCCAGTCCCGGCTGCAGCCCCTCGCGGGCCGCGTTTTTGACAGGGCGGCACACCTGGACGATCGAGCACGCTGGAACGCACGCCAGCTACTTCGCCCCCGAATACGAGACCTTTCCGATCCGTTTGGCCGATGCCGGATACTTTGTGGGGCACACCGGCAAAGGTTGGGCGCCGGGCGACTGGAAAGCCCTCGGTGGCAAGCGCGATCCGTGCGGCCCCAAATTCAAAGCCAAACCCGCCAAGGGAGAATCGAGCTACGCCGCCGGTTTTCGGGAGTTCCTGAATCAACGTCCCGCTGGCGAACCGTTCTGTTTCTGGTTCGGCAGCACCGACGCTCACCGCCCCTACAAATTTGGATCGGGCCTCGAGAAAGGAATGAAGCTGGAACAGGCGGAGGTTCCCGGCTACCTGCCCGACGCTCCCGAAATCCGCAGCGATTTCTTAGACTACGCATTTGAAGTCGAACGTTTCGACGATGATTGCGCGACGATGCTACAGATGATTCGCGACGCGGGCGAGTTCGAGAACACGATCTTTATCGTGACCAGCGACAACGGCATGCCGTTTCCACGCGCCAAAGCGAACTGTTACGAGCACGGCATCCATGTTCCGCTAGCAATCTCGTGGCAGGGACATTTTCCCGGCGGGCGAACCAGTGACGACCTTGTCAGTTTCGTCGACATCGCCGCGACGATCTACGAAGCGAGCGGCGTCGCGCCACCTTCGGCCAAGCCGCTCTCGGGCAAGAGCATGCTGTCGATGCTGGAGTCTGAAAAATCGGGGATCATCGAACCGCAGCGGACCGAAGTTTTCAGCGCCCGCGAGCGTCATTCCTCGTCGCGCTACAATTCGCTCGGCTACCCGCAGCGGGCGATCCGCACGCATCAGTACCTCTACATCCGCAACTTCCGCCCCGAGCGGCTGCCGGCCGGACCGGCTCAGAAATATGACAGCGTCACCTACGATGCCGCTGGGAATCTCGTCGACGCCCAACTGGGGGACGCCCATGGCGGATATCACGATATCGATGCCTGTCCCTCTTTGGACTATTTGATCGAAAAACGGGACGACCCGAAGTTTGGAAAGTTCCTGGGTCTGTCGGTCGACCTGCGGCCGGGGGAAGAGCTGTTCGACATCCAGAAGGATCCCGATTGCTTGAACAACGTGGCGACCGACCCTGAGTTTGAGAGCGTCCGCAAGGATCTTCACAAACGTTTGACACAGCATCTCGAAGCGACGGGGGACGCGAGGCAGATCGACGGCGGCGATATCTGGGAAATGTATCCCCGCGTCAGCCCGCTGCGTTGGTTCCCCGAGCCACAGTGGGCCAAGGAGCACCTAGACCGCGTACCGATCCAAGGCTGGGTGGAAGAACGCCGCCCGCGTTGATCCCCGCAGAGGGGAGCAGGCAGAGGCAACACGGCGTCTTCTCGTTTGACCGCAATACCGTTCAACGAAGGCGCGTCGGACCGTCGCAAGAATTAGCGGCGGGACGTAGTGGACGAGGTTACGAGTCCCCGCGATTGGGTCTGATGCATGCAAAAGGACTCGTAACCTCGTCCACTACGCTTCGTTGAACGGTCTTCTCGTTGAACCGCGTGGGCAAACGCCCCGCGCGTCGATTGCCCTGGTGCGAGGTGGCCTGGGTTTTGGGGGCCACCTCAAACGGTTAGCTACGCCGCGGAGGCGGCTAAGCCCCGTTCGCGCGGTCGGCTGAAGCCTTTACTCCAGCGCGGTGATGCGGCGAAACACAACCCGACCTGCTCAGTACCCAAAGCTGGTGCGCAACACGAAGGTCTCGTTGTTGCTGATATCACCGGGCGAGAAACCGGTACTCCAGCTCGCGGCGTGTCCCTCTTTACGCCCTCCCTGTGGCTCTGCGTCTCCTCGACTCACGCAACCAAAGACCGGCCGTGTCTTTATGCGTAAGACACCCAGCCTCGGAAAGCGAACCCGGCGTAGAACAGTTCGACGTCCGAAAACCCCGCTTCCTGCAAAAGCGATTCGTCACGCTGGGGTTCGAGGATGGTGAGATAGGCGTCCACAGCCTTTTGGAACTGCGATGCCTTTTCGGCATCCAGGGCGGGGCGAACCATGTAGGCTGCGTACCGTGAAAGCCACCGCTGGCGCGCACCATCGGCTTGAGGGAAACTCAGGTGCACCACGATGAACGGTGCTTGTGGCTTGAGCCGCTGACGAATGGCGGCCAACATCTGCTTTCGCTCTTCCAGGTCTGCAAAATGCATTGTCAAAATGCACGTGGCCGCATCAAACGGCCCCTCTGGCGCAGCATCGACCTTGCCCTCGTGCAGCCTGACTCGCGAGGCAAGCGGCCCCAGCGTTTGCTCGGCAAGTTGCAGCATTGCCGGGGAAGGGTCCACGCCATCAAATTCCCAGCTCGGTTCCGCTTGGGCGAACACCTTCAACTCGAGTCCACCGCCAGCTCCAACGACCAGGATACGGCCGTGGCTTTGCACCCGCTCGGCCAGCAACAACGCCGCCATCCGCTGCATGTCCGCGAACCCCGGAACGGCGATCGGTGGCGAATCCACGTATTTCGCGACCGCTTCGGGGACGTGAAATGCCGCTTCGAGAAAATCAGCTTTGGAGTCCATGTCGGTTCGGTTTGGCTTGGAGGGAAATGCCTTTCGCTTTGAGGCGTTGGTGGCAATCGGCGCTCAGCGAGGCGAGCGTGACTTCCCCCAACTGCCGGAGCAGCAGTTGCTCGGCTTCGTCAAACGTCTTGCCCAGTGCGGCGTTCACCGATTGCTCCACCAAACATCCCGGAGCCTCCGTGCGATTGCCCATCGCCAACAACCCCGGACTGCCGACCGCCTCATAGATGTCCAGCAAAGTGACATCGGCCAGCTCGCACGCCAACGTCCAACCGCCTCCGTGCCCCTTGACGCTTCGTACGTACTGCTGCTCGCGAAGCCCCGCCATCAGACGACGCACCACGACAGGATTCGTGTCCATGATCTTCGACAAATCGTCCGAAGTCACCGGTTCGTCCAGCTCCGCCATGTGCAACAAAATGTGCAGGACGCCGGATAGCTTGCTATCTCGTTTCATGTAACTTACGGTATTACGTGTAGGCGACTCCGTCAAGTTCGGCTTGGAACGCCGCGGCGGCTCAGCCACACACTCCAGGAGCAATACGTTGTCACAACCCGACTGGAACGCTCGCTATTCCGCATCGGAATTTGCTTACGGCACGGAACCAAACTCGTTTCTCAAACAGCACGCAGACCTATTGTTGGATCCAGTGCTTTCGATTGCCGAAGGGGAGGGACGCAACGCCGTGTTCTTGGCCTCCAAGGGCTTGCGAGTTCACGCGGTCGACAATTCCAGCGTGGGGCTTGCCAAAGCCGCCAAGTTGGCTGCCGACAGGAAGGTGGACATCACGACCGAAGTTACAGACCTGCAAAACTTTACCCCGGAGCCAAACGCTTACGGCGGCGTTGTCTCGATCTACGCGCATCTGCCGAGCTCGATTCGAGCGAAGCTTTACCCGTTGTTGGTGAAAACAATGAGGCCCGGCGGCATCCTGATTCTGGAATCGTATTCAGAGAACCAACGTGGTCGCGGCACCGGCGGCCCCAGTGATCCCGACCTGCTGCTGACCTGCGGCAAGGTCGAGAAAGAATGGGTCGGACTGGAAACGATCCTGTTGCAGGAAACCGAGCGTGAAGTGCTCGAAGGCAAATTTCACACAGGCCTGGCTTCCGTGATCCAGTACATCGGCAAGAAGTCCAGCTAAATCCAGTCGGTCAAGCGGGAAGCCACGGCAATGGACTCGTCGCCGACCAGGTAAACGGGAGAAGACGGCACGCCGATCGCGTACTTGAGCACTAAAACCCCAGACCACAAGCCAGCGCCAGTTTTGAGAAGTATCTGTGAGCGCCATGCGTGCCGTCGAAACGCCAGTCCGCCAGGAGCCCCTAGGACCAAACGACTCAGCAGATGTCCGCCACGAAGTGACGCAACACGCTCAAGTCGCCTCGACTGCTTCCAGTTCCATGATCGAGTAGGCAAAAACAAGAAGCACCGGCGTCGGCCACCGGAGCAGGTTGATAGCATCCGCTGGTGCGATCTGAATACCGGCTTGGGCCCGTGTTCGCTATGCCGGTTGGCCACCCGTAACTTTCGTGGCCTGCCATTGCCCGAATCCCTGCGACCGTTCCAACTACCACCAGGAACGGCTTCTGAATGTCGCCATCGTGAAGCAATCCTTGAGGCGTTATCCGATATCCAGACCTGCCGTGAGTTGATAATGTACCATCCCCAGATGCTCGGACCCAACATTATGGATCTTGCGGCGAGACGGCCGGGTAATGTCGGTGGGCCCTCAAGCAAACTGCCAAGAACTCGCCGAGAGTACTCTCGAAGGTGGATGGAGAAGCCCGTTTGCGATATCCTTACGCCAGACTCCACTTTGCAAAGCCCTTTTACTCGACATACCCCAGTCGAATGCACAGGGTATTCCCTATTCAATGCGACTGAAAACAACAGGATTTGACGTTCAAATGGTATTCGCATTTAGCATCGAAGATTAGCTGATGACGCTAGACGAATTTTTAGCCGACCTAAACTGCCAACGCACTGACGAGCAATTAATTGATTTTTGTCGGAAACGCGTGCTGCATGGAACTCCTCGTGTTTTCACGACGAGAGACGATGACTTCTATGAGTTCCGCAAGAAAATCGCCGTCAAATTTGAGATACCATTTCATGAAGTCTACATTACCGGATCTGCCAAATTGGGATTCAGCCCATTCAAGAGAAAAGACTTCGACTTGGATTCGGACATCGACGTAGCACTTGTCTCTCCGGCTCTGTTTGAAAGGATCATGTCCGACATCGCGGAATACCAAATGATGTTCAGAGACAACCGCGCAGTTGTTCGCGAGAGCGAACTCGAGATGTACCATGCCTTTTTGGAATATGTTGCGTTGGGCTGGATTAGGCCCGACAAACTGCCTATCTCATTTCAAATGGCTGCATTCAAAAATGACTGGTTTGATTTCTTTAGAAGCATCTCAAACGGAAATTCCGAAGTGGGGAACTACCAAGTAAATGCAGGTGTTTTCAAAAGTTATCTGCATTTAGAAAAATACACTTTCTCTGGAATCAAGTCGATCTACACCAAGCGAAAGCTGAGAACCGAGCAGTGACCAACCAAATTAAACCTTCTGTCACCAATCCAACGATTGCAGACATTTACGAAAAAGTTGACACCGACCGGCTTGTTCTCGCACCAGACTTTCAACGTAAATTTGTTTGGACGCAAGAGCACCAGGAAGACTTTCTTGACACGATACTTCATGGCTATCCATTCCCCGAAATATACGTCTGCCAAGGCGCAACTGACACAAAGAAATTACGAACAACACAGAAGGTCATAGACGGCCAGCAACGCCTTACTACAATCAAAAACTACATCGACAACGAATTCAAGAGAGAGCTGAAAAAGATACGTCCTTATGCAGCACTCACCGAAGATGAGAGGGAGGTCTTCCTGTCATACCAAGTCGTGGTGAGAGATATTGGAAAAGTTGACGATGGTATTGTGCGAGAAATCTTTCGCCGCATTAATCTTACCAAGTTCAAGTTGGACGATATTGAGATCCACAATGCAATCTACGACGGCCAATTTATTCGGGTCGCCAAAGAGCTGGCTGAAGAAGTATCGCTAAAGGAATTCGGCGTCTTTCATGAATCAGAGTTCACCCGAATGGCGGACGTGCACTTCTTCCTGTTGGTCATGTGCACCATCGTTCGAGGCGGGTATTTTCCTCGGGATAACGAAGTTGAAAAATGCGTCGCCGAATTCAATGACGAGTTCCCTGATTCACATAAAGTAAAGTCGCAAATTCTGAAATCGATTTCTTTTATCCAGGGGCTTCAATTGGAGCCCGATTCAATATGGTTCAGAAAGTCATGCTTCTTCACTTTAGTTGTTGAATTTACCAAGCTCAATAGAATTTCTGACGACATGACGGAGAGGCTCAACGCTTTTGATGCGGGAGTGATGGCAAGCAAAAATCGAAAGGAGACGGATCACGGAAGCTTTTATCATTCGATGTACTCCGGAACTAACGATCGCAAAACAAGAGTCAACAGATCCGATATGTTTAGAAAATACATTTTGGCATAGTTCGATCGACCGCGTCAAAAACTCATTGATTTTCTTCAATCAAGGGACATAAGACGCTTGACGTGTCACTAAGAGTGCAGGCGAGTTTTGCAAGATCGAACGTCGAATCGCGATCCAACTTGCGCAAACTGAGCTCACCTCAATCAGCGACTGATGGCAGGGATTGAATTGGGGAAACGGGCATGGAATGCAGTCGAAGTGAGCCAAGGACGATGACAGGACGTCCATAAATCGGCAAAATAGTGTCACCCAAAGCGATTCTCGTATTCGGCAAGAGTTTTCCAAGACTGATGAGAGCGGCTACAGGCAAGATCGCCCTGTGATATCGATAAACCCGCAAATTGTTTTGCACAAGATTACCACGGAAAATGACGCATGACGACCGAGTTCAATCGTATGACTGTAGTTGCCGCCGCCGAAGTGATCTCAGCTTTCAAATCTCATAACGACATGGCAGTCTTGGAAGTTGAGTGGGGCGTTGCAGGAAGGTGTGATGATTCAAGCAAGTCTGCACGGGTCGCAAGTTTATCAAGGATTGCCATTGAAGAAAACTTGACTGTGCTCAGCGAGAACGGCAATGTAGGCCTTTGCCGCGCTCTAGTCGAAACAGCTCTAACTGCACCAGAAAGCACTCACGAGATTGAAGCGTGGAAAAGGCTTATTGCCGGGCTTCATTTTGACGGATTCGAGATCGACGAATCAAAAAACGAGATCGAGAATAGCTGGGGAAGCCGCAGGCAGCGCAGTACGTTTACGCTGATACGGATGCTTCCAGACGACATTCCTGGCCTGGATTTTCGCGAGGCAGGCAACGAGATCGAAATACTTTTGGATAAATGTGGGTTCACAGTGGCAAAGGGCCACTTACGTCAGGCATTATCAGCCTTCCAAAGAGGCGAGTGGTCTTCAGCCAATGGAGAGTTGAGGAATTTCTACGAGTGCTATTTGAACGAGATCGCTAATGGCCTTGGCTACACAGGTCCCAATGATAGTAAATTGCGACGGGATTATCTTGGAAGCGGTGTTCAGTCGCCCTTCTTATTGGAAGCATACAACGAGTGGAATGCCAACAATCAAAAACCTCAGTTCGTTCAGGGACTGATGAGCCGAATGCATCCCCATGGCGGACACCCTGGTCTGTCGGAAGAAGAAGATGCAACATTTAGGATTCAGATTTCGCTTGTGACCGCACGCCTTTTTCTTCGTCGATACAATCAACGAAGAAGGTCTTGAGAACTTGATGAGAGTGATTGAGTGCCTATTTGACCAGGCGAAAAGGTTCAAAGACTAAAACACCTGTTTTTGGTTTGAGCGACCTGACACCAGGGAAGATGCAGTCGACATGGACCAGATTATTTCCTCAAACCGACGTGAGATAAGTCACGCTCAATCTCAAGTCGGTTGAGGAAATCGAAGCGATTCCTGGGTTTCTGTACCGCGCACCGGTGGCCGACGCCGGGGCTGGCAAGGATTGGCTGGTTTCGAAAGTTGGCGTTGAGGACGGTTTGTTCTACGTGGGTCGGCTTCCGTGCGTTGCCGAGATTGGCGGCCTGATGACGGGAGCTTTGCAATCGGGAGCGGAATTGCAATGGATGTCGGCGGTCGCTTGCTGCCTAGCGCGCGGTTCGCGTGACGGCGCTGGCAGTGAGGGATCCGGGTGATGCTCTTTAGCCCTGCGGCTTGGTCGCTTTCTGCAGAGCGGTTTGCCGCGTTGGGAGGGCTGAGAGTCCTGCGCTTTGGAAAAAGACTTCGCCTTGGTGGATCCTCACCAGCGTGGGGACAGCTCGGACTTGGTATTGCTCGGCCACCTCAAACGGTTAATAAAGCCCCGTTCGCGCGGTCGGCTGAAGCCTTTACTCCAGCGCGGCACGCGGTGATGCGGCGAAATGCAACACGACCTGCTCAGTACCCGAAACCAGCTCGCAAAACGAAGGTATCGTTGTTGTCGATATTATCGTTGGGGGAGTAGCGGTAATCGAGCTCGCGGTCGAAGACATAACCGGCTTCGAAGAATCCAAATCGGCGACCCGATTGAATCAGGTCGCTGCGGCCCCATTCGAGTCCAATCATGACGCGGATATCGTTCATGTCGATCGAATCCGTCGCCCCGTCTTCACGCTCCACCGTCCAACTGCCACCGCCATACTCGGCCGACATGTACCACCAAACATCCTGCGTTCCGACAGTCGTCAAATAGTGCGACAGCTTCGGAATCGGGAAGAAGAGGTCCCAGCGGGAATGGGGTGTCGGCTGCCAAAGGAAACCGCCGGCGGGAATGATTTTGATGTCGTTGCGATCGACGTAGTAAACGCCCAACTTGAGCGTTGAGGTTGGCGTGATCCTCAACTTCGCCAACGCCTTGCCCATGATGCGAAAGCTGTCGCTGTTAAACGTATCGAAATCGGTGAAGACCCCGGTCCGAATCCCCAGTTCGGTTCCGAACATCAGGTTGGGATCGCTCTGCCAGCCGACTTCGACAAACGCACTGTATGCCTTCGACGGCAGATCGGCACCGGTCGAACTGTTGGGTCCCTGCCATTGGTGCAGCGAAAACGACGGCAGAACATACAAAGGTTGAAAGCTGCCCAGAAAGTTGGGCCAGCTGAGAGCCAGCGAAAAATCGCTGTCCAGCACATCTAATGATTCGGGCGAATCGTTGCCACTGACCCAAGCCTGACGAAAACGCGGCCCTTGCAGGTATTGGAATGACCCTTGTCCGGCATCGAACATCGTTCCCGGCGGGTTCCAGCCCTGCATCGTGGGAGCGGGAATGTTCCAGTTCAAACCACCGGGAAACAACACGGGGGGAGCGGTCCCCGGATAGACCGACGACGGGTAGGCGCCGGTTTGCCCCAACGGCGCGTTTGTCGCTTGCGGGGGATAAGGGGACGGATACGGCGACGGCGCGGGGGCTCCGAAGGTCGAAGCGGCGGGGTTCCCGTAGGCCGATGGAGTCGCTGGATACCCGATCGGACCGGCAGTGGGAGCTGAGTTGAAGCCGCCGCCAAAAAATCCCGACATCGGGTTGGTGTTCGGTTGCGCTCGATAGGGATCGAACTGAGGCGCCCCGAGCGAAGCGGCTGGCGGTGCGATCGGTTGCGTGTTGGGTGGCAGCGTCGGCGCGACGGTTTGCGGATACGGAGGACTCTGCAACGCATTGGGGGACGTCGAGGGGACGGGAACCAGGTTCGTGCTGGGAACGCCGGACGAACCACCAAAATTGGGGTTCGTGCGCAGCATATTATCTTGGGCGAATCCCCCATTTATTGACAGAATCGCTAAAATCGCGACTCCCAACACCCGATAAGTTCTGATACGGACCAATCCGCACTCCCTGTTTGCATCCTCGCGCAGGACATCCTGCAGCCATCGCGGGTGGTAACTTTCGGGAGGACCGCCCGTCAAGGGCAATCAGGGAGCTAGCGTGCCCATGTCGCGCATCATCATCTGCATGTCTTGCCAGACCGCCCCCTTCATCTTTGCATTTCGCAGCAAATACGAGGGGTGGTACGTGACGACGACTTTGCTGCCGTGATAGTTGTGAAAACGGCCTCGCATCCTACCGATCGACGGCGCCGATTGAAGCAGCGATTGTGCTGCGAACAATCCCAAGCAAACGATGTATTCGGGCTGAATAATTTCCAGCTGTGTCTCGAAGAAGGGACGGCAATTTGCTAGCTCATCCGGCAGCGGGTTACGGTTTCCCGGGGGCCGGCATTTCAGCGTGTTCATGATATAGACTTCGTCGCGCGATAATTTCGTCGCTTCGATAATCTTGGTCAGCAATTGCCCGGCGCGGCCGACAAACGGAACCCCTTCGCGATCCTCGTCAGCTCCGGGCGCTTCCCCGAAGAAAACGACGCGGGCTTGTCCGTTTCCGGCCCCAAACACCGTCTGCTTCCGGGTGCAGGCCAGTTCGTGGCAACGCGTGCACTGCGCCACCTGCTGACGCCAATGCTCCAACGAAGCTTGTCGATCGGCGATCGGCTGCGGAACCGTCGTATAGACCGTGGGCCCCTGATCGGACGACGGCGCAGGTTTCGCGGCGGGCTGGCGAATTTCGGGAGGTCGTATCGGAGCAACCGGCGGCGGTGCGGGAGCGGATGGCGGCGGTGCGGCATCGGATGGCGGCCTGACGGGTTCCTGAGGCACAACCGCCGAGGGGGCAACCGCGGCGGCAGAAGCTTCTTCCGCCAAGCTTCCCGACGTCGCAGCGGTCGACGCCACGGGTTCCGTCGCGACAGGCGGAGCGAAGGCAGCCGCCCACTGGGCGACAGCATCGGCATCGGACACAGGCAGGTACGCGACCCCCACACGCTGCAAATGCTGCAGCAATTGGCCGACACCGACGCGGATTTCGTCAGCCGTTGGAGCGTTCGGGTTGTCGGCCGAGGCATGGGTCATGTGTCGACTCGTCGCGTGCTGTCGAGCGTTCCCACGACCTCGCGAACCGATGTCGCCTGCAGTTCCTGCAACGCCGCGGGCAATTGATCGATCAACCGCGTCGAGACTTGCGGATCATAATAATTCGCGGTGCCGATCTGGACGGCCGTCGCTCCGGTTACCAAGAATTCCATCACATCGTCGATCGTGGCGATCCCGCCGATGCCAACGATCGGCACGCTGGATGCCGATCGGACCTGCTGAACACAGCGCAATGCAACAGGCTTGATCGCGGGTCCGCTGAGCCCCCCCATCACGTTCCCCAACATCGGTCTGCGGCGACGCCAATCGACCGCCATCCCCAGGACGGTGTTGATTAAACAGACGCCATCGGCTCCGGCGTCCGCTGCCGCGGAAGCCACGTCGGCGATCCGGGTAACATTGGGGGTTAGTTTGGCCAAGATCGGCAGATCGCAGCCCTTACGCGTTGCCGCGACCAAGCGATGGCAGGCCTGCGGATCGGTACCAAAATCGACGCCACCGGAAACATTGGGGCATGAAACGTTCAATTCCACCGCCGACGCCAACCCGGTCTCGCCGATCCGACGCGCCAATTCAACGAATTCGTCCTCGGTGCGTCCTGCGATACTGACGACAATCGCCGTGCCGATCGACGCCAAATAGGGAAGATGATGCGATAGAAACGCGTCGATTCCATCGTTATCCAGGCCGATCGAATTCAGCAGCCCCGCCGACGTTTCCACCGTCCGCCATGGGGCGTTGCCAACCCGCGGCTCGGCAGTGATCGTCTTGGGCAAGATGCCTCCCAGGCGAGAACAGTCGACCAGGTTCGCCATCTCACGCGCATATCCAAACGTTCCCGAAGCGACCATGATCGGGTTGGGAAGGGTCAGGCGGCCTATCTGAACAGAAAGATCAGTCAATGCAGTGGGGTCCATGTTCAAAGGTTGGTTTACAGCAGGGCAAAGCATAACACATCGGCCGGTCGATCGTCGCGGAGGGCTGCCCGTTGGTGGGGGGGCACGACGTCAAAAAAGCTTGAATCCAAGGCAATCTGACGCTGCCGGCACGGGGAATCACGGGCTCCCACACAACGTTTTCAGGGCGGGTAATTCGCTTGCTTTTTGAAGCCGCCCGACGACAGTGGTACAGGATTCCAACAAGAGCTTGCGGTGGAATAATTTATCAAACGGCCGCAGCTGAGCAATTCTAAGCGGTGGCGGCGAAATTCATCAGGTTTTGGCCGCCCGCACCGATTGAGCGGCTTGAGGACTAGCTGGGGTTCGCTAGCATCAAGGGAGCTGAACGATCGGTCGATGAAGGCGTTGTGCCCATGGGAGCGAAACAACGTTGCCGAATCGCGGGGGTCGTTGCGGTAGCAAAATCCCTTGCCCAAAAATATTAGAAATCAATTTCGGACCGTAGGTGTCGCTCGCGCCGCCTACCCTTAGCAGACATCCAGCCAATTGAACTGACAGGCGTTTTGATGACCAACCCACGTGTAAAGCAGCTTTTCGAAGCCTCTCCGGTAATCTTGCCGTCGCTGCTGCAATGCGATTTTGGCAATCTGGAACGAGAGGTCCGACAACTGGAAGAAGACGGTTGCCAAGGGCTGCATCTGGACGTCATGGATGGCGTCTTTGTTCCCAATATCTCGTACGGTATGCCGGTCGTCGACGCCATTCGCAAACTAACCGACCTTCCCTTGGACGTCCATTTGATGATCCAAGATCCCGGCAAATATGCACAAGCGTTCAGTGACGCCGGCGCCGACCTACTGACATTCCACGTCGAAGCGGTTGACGAAATCGCGCCGGTGTTAGACAACGTTCGTTCCTTGAACATGGGGACTGGTCTGGTTTTGAACCCGGGAACTGCGATAGAAGCAGTGACTCCTTTTCTTAACGAGATCGATGTAGTCCTGGTGATGAGCGTGGACGCCGGTTTTGGCGGACAAGCTTTTAACCCCGTTGCACTCGACAAACTGAAGGCGTTGCGAGCCATCAAGCCGGACCTGATCTTAGAGATCGACGGTGGCGTGAATCTCGAAACGATCGGAAGTTGTCGCGAGGCCGGCGCGGATTTGTTTGTAGTTGGTTCGGCGATTTTTCGCAGTTCGGATTACGCGGCCGCGTTGGACCGCTTGCGTTTAGAAGTGCAACGTCATGATCCTCACTCGAGTTAGCAGGAAAGTATGTTAAGCATTCTTTTGGTTCGTCCTGGTGCTACCGATTTCGACGATCAACGTCGAATCAAAGGTTCGTTGGATATGCCATTAAGCGAGTGCGGACGCGAACAGGTTCGGCGCACTGCGCAGGACGTGTCCACGTTCCATCTGCGTGCGGTCTATTCGGCCCCTTGCGAATCGGCACTGACCACGTCAGCGGAATTGGTTGCCGGGCGCGATATCCGCGTCAAGGCGATTCCGAATTTCCGCAACGTGGACCATGGCCTGTGGCACGGAAAATTGGTCGACGACGTCCGTCGCCAACACCCGCGACTGTATCGCCAGGGCGAGGAATATCCCAACCTGATTTGCCCTCCTGAGGGAGAGACGGTTGAACAAGCCAAACAACGCGTCTTCAAAGCGCTCCGGAAAGTCATCAAGAAACATCGCGATGGCGCGATCGCGTTGGTGATTCCCGATCCATTGGCAAGCATCGTCCACTGCATCCTCAGCGGCGAAGGCCCCAAGAGCTTGTGGTTGTCGGAAGTCGATACCGGCAACTGGGAATTGATCGAACTGGAAAGTTCGGACCTTCGCGAACCCGCGATGGTCTAGCCGTCCGACGGGCGACCTTCCATGGCGTGCGATTTATTCGCAGCCATTGGTTCGGTGTTGGATCCATTTCTCGACCTGCTCGGTCATCAAACGGGTCCGTTGTGCGAGATCGTCGAGATGCGAGACCGCCTCGGCGGTCTTCCCCTCGCGCGATAATCGCTCGACTTTCGCCGACAGCGACGCGACGTCCTCAAATTGCACGACCCGCGCGGTCCCTTTCAAGGTGTGCGCCCCGCGAGTCAAGACACGCTGGTCGCCGCTAGCGGCCGAACTTTGCAAGGTTTGAATCAGCTGGGGTGCCTCGACGACCAGTGCCTTGGCGATGGTCAGGGCATCCTTTTCGCTGAAATCGGTGCACAACTGGTTTAACCCCAAGTGCGACGCAGCGGGCTCGGGCACCGGTCCGTTGCTTGTCTTCGGTTCGGCACAATCCAACGCCGTCGCCCCTCTGCGAGAATCCGCGGGGGCAACGGACTTCGCCGCCGCCGGTTGCGAATGACTCCAGATGCGCGAATCGCTCGAATCCCCTTTGCCGCCGTTGCTACCGAGCACGCGAGTGACCTCAAGCACCAGGCTTTCTTGCGTCACCGGTTTGGAAATGTAGCCATCCATTCCGGCGTCGAAACATCGCTGTCGATCTCCCTTCATCGCGGCTGCCGTCATGGCGATGATCGGCAGATGACGCTTCGTCCCCGCTTCCCCCTTGCGGATCGCAACCGTTGCTTTGATCCCGTCCATCACCGGCATCTGCACATCCATCAACACAACGTCGTACCTGCGACGAGCGACATGCTGGACCGCTTCGCCACCATGGGTCGCCACGTCGACGTCACACTTTAGCCTTCGCAGCAGCCCCAAAGCGACCTGCCGATTGACCAGGCTGTCTTCCACCAACAGAACGCGCAACGCCTGCCCCGACGCCGCCGTCAGTTTCACTTGCGTTGAATCATCACTGGGACGCGGAACGATGCCGAGCAGCCGATGCAGCAGCAATTCTCGCAATCGCCGATGCCCCACCGGCTTGCTTAAATGGTCGATCCCCTCCTGTTTCCACCAATCGATCTGCGTGGGCGTGTAGGCACCGTGCATCATCACCACAGGCAGCTTCTCGCAATCGGGCTGCTGACGAATTTTCGAGACACACGGACGGGCAGCCAGGTCCCCTAACGTGTTGTCCAACAAGACGATCGAAACGGTTTGGTTCGCTAACAAATCGACCGCATCCTGGCCGCTGCTGGCACGCAGCGTTGTGAGCCCCCAGGATTCGAGCATTTCACAGACCGTCTCAAGATTCCGCGGATGATCGTCGACAACCAACACGCGGAAATCCGTCCCTCGCAGCGGATCGACCTCATTGGGCGAAGGTTGCAGGAAACGCATCGGCATCCGGACACGGAACCGCGACCCGGCGCCAAGTTCGCTTTCCAATTCGATCTTGCCATCCATCGCTTCGACCAGCTGAGATGAGATCGACAGCCCCAATCCGGTACCGCCAAATTCGCGCGTCGTCGAACTATCGGCTTGTCGAAACGCCTCGAAAATGTGTTGTTGATTCGCCGCTGCAATCCCCACCCCCGTATCGACAACATCGATCGTCAGTTCGACCTTCGCAAATTCCAGCTCCCGTGCCGTGATCTCAATATAGACATGCCCTTGATTGGTGAACTTGATCGCATTGCCGATCAAGTTGAAAAGGATCTGGCGCAACCGGCCCGGATCACTGACCATCCGCACCGGCACATTGGGAGCGATCCGGCAGATCAATTCCAGGTCTTTGTCAAATCCGCGGGCGGCTAACGTCGCGACCGTGGAATCGACACAGTCGCGGAAATCGAAGGGGACTTTCTCCAATGACAACATCCCGGCTTCGATCTTCGAGAAATCCAAGATGTCGTTCAGCAGCTGCAACAACCACAGGGCGCACTGCTGCATCGCCATCAGCTGGCTCTGCTGTTCCGGATTTAAATCGCCCGATTCCAACAGCTGGGCCATCCCCAGGATCCCGTTCATCGGCGTCCGAATCTCGTGACTCATGTTGGCCAGGAACTGACTCTTGGATCGGTTCGCCTTTTCCGCGACGTCGCGTGCATCGACCAACTGCAGCTGCACTTCCTTCCGCGTATCGATCTCTTTTTGCAATTCGCCGGTTCGCAGCAGCACACGATCTTCCAGGTCGTGTTCGGTGCGCATCACGGCATCGGCCAATTGATTGAATGCGTCCCCTAACGCCGCAATTTCGTCATCCGAATCGACTTTCGCCCGCAACTCCCGTTGCCCCGACGCAAACTGGCTGACGACGCGCGTCAAATGATCCAACGGAGCGGTGAATCGACGGGCAAGCCACTGGGTTGCGAGCCACACGAACACCAACAGAAGCGCTTGCGATACAAACAACAGCTTGGCCAACCGGTAGACCGGCGCATACGCTTCGGCCACGTTGATCTTGACGACCATTCCCCAGTCGCGAACACCAGGTTGCAAATGGATCGGTTGGTACGTCGCCAAAACTTCGTCGTCAGCAAGCCGCGTCTGCACCGCCTCGGCGCTCGTCTGCCCGTCGATCGCCAGCTTCATCACCGCCGCCTGTGCGCCCGTTTCAGGACGGGGGAGAGTCGCGGGGAAGAAATACTTCAAGTCGTCCCCGTCGAGCGATGCGACCAGGATGTCCCCCGACACCCCCAACCCATTGTGATCGCGTACCAGCTTGCATAGCGGCGTCATATCGCTGGCCACAAACAGCACGCCCAACACGCGATCGGATTCATCCGACACGGGCGCCGTCAGATACGACACCAGCATGTCGTTCCGCTCTCGCGGCGCCGCGACGAACGCAGTCTCCATTCCATGCAGAAAGCTTTCGTCGTTGGAAAAGTCCTTTCCAATTTGTTCTGGGTCGGTACTGGCGACGACCTTGCCACGCGTATCGGTCAACCAAGCGTCGACGATGCCGATGAACTGCTGCTTCGATTCGGTCAAT
The DNA here is from genome assembly GCF_007753095.1 of Rosistilla carotiformis. Taxonomy (NCBI): domain Bacteria; kingdom Pseudomonadati; phylum Planctomycetota; class Planctomycetia; order Pirellulales; family Pirellulaceae; genus Rosistilla; species Rosistilla carotiformis. The sequence goes on from NZ_CP036348.1 coordinate 6,128,892, forward strand.
ACCCGTTTCATCGCCGCGTCTTTTTCCGCCGAACTACCGACCGTCCCCAGCGAAGCGGTTTCGGCCCGATAGCGGTTGGCATAGTGCCGGATCCGGACGCGTTGATGGTCGATGTATTCGGAAAAAATATGATGCCGCGTGGAAGCGACGATCCGCAACCGTTCACGCACCTGCTGGCGGACGATTTCGCGACTGACGTAAAAACCGACCAGCGACATCACCAGAGTCACCACAACCAGCAGGACCGTCACAAAGACGCAGACCTTGCGAGCGATCGAACCTGGACGTTGCTTCGATGCGGTTGCAGCCTTGGTCATGAAATTTTCTGGGCCCCTCGAATAATTGCCATCTCGGGCATGCGGTTTCCCACCATCCCAAGACCTCCACCACGCTCTCGCCTGATTCCAGCCTCCTTGTGCCGCGTCGCAAACCCGCGTTCACCCTGGCCTATCGGTGACCGCGCTCCGCGACCTCAACACAAGTTGCCCCTGACCGAATCTTCAAAAAACGTGATACCAATGCATAGTTGGTTCCGAACAGCTGTGATTCTAACAGTTCCGAAGTCCGGTCGTCTAGCAAAGGCATGCCTTCCCCAAGAGCAACTTGGCGTTAAAAAACCTCCTCCCGTCGGGCCCCTGTTGGTTCGGTCTTCAGGGCATCGAACGACCAGTCTCGGCGGCGCATCGAGGCAGTGCAACGGCGGAGATGCGCGGAATATCGCGCGCGACATTCCCGTTGGCTCGCGTTATACTGTTCCCATTCAAAGACCTCAGGAAACCCATCATGAATTACCAACGCATCTGCCTCGTATTGGCCCTTACGATCAGCACCTGCTACAGCGCCGATTCGACTGCAGACGACGCTTCCAGCATTCAAACCAACGACCGGATCGCCGTGGTCGGCGGCACGTGGGTCGAACGCCTGCAACAAAACGGCTACTTTGAAACCGCCCTGCAAAGCCTGGCCCCCAATCAAAATCTGACAGTTCGCAACCTTGGCTGGTCGGGCGACAATGCCCGCGCCGAAGCGCGGGCCGTCTTCGGCAGCCCTCAAGACGGCTATGCCCGGCTGCAGCGGGATCTTGCCGCCGCCAATCCAACCGTCGTCGTGGTCGGCTACGGATTTGCCGAAGCGATGAATGGTTTAGAGGCTGCCGAACGTTTTCCCGCCGACCTGCAACGCCTTCTGGACGACCAAGCCGCCGCGGGCGTTCGAGTCATCCTGTTGCAACCCTTTCACATGCCCGGCGTACGGACTCCCGATTACGACGCGGCCGAGAAAAGCGTTCGCCAAACGATCGCCCAAGCCGCTCAAGAGCGCAAGCTTCCGCTGATCGATCTGGCCCCCTGGGTCTCCGACGCCGATTTCGACAACGGCCTGCACCTGACCGAACAGGGCTACCAACAGTTGGGCGATCGGATTGCCCGCGAATTGCTGCACCAGGCCGCAGCCCCCGCCATCGATTACACCACTGCCAAAACGAAAGCGCTCCGCGACAAAGTGATCGAAAAGAACCAGCTGTTCTTTCACCGCTATCGCCCGCAAAACGAGACCTATCTGTTCTTGTTCCGCAAACACGAACAAGGGAACAACGCCGTCGATATCCCTCGTTTCGATCCGCTGATCGAAGCCCTCGACGGCGAAATCCATCAAGTCGCCGCGCAATAGCCCTCTCTGCGGCCCACGCCTCCCCGCGCCGCGACCGATCGGCCTACAATGAAGCGTCCGCACGGGGCGGATCCCACCAACGCATTCTTGAAGGACTGAAATATGCACCTCCCTCGCTACGCGACCGGTCTGCTTGCGGCCAGCCTTTTGCTGACGCCAGCAACCCTGTCGATCGCCGACGATCCCGACGCCGCCAAAACCAAACCGGCCGACGGCAAACCGGCTGCATCGGCCGACGTCGCCTCGCCACATCACGCTGCGGCCGGAGACCAGGAAAAACTGGATCCCAAGGAAGCGGCCGCCAAAGAGGCGGAGTGGTTGACCGGCACGCGGCAACTGACCTTCAGCGGCCGCCGTTCGGGCGAGGGCTATTACAGCGCCGACGGCTCGCAAATGGTCTTCCAGAGCGAACGCGAACCGGGCAATCCCTTCTACCAAATCTATCTGCTAGACCTCGAGACCGGCGATCTCGATCGCGTCTCCCCCGGCACGGGCAAGACGACCTGCGCCTGGATCCATCCCGACGGGAAGCGAGTCCTGTTTTCATCGACTCAAAACGATCCCGCTGCCAAGACGAAACAAGACGAAGAGATCGCGATCCGCGAATCGGGGAAACAGCGACGCTACAGTTGGGATTACGATCCGCAATACGAGCTGATGGCGTGGAATCGCGAAACTGAAGAATACACACAATTGACCGACGCCGAGGGCTACGACGCCGAAGCCAGTTATTCGCCCGACGGAAAACAGATCGTCTTCGCCTCCAACCGCGTCGCCTACGAGAGGGAACTGACGCCGAAAGAGGCCAAGCTGTTTAAGTTGGATCCGGCTGCGATGATGGACCTCTACATCGCCAATGCCGACGGATCGAACGTGCGTCGCTTAACCGATACGTTGGGATACGACGGCGGCCCCTTCTTCTCGCCCGATGGCAAGCGGATCTGTTTCCGGCGGTTCTCCGAAAACGGAGCCACTGCCGAAGTCATGACGATCGGGATCGATGGATCCGACCCGCAACAGCTGACCAACATGAAAGCGATGAGCTGGGCGCCGTATTACCATCCCTCGGGGGACTACCTGATCTTCACGACCAACCTGCATGGGTTTGGAAATTTCGAGCTCTACCTGATCGATGCGGCTGGCAAATCCGAACCCGTTCGCGTCACCTACACCGACGGTTTTGACGGCCTGCCCGTCTTCTCCCCCGACGGCAAACAGCTCTCCTGGTCGACCAATCGGACCGCCAGCGGCAACACGCAGATCTACACCGCCGCCTGGAACGACGCGCGGGCGCGCAAGCTGTTGGGGCTCGACGCATCGCAGACCGTCGACACGCAAGATGCCGAGGAGCTCGGTCGCCAAGCCGCCAGCCAATCGCACGCCGACTTCAAGCCATCGGACATCATGCGGCATGTCGATTACCTGTGCCGCCGCGAACTGGGCGGCCGCTTGACCGGCACGCCGGGCGAAAAAGCGGCGACCGCTTACGTCGCTGCCTATCTGGAAAACCTGGGCGTCAAACCGGCGGGCGCCGACGGCAGCTTCTTCCAAAACTTTGAATTCACCGCCGGCGTCGAACTGGGCGAAGGCAATTCGCTGACCGTGGGAGACGAGTCGTTTAAAGCCGGAACCGATTGGCAACCGCTGGCGTTTTCGAAAACCGGTGAATTCGAACCGGGCAACATCGTCTTCGCCGGCTACGGCATCGTCGCTCCCGGCTCGGAGGAGCATCCCGTTCAGGACGCTTACGTCCACCTGGATGTCGAAGACAAATGGGTGATGGTCTTCCGCCATCTGCCCGCCGACATCTCCGCCGAAAAGCGACAGCACTGGTCGGCCTACAGCAGCCTGCGGTTCAAGGCGATGGTCGCTCGCGATCGCGGCGCCCGCGGCTTGATCGTCGTCAGCGGTCCGACCAGCAAGGTCCGCGAACAATTGGTGCCGTTGCGTTTCGATGGCTCGCTGTCGGGAACCAGCCTGGGCGTGATCAGCGTCACCGATGCGATGGCGGCGAAGATCGTCAAAGCTGCCGGCGAGGAGCTGGCGGAACTTCAAAAGGAACTCGATTCGGGCGAGCCCGCGATGGGATTCGATCTCGGCGAAGCGAAGTTGACAGCCAAGATCGACGTTCAGAAGCAACAGCGCGTCGGCCGCAACGTGATCGGTCGTTTGCAAGTTGGCGACGCCCCGAGCGACCAGGCGATCTTGATCGGTGCCCACATCGATCACCTGGGAACCGGCGCCTCGGGAAACAGCCTCGCTCGCGACGATGAACGCAACGGAGTTCATGTCGGTGCCGACGACAACGCCAGCGGTGTCGCGGCGATGTTGGAAGTCGCTCAATACCTGACCGACCTGCAACGTCGCGGCAAGCTGCCCGCCAAGCGAGACATCTTGTTGGCCGCGTGGTCGGGGGAAGAGTTGGGGTTGTTGGGTTCCGACGCCTTTGCCGACAAATTCTACGATCTCTATCCGCAAGTACCGGCCCCCGAAGGGCATCCGCCGCTGTCGTTGTATCCCGCGATGTCAGCCTGCCTAAACATGGACATGGTCGGGCGGCTGCGTGAGAAATTGGTCCTGCAAGGGATCGGTTCTTCGCCCGTGTGGAACGGCGAAATCGAGCGTCGCAACGCTCCGGTCGGTCTCGCGTTGACCTTGCAATCGGATACCTACCTGCCAACCGATGCGAGCACCTTCTATATGCGTGGCGTTCCGATCCTGTCGGCTTTCACCGGATCGCACAGCGAATACCACACGCCGCGCGATACGCCCGACACCTTGAATTACGAAGGGGCAGCGCAAACGGCGCGTCTGATGGGGCTGATCGCTCGTTCGCTGGCGACCGCCGACGACGCTCCCGAATACACCAAGCACACCGCACCGCAACAACAGGTCCGGGCGCAGATGCGTGCCTACCTGGGCACGATCCCCGATTACGCCGCCGGCGATGTCAAAGGGGTGATGTTGAGTGGCGCTTCGGAGAATGGACCGGCAGCCAAGGCGGGAGTCCGCGGTGGCGACCTGATCATCGAACTGGCCGGACGTAAAATCGAGAACATCTACGATTACACGTACGCCATCGAAGCGCTCAAGATTGGCGAAGAGGTGCCGATCACGGTGCGACGCGGCGACAAAGAGGTGAAGCTGAAAGTCACTCCCGGTTCGCGCGATTGATCCGCGGCCGCGGCAGTTTCCCGCCGCTGAACGCTCGCCGGGCGTCAGCGGCGGATCGAGCGCGGCGAGGACTATGACTCGAGGATATCGAGTCGCTGCTTCAACTGAGCGACCTCTTCGGACAGGCGAGCGATCTCGTCACGCATCGATTGCAATTCGTCGTTCGCCGGAGCGACGGCAGCCGCAGCAGGAGCTGGCGTCGCGGGTTGCGAGGCGACAGCAACGGGCTGGGGCGGCGGCGAACTGCTGTCTCCGGTGAGCTTCTTTCTCAGGTGGGCCAGATCGGCGTCGGGGTAGAGGTTGTGCGTAAACAACTGACCGCGGCCTGGCGGCGTGAGCGCGACGATTAAGTTTTTGTCCAGCAACATCTGCAGAACCGGTTGCAGCGCCGCAAGATCTTGAAACGGTTCCATCCGTGAAGCCCGCGTCCGCAATTCGCCGGCGGTCTGTTCGCCGCGGAGCAGCAATTCGGTCAGGACCGCGATCTCGGGTCCTTTGACATCGAACCAATCGTAAGCGGTGTGACGATACTTGGGGACGCGGCCGCTCCCCTGGACTTCGACCGCAACCCCAACGCTTCGCAAACGATCCAGCGACAGATCGACATCGTCGTCGTTCAGCTGCATCTGCGGGGCGCGATTGCTCTTCTGATTACAACCGGCGGTCAACGAGGCGAGTGTGATCGGATAGTTATCGGGGGTCGTCTTCGCCTTTTCGATCAACACGCCCAACACACGGCGTTCGGTCGTACCAAGCGGTTTCCATTTCGGGGCGTCGGATTCTTGATCAACGTCCATTCTCACCTTCTCATCGATGGGTTGTAGGGGTTCGTCTAGCGGGATCGAAGCCGCCAGAATATGTCGCCATGGAACGTCGCGGCAAGCCCGGATCCGTTCAGAAACCCGCCCCCCAACGTCGCGTCGGCACAATCGTTGAGACCGGCACGCAATGCAAGATCGAACTATTTCACGGAACGATCAAGGTCGAATTCGATCGCATTGCGCCCCCGCTTCCAGATGAATGCTAGGCTTCACCCGAACGACACAGCATTTTACAGCGGAACCGAACGGATCCCTCTCACCAGCCCCGGTATCGCTCGCGCGGTAACCCTCCGCTGGTGTTCTTCGCTTCGTAGCTATTTCCACAAGGTCATCCCATGTCCAAGACAACACGTCGGAAGTCGAATTTTGTCGACCCCGAAACGCAGCTCTCGCTGCTCAAACGAATCACGTTCCATTGGTTTTCCTTTATTCTCGCCAACAGCGTGGCGTTGATGATCTGGTTGATATTGTTCGAACAGGAACCGGGCGGATCGTGGGGTGAAACCTGCAGTTTGTTCGTCCAACGGTACGCACCATTCCTGATCATTTCGGCGGCGATGCTGCCGATCTTCTTGCGCGACACGATGCGATTGAGCAACCGATTCGCTGGTCCGATTCAACGCCTGCGTCGAGCGATGGAAGCCGTCGCCGAAGGCTCACACGTCAAACCAATCAGCTTCCGCAAAGGGGACTTCCTGCAAGATCTCGCGGCCGATTTCAACCTCGTGTTGGCCCGACATCAAAAGCAACAACCCGAAAAAGCATCTCAGGAGACGAAGACGGATCCCCAGTTCTCAGCCTCCGAAGCGGAATCTGAATCCCCCGTTCGTGTTTAACAAGGCACCCCGACGATGACCCAAATGACTCCCGTACGAAGAGCGCGTGCGCACGCCCGCCGCGGTACCGCCATTGTCGAATTTGCAGTCTGCCTGCCGCTGCTGGCGCTGCTGGTGTTTGGAACAATTGAAGCGGCCAGTCGGATCTTTCTGAAGCAGACGCTCAGCATTTCCGCCTATGAAGCGGCCCGTCAAGCCATCCGCGTGGGTTCGACCACCGAGAGTTCCAAAGCCAGTGGCGATGCGATCCTGGCCGCACGCAAAGTGAAAGGATCGAAGGTCACCTTCGCTCCGACAGACATCACCAACGCAAGCCGCGGCGAATTGATCAAGGTCTCGGTCTCCGCGCCGACCAAAGACAATAGTCAGGTACTTGGCAAGTTCATCGCCGACAAAACGATCACGGCAACCGTCGTGATGGTCAAAGAGTGAACAGCTTCGCAGCGGGTCCATTCACACAACAAGGTTTAATCGCATGTTAGCACAGACAGACAGCTTGGTTCGACGGCGGCAGCTACCCGCCTCCCATCGCCGCGGTGCGATGATGGTATTTGTGGCCGTCTTGATGATTGCATTTCTGGCGACCGTCGTGTTTTCGATCGATTTAGCCCACATGCACCTGACCCGCACCCAGCTGCGTTCGGCGACCGATGCCGCAGCCAAGGCCGCCGCCCAAGAACTCTCAGCAACTCAGAGCCGCGATAGTGCGCGGCAGCAAGCCAAAGCCATTGCGGCCCAAAACCTGGTCGCCGGTCAACCCTTGGTGCTGCAGAACGCAGACATCAAATTTGGTCGCTCCGTTGCCGATCCGCAAACGGGCAAATTCGTCTTCGAAACCTCCGGCACGCCGATCAATAGCATTCAGGTGCTTGGCGATCGCTCCCGCGGCTCCGCCTCGGGTAGCGTGAAGCTGCTGTTCGGGGGCATCTTTGGCGTCGACGACTTTCAACCCGAACAAGAAGCCACAGCAACCTTTCTGGAGCGCGACGTCGTCCTGGTGGTCGACCGCAGCGGTTCGATGGCTGGCCAGAAAGCAACCGACTTAAAAAACGCGATCAGCATCTTCGTCAACACACTCTCGGGAACACCGGTGGACGAAGTCGTGGGACTCGCCTCCTACTCCAACACCGCCACCGCAGACGTGGCGTTGACGACGTCGCTTGGACAGATCACCACCGCGATGAATTCGATGCGGTTCTCCGGAACGACAAGCATCTCGGCGGGGATGAGCGCCGGCGGCGGAATCCTCAGCGGAGGACGCAACACCGACTTTGTCGAACGCACGATGATCGTGATGACCGACGGTATCCACAACTCGGGACGCGACCCACAAATCGACGCGCAAATCCTTGCCAACCAAGGTGTCTTTATCCATACGATCACGTTTGGTGCCGGAGCGGACATCACGCGGATGAAAAAGATCGCAACAACCGGCCGGGGTAAGCATTTCCATGCAGCCAACGGTGCCCAATTAATCGCGATCTATCGTGAAATCGCCCTCACACTCAGCACCCTGATCACGAAATAGCCATGAATCGCAAACACTCCACTCGACGACCATCCATCGCTTCGCAACGCGCTCGGCAAGGAGCGGTGGCTGTCGAATTCGCGCTGACCGCGGGGATCGCGATCGCGTTCTTCTTCGCTTCGTTTGAATTCTGCCGCGTCGCGATGATCCGGCACACGGTCGACAACGCCGTCTACGAAGCCGCTCGTTCAGGGATCATTCCCGGGGCGACGAGCAACGAAGTTCGCGCCAAGGCAACCGAGATCCTGGCGACGATCGGAATCACCAACGCGAACATCAAGGTGAATCCGGTCAACATAACCAGCAACGCCCCTAACTTGACAGTCGACATCACCGTGCCGATCGAAAAGAACGCGTTTGGCGCGTCGCTGTTTTTCAAAGGCAAAAACGTCCAACGCGTGCTAACAATGTCGCGTGAAACGGCGCAGTAGCCGCGCCTTGCGCAGTCTCTTATCGCGCCGCGTCGGCGAGCGCCCTCCCCGTCATTCGCTGGCGCTCTCCGGTCCGCGCGACCCTCTCCAGTCCCGGGCAAGATCTTGCGTCCCCTCACCTGGGGAACCGCTGTCAAACGGCCATGTGCCCACAGCGGCTTGACGCCTCTTTCCCACCGGCCCTTCCATCGAAACAACCGGAAAATCCTATCGATCTTACCGCACGTTGCGTTTTTGCATCGTATGTTTACTTGGGCCAACGTTCCGGCCCATTCGGTAAACTCAAGCAGTGAACCGGTCGGCAAATCATGGCGTTTGCACTTCGCAAGGTCGCCTTGGTTTTGTGCCGCTTCACGGCTCTACGTCAACTCGTCGCTGTTATCGTGTCCATGATTCGTTCTCAAGCTTCCTACCGATTTCCACTGGTCATGCTGTTGGTTGCGACCGCATTGACCGCCACTCCGGCGACAGCCGAAAGTGCCGCGGAAATCGATTTAGGCTCCAGCATCCTGACCGAACCGCCCGCAATCGATGACCGTGAGGTCTATATCGTGACCAGCAAGCTCCGCGGCACCGTTCCCAAGGTTGGCGCGATCATGCACGCATCGATCGCGTTCTGTCCCAAAGGGGTCTCGCCGGTGGTGTACGAGAATGGTGTAGCGGTCAGCAATTGTTATGAGTGCAAGCTCTACGGCACTCAAGTGATGGAACGCGGCTTCCAACTGGAACGAAAACGAATCGGTGTCACAGCAACGAAAGTCTGCGGGATCTCTGCCGCAACCGCCGAGCGACGGATGCGGAATCACAACGCACTGAACATCCCGATCTTGAACGATTGCCGGCATCACGTGATCCAAGCGTTGGGGCTTCGCAATCGCCGCGGGCATTTGAAACGCCCGATTGCGCTAAAGTAGCCTTTGCCTTCAGAGAAGCGTTCGTCGGCGCACAGCCCAGCGAATCGCTCAGGTGAACGCGGCTCGCATCTTCCCAGCCAGTCCCCAGAACTGATCCATGCTGGGCAACGGGTTCGCGCGATACTTCCCCGCGGCCAACTTCACCTCTTGGTCGACGTGCTTCGAGACGATCTCTTCCACCCTCTCCTGCGACAGATCGCTTTTTTCGATCTCCACGGCCAACAGCGCATCGGTCCGCTGCGATTCGATTTGGCTGTAATTGTAACTGGGCAGGAAGATTGTCCCGTTATAGAAATCGACAGCAAAGGCGACGATACCGGGGACGACAAACAACAGCAGCCCGACGCCATCGAGCGCAACGACCTTCCAATCGATGGGACCACCACGCGGCTGACCAACGCGTTCGGGAAAGAAGATGGTTCCGCATCCAGGCAGGGCCGCCGCCGATAGTGCCATAGACGCCTTGATGAGAAACTGACGACGATAATCAGTGATGGGCATCGCGGGCAAAGCTCCTAAATGAATTCGAGGGAATGCTGTTAGCAACGGTCAGGTCGTCCATCCGCTGCGACACCTCGAATAACCAAACCAGTGTTCGCGAGTCCAGGTCAAAAACGAGGGTTTGCGTCGAGGCCGCCAATGTCCGATGCGACCAGATACAGCGGTTGTGCTGCCAACAACAACAATTGGCAAGTTCGGGGCATGATTGGGACGACCTACAAGCGATGGGCTGAGCCCACAAAATTTTCCACCACGGATCGGTGCGAACAAACGTTCGGCAGGGATGCCAACCTTGTGACTGCGCTACGTGCTGGAGCACTCTGCCATGATTCAACGTCCTCCGATTTTGCTGTTGCTAGCAGGAGGCCTCGTCGGCGGGCCTTATGTCGCCACCGAAACCGAATTCGGCCAATCGCTGCAAGCCAAATTGACCCAGGTCACCGCCAGCGGAAGCGACGCTCAAAGCGGTTGGACCTCGCCATCGGCCGATGGTTTGGATTCGCACTACAGCACCGAAGCCCTCTGGGCGCGGGGCGACAAACACCCGCATCGCGATTTGGATTGGCTCAGCCACCCCAGCCAAGCGCTCGCCGGCGGCCCGTTCCAAGACTTCCGCGACATCTTGCGTTTTGATGCCACCCCCGCCTGGGTGACCGCCCAATTTTCGCGCGTCACGACCGTCCTGGCCGATCGCCAACTGGAAGGGCTCCGCGTCCCCGTCGTCACCGGGGCCAAACCGGACGACCTGGCTGGCACGATCACCTACTACTTCACCCCCCAGCATCGGCTGCAACGGATCAGCTTCAACGGTTTCACCGGCGATCCGACGCGGCTGGTTTCGCTGATGCTGGCCCACTACCACCTATCGCCCGACCATTCGCTGGGGACCGGCGGGTATTCGTATGGCTGGAACGGCAGCCCGTCGAGCCTGATGAAAATCACGCCCACCCCGGTGATCTATTCGGAGAGCCCCAATTCGCGGTTTACGGTTTTTCTGGAACTGAACCAGCCGAACGGGCCTTACGGGCTCAGCCACGCCGCGAGCGACATTCTCTCGGTATCGCGGACCGGCCAGTCGCCGCAACGAACTTCTTACTAGAATGAAGTAGATGTCGGCGCAGCGGCTCGGTGAGTCAGGCAATCAGCCGCCGCCGAGCCCCCGATTGGCAGTTTGCTGCCGCCCCCGCTGCGAGTCTAGCTAATCGAGGCACGAGCCCTCCCGTCGCGAATAAGCGATCTAATCGGTAGCGGGGGGTTAGGTGATTTAGCGACCTTTACGGGGTAAATCTGGTATTCTTGGAATTGTTGAATAAGATGACAGCAGTTCACACCCCTTATTAACTTCCGGCACGCATGCTCTCGTCCCTGGCCGGAGCGTATGGAGTTTCGAAATGGCAGCTCGCGACGATTCCGTCATTCGCGGCAGTTTGATTACCTGCATTATTGTTTTGGTCCTGTCGCTGGTCGGCAATTTCTTCATGTGGCAATGGGGCGATGCGGCTTCGCAAGAAAAGACCAAAGCAGCCGCTTCGTTGCAAAACGCGCAGAATCAAGTGCGGACCCAGGACAGCAAGATCCAGGTAATGGAGCGAATGCTGGGTGTAGGGCAGATGACCGATGCCGAGTTTGCTCAGATGCTGACCAGTGCCGGCGGCGACGACAAAATGAATTTGATCGAACAACAGTTCGCCCAAGATATGTCGTTGATGAACGAAGACGGCAAGAAGAACTATCACGAATTGCCTTCGTTCCTGATGCGGACGATTCGCGACAAATCAGCGCTGTTGGCTGCGGCGGAACAGCAGATCGCGCGATTGGGCAAAGAGAAAGACGCGATCCTGGAACGCGAAACCGCGCGAGCCGACAAAGCGGAAAAAGACAAGGATGACCTGAACACGCAACTGCAAAAAACGATGGCCGATCTGGCCAAGGCGCGCGAAGATCACAACCTGAAACAACAGCAGATGCAGGACTTGTTGACCAAATCGCAACAACAGATCACCGCCGTCACCACCTCCGCCGCCCGTGAGAAGACGCAATTGGTTAAACAGTCGACCCAATTGCAGACCACGATCGACGATCAAAAGAACACCATCGAAACGTTGCGTAACGACGAATTCGAAACACCTCAAGGCCGCGTCGTTCACGTAATGCCCGGCGGCAACGTCGTGTTCATCAATCTCGGCAGCGCCGATGGCTTGATCACCGGTGTGACCTTTGGCGTGATCGATCAAGACGAAGTCCGTGTCACCAACGTTGAACCCAAAGGGAACCTGGAAGTCACCGCGATTCTTGGCTCCCATCTGGCCCAGGCACGCGTGGTGTACAACAAAGAGCTTCGCAATCCGGTCATCGAAGATGATAAGATCTACACGCCCTTCTGGGCTCCAGGTCGCCGAGTCGAAATCGCACTGGCTGGGTTGATGGATCTCGACGGCGATGGAACCGACGATTCCGATCGGATCAAAGCGATGGTCAAATCGGTCGGCGCCACGGTCAGCGCTCAAGTTGACGCCCGAGGTATCGAAACGGGTGAACTCACCTTCGACACACGCTTCCTGGTTTTGGGTACCAACCCAGAATTTGGTGAAGGGGATGCCGACGCGGACGCGGGCAACGCTTCGGTTTTGGCAGCCGTCGGCAAGCTGAAGGCACGGGCCAAGCAACTGGGTATCACGACGATCTCGCTGAACAAATTGCTCGGTTATCTCCGCAGCTTGGATCAAGATCTTGTGATCCCATTGGGGACCGCTTCGCGGGCCGAAGACTTCCCGCCAACAATGACCGAAGGGTTGGGAAAACGCAGCCCAGGGAAAGTCTCGGAACTGTTTGACCGCAAGACTCCCGATCGCCAATCGGCTCCCAAAGTCGGCGGCAATTAAACCACTCGTGGCACCGCGGTCACACCGCCGCCACAAGTCTTCCGATCGCGACCGCTTCGGTCGCGATCACTCCGCCTGTTGAGCCAGTTCGGCTTGCAGGCGTGCTCGCCGCGCGGCGGCGAAGCGTTTGACATATTCGTCGGCGATCACTCCGCCGAGAATCACGATCCCAATCACCGCAAATTCGATGTTGGTGGGGATCGCATCGATCAACGTGATCGAATTCTTCAGCACCTGCATCACCGCGGCTCCGATCACAACACCGATGATCGTCCCCTCGCCGCCACGCAAGCTGCAGCCCCCCAAGACCGCCGCGGCGATCGCGTAGAGTTCGTAGAAGTTGCCAAAGTCAACAGGCTGGGCACTGCCGACATCCAGCACAAACAGCATCCCGCCCAGCCCGCTCAACAGCGCACAGATCATGTAGGCCAGGATGATCATCCGATCGGTGTTGATCCCGCTGTACCGAGCCGCGGTTTCGTTGCGGCCCAACGCCAACATGTAACGCCCGTAGATCGTGTAGTTCAAAAACAGGATCGCCAGCACCGCCACAACGGCCAGAATCAGACAGGGATAAGGGATGCCAAAGTCGGTCCCGGGCAACGGCATCTGCCCCTGAGCCAGAGCTCGCAGCGATTGGTATCCGCTCTTGAAACCCTGCGTCTGATCTTGCACGATCCCGCGCGTGATCCCGCGATAGACCAACAGCCCGCACAGCGTGACCACAAACGGTTGCAAGCGGACCTTGGTGATCAGCAGGCCATGGCTGAGTCCAACCGCCAGCGAGATCCCCAACGAGATCAGTAAGGCCAGCGGCACCGAGAACTCTTGCTGGACCAACATCCAGGGCAACAGACAGCCGATCATGCAGACGACCGATCCGATCGAGAGATCGATCCCACCGGTGATGATCACAAACGCCGCCCCCACCGAAATGATCCCAAACAGCGCGCTGCGGCGGATCAAATTCTCGATGTTAAACTGCGTCAAAAAGCGATCGCTCATCAGCGCCGTGACGACGCAGATGAAGACCAACAGACCCAAGATGCCAAGTATTTTTTTCATGTTATCGAATCGTTCGTTCAGGTCGACGCGGCGGCGACGGGGTTCCCGGTCGCCAATTGCATCACCGCTTCTTCGGACAATTGCTCGCGTCGCAATTCACCGCTGATCTTGCCTTCGTGCATCACGATCGTCCGATCGCTCATGCTTAACACTTCTTCCATTTCGCTGGAAACAAACAGCACCGCCACGCCGCTGGCCGCCAGTTCTTCCATCAATCGATAGATCTCTTGCTTGGCACCGATGTCGACGCCGCGCGTCGGTTCGTCCAACAACAGCACCTTGGGATGCATCGACAACCACTTGCCGATCACCACCTTCTGCTGATTGCCGCCCGACAGAAACTGAGTCGGCAGCATATCCGAACTCGATTTGATCTTCATCTCCGCGATCATCCGATCCGAATCGGCCCGTTCCTTTTGGCGATTCAAGAAGCCCCCCGGATGCCGATGCCGCTCCAACCCGGGCAGCCCCACATTCATCCGGATCCCCATCTCCAGGATCAAACCCTGCTGCTTGCGATCCTCGGGAACCATCGCGATTCCGGCATCGATCGCGTCGCGGCAGTGCCTCAACCGCAGAGGCTTCCCCGCCACCAAAACCTTTCCCGAGACAGCCCGCTGAGTTCCGAAGATCGTCGACATCAACTCGGTTCGGCCGGCTCCCACCAATCCCGCGACGCCAACGATCTCGCCAGCGTGAACCTTGAAATCCAAAGCGTGAGCGGGCCACGTCGATGTCCGCAGCTGTTTCACTTCCAGCATCACGTCGCCCCGCGGATGCTCCGCTCGCGCGTAATACTTCGAGATATCGCGTCCTACCATCCGTTGGACCATCGCGTCGTGGCTGATCTGATCGCGGCTCAAATGCCCCGCGTTTTCTCCATCGCGGAGGACGGTGACCGTGTCGGCGAGTTCGATGATCTCGCCCAATCGATGCGAGATATAGAGGATCGTCACACCCTGTTCGCGCAGCCGCCGGATGACGCGGAACAACGCTTCGGTCTCGTGCTGCGAAAGGCTGCTGGTCGGTTCGTCCATGATCAACAACCGCGCATCGACCGACAACGCCTTGGCGATCTCGACCATCTGCTGCATCCCGATCGTCAGATCGCCAGCGATCGTCCCCGGATCGATATCCAGCCCGACCATCTGCAAGTACTGCCGCGATGCTTCGCGGATCTTGCCGAAATCGATCAATCCGAACCGCCGCGGTTCGCGCCCCAAAAACAGATTCGCCCCGACGTCTAGGTTGTCCGAGAGGTTTAACTCTTGATGGATCAGCGCGATCCCCAGCTCCAACGCCCGCTGCACCGAATCGATTCGAACCGGTTTGCCGTCCAGCAGAATCTGCCCCGAATCGGGCAACTGCACGCCGGCCAAGATCTTCATCAGCGTGCTCTTGCCGGCACCGTTTTCGCCGATCACGGCATGCACTTGCCCCCGCGCCGCCGACAGCGAAACGCCGCTGAGCGCAGCGACTCCCGCAAAACGTTTTGTTACGTCACGAACCTCTAACAGTGGCACTGCCGCCGGGGAATGGGATGTCATGCAAACGAACTTGGCTTACGGAAAAAACGGGCACCTCGGCATCGAGGCTCCCGACGCTCGGCTTGGAATTACTCCGCTGTCTCACCCATGTTCTTCTTCAACTCGGCCCAAAATTCGTCCAGGTTATCCTTGCGAATCTTGCGAGCCGGGATGTCGAGGAATCCGTCTTCGGGAATTCCCAGCGACTGGAGATTCTCGCCGCGAGCCAACCCCGCCAACACCTTGACCGATTGCCGTCCGTATTCGAACGGATTTTGCACGACGGTTCCGTAGACGTTGCCGTCTTGAATTCCCTGCAGCGTCTCTTGA
Source organism: Rosistilla carotiformis (assembly GCF_007753095.1). Lineage (NCBI taxonomy): Bacteria > Pseudomonadati > Planctomycetota > Planctomycetia > Pirellulales > Pirellulaceae > Rosistilla > Rosistilla carotiformis. The sequence continues at coordinate 6,144,568 of NZ_CP036348.1, forward strand.
GCTTCGTCGAATCCGATGACTTTGATTTTTCCAAGATGTCCGCTCTGCGTGAGCGCTTCGAGCATCAGCGGCGGGTTGTAGGCGAACAGCCCCACCATGCCAGCCAGATCGGGATGGCGGCTGATCGCATCCTCGGCGTTCGCTTTCCCTTGAGCGCGATCGAATTGATCGGTGTAGGTGCCGACGATGTGCCAATCTCCCTCTTTGATCTCCGCGTCGGGCGGGTCGAAACGGGTCGGATCTTCGCTGCGTCCCAGGACCGCGTCGATCACTCCCTGACGTCGGCGGCGCGCGTTGTCCTGTTCCAAGCGGCCGATGAAAATCGCCAACTTGCCCCCCTCGGGCATCGCTTCGCGGACCAGTTCGCCGCACATCCGCCCCGCGATGTAGTTGTCGACCCCGATGTAGCACAGCCGATCCGAATCGGGAGCGTCGCTGTCGTGCGTGATCACCTTGGCGTACTTCGCCGCCTTGTTGATCAACTCGGTTTGATTCTCTGGATCGATCGGGCTGATCGCGATCCCATCGGTCCCCTTGGTCAAAAGATCTTCGATCATCCGCTTCTGCGCGGTGATCCCTTCAGCCGGCATCAACACCTCGACGTCGGCATCAAAATCCTTTCCACCTTGCTTAACGCCCGCTTCGGCGATCACCCAAAACGACGCGACGCCGTTGGTCACATAAGCGACGCTGGGGCGTTGGCCGGAGTCGCCGCCACCGGCCGAATCGCTGGAACTTTTATTGCATCCGGTACCCAGTACCGAAACGCAGGCGAACAGGGAAAGCAGAAAAAAAGTTGGCTTCGACATGGAGGTCCATTCAACGAGATCAAGTGCAAGGGGGCGGTCGGCAACAGCAAACGCCCGGTTGGGGAGAATCGATCGAATTGGAAAGTATCGTGTCCACTGTCAGGCTGGTCAACCTTTTCCCCAAACCAAGCTATATTGAAGGCTCGCCGCGATCGGATCGATTCCCATCACCCCCAAATTGAAAAGCGTCTGGCTCAATGCCCCAGTTCCCCGAACCTTTGCAGATCAGTCCACGCATCTCGGTGATCCCGATCATCCATGGTAGCGGCGATTTTTCCTGGGAAGTTCGCCGCCGGATGTTGGAGCACGAATTCGATTGCGTTGCGATCCCGCTGCCTCATTCGTTTCAACAGCGAGTCGAAGAGGGGGTGTTGCAGCTGCCCAAGCCCTCGATCGTGATCCAGCCGACGTCGCCGCGGTTTACCGAATCGGAGTGGTCCGAATCGCAGTCGGCCGACGACGATGAAGACGATTTCGACGACGAATCCCCGACCAGCTATGTGCCGATCGATCCCTGCCAGCCGGTGATCATGGCGATCCGGATCGCGATGGGGGAACATCTGCCGCGGCATTTCATCGACCTGGAGACCGATCCGTTTGAGCCGATGTCGGCGACGATGCCCGATCCGTTTGCGCTCAAACGCGTTCCGCTGGAACGTTTTGCGGCGGCGATGTTGCCGGGCGTTCCGCATCCGCCCGACCGCCAGATCCAACAGCGGATCTTGCACATGGCCCTGCGGCTCCGCGAACTCGAACAACGCTACGACAAGATCCTGTTGGTCTGCAGCGTTCTGCAGTGGCCTTGGGTCCGGCAGGCGTATCGCGAAAGTGATGCCGAGATGCCCGAGCACGATCTTGTCGAACCGCCCGAGATCTACGACGTCAATCCGCGGTCGTTGAACTTCATGTTTGGCGAACTCCCCTACATCACGGGACTGTACGAACGGGCCCGCGCCGAACTGGAGGACGATCGCTTCATGTCGATCGATGGCGTCAAGCAACTGCTGCTGGCCGCTCGCGATGCCTACCGCGCCGACCTCGGCGTGCGAGCTCGCAAAGTGACGCCGCTGCTGCTGAGTCAGTGCCTGAAATACATTCGCAACCTGTCGCTGATCGGACGCCGGATGACGCCCGATCTGTACACGATCGTCGTCGCGGCAAAACAGATCCTGGGGCCGCAATTCGCGCTGCACGTGGTCGAAACGGCGCGGTCGTATCCTTATCTAAATTCGGATTCGAACAACGATCGCAATCAGGTCACGTTGGGGATCGACCAGGCGCGGCTCCCCGATGGCCAGATCGTTCCGCTGGTCAACCGCTTGCCGGGTCCCGAGGTCAGCTGGCAGACGCTGCAATTAAATCGCCGCCCGACGCAAGAGGAATCGAAGCGTTGGCAGTACCGCTGGAATCCGTATGGGCAATGCAGTTACCCGCCCGAAGACCAACAGATTGAAAACTTCCGCACCCGCGTCGTCGAACGGGCCCAAGCGATCCTGGGAACCGATCTGGCGCGGACGGAGAAGTTTACCACCAGTGTGAAAGATGGCATCGACATCCGCGATACGCTGCGTCATTGGTACGAGAAACAGATCTACGTCAAAGTCCTTCCGCCCGATCGCGGCAAGCTCGATTGCTGCGTGATGCTGTTCGACAGCCCTTCGGATCCGCGCGATTACCCGTGGCGTACGACGTGGTTCGCCGAACACGAAGAGGAATCGACGCTCGCCTTCTACGCAACCGACTTCTCCAAAGAGATGGTGGGGCCGGGGATCGGGATGTCGGTCTATGGCGGCGCGATGTTCCTGTTCCCGCCGGTCGTGATCCCCGACATCTGGAACGATCCACGATTGGACTTCGTCGACTCGCTGGAAGAGCGTTTGATCGCCGCGGCCTGCACCTACTCGCGTTCCCGACAGATCGCGATCATGTCCAGCCTACCGCCGGGAGCGGGCTGGCGTCGGCTGGCCAAGCGATTCCATAAACACTTGGTCCATGTGCCGATCGGATCGTTCAGCGACAGCCACATCCAGCAACTGCGAATGGTCCACGTCCTCAACGGCCAACACATCCGCAGCTACGCCGCCGATTTCATCCGCAAAGCGTAAAGCAGTCCCGCAATCAGTGTTCCCGCTGATTGCAGACCACCTTAAATCCGCACTAGGTGCTGGCCGCCGGTCCGTCGAACCAAGCGTCGCATCTCCAGCACGCTGACGGTCGACAGCACTCGGTGAGCTGGCAATTTCGTGTTGGCGATGATCTCGTCGATCGATGTTGCCATGGCGCCGATCGCGTCGAGCACTAGGCACTCCTGTTCATTCAACAGCAACTCGGCGGCCTGATGCAATTGTCGCGGAGCGTCGTCGGAATCGCGAACCTGGACCGGTTGAGACAACGGCCCTAGGCTCTCCAAGATGTCGTCGACCGATTGGATCAACGTGACGCCATCGCGGATCAATTGATTCGTGCCGCGCGACATACGAGAATTGACGGGACCGGGCAGGGCGAAACAGTCGCGTCCCTGCTCGCTCGCCAATCGCGCTGTAATCAGCGCACCGCTACGGTCGGCCGCTTCGATCACGCAGACGCCAAGCGACAGCCCGCTGATCAAACGGTTGCGTTGCGGGAACATTCCCGCACGCGGCTTGGCCCACGGCGGATTCTCGCTGATCAAACACCCGTTGGCCGTCACGTCATCCGCCAAACCACCATGTTCCGCCGGATAGATCGCCCCCATTCCGCCGCCGAGCACCGCGATCGTGCGGCCTCCCGCATCGAGCGCCGCCTGATGAGCGATGCCATCGATTCCCCGCGCCAGCCCACTGACAACGGTCACTCCCGCGCGAGCCAAGCCCGCCGCCAACACCTGCGTCTGCCGTCGCCCATAAGGCGTCGGATGCCGAGTGCCGACGATGGCGACCGCCAGTTCATCTTCTTTGACAAACGTCCCCCGCATGAACAACACCGGCGGCGCGTCGCATAGTTCCAGCAAACGTTTGGGATAGCCGTCGGCAGCCTGCGGCACGATCTCGATCTGCAACCGCTGGCACTCCGCGATCAAATCCTCGACGTCGATTTGCGCGTCGGGACTGCGGATCGCCTCGACCAACTTCGGCCCCACGCCGGCGACTCGCAGCAACGCATCGGACGATGCGGCAAGAACATCGCTGGGCGAATCAAAGCACTCCAGCAAAGCGGTCAGCGTCCGTGGACCGATGCCGGGCAACATTGCTAAGCGAAGCAATGGGATCAGTGGATCGTCGACGTTACCCGAAAATTCAGACAAGGCATTCTTCCGCACGTGGCATCGAATGACCAATTATCAAGTTTACCTTGGCAAGCGTCAATAAGATGGCGCGACCTAGCTGAGCCGCTTGGCAAATTCAGCGACGACCGGACGTAGATAGACATGCGGATTCACATGCGGTCGACGCTCAAGCAGAATCTTCTGGGCCTGTTCGGGAGTTTGTCCGCGATACTTGATCAACCAACAAAGAGCGACCGTTGCGCTGCGGGCGCGGCCCGCTTTGCAGTGGATGTAAACCGTGTGCTCTTGAGCGACGTGCGACTGCACAAATTCGACAGCCCGCTCGATATCCTCCAACTTCGGATGCGTGAAGTCGGTCGTCGGCATGCGGAACTGTTCGATTCCCATCGCGTCGTAGACAGCTTGCGGGCCAGCATACTCTTCACACGTGTTGACGACCGCACGGACTCCCTGCTCGTACATCAGCGAGACATCGCGAGCGAACGGATACGCGCCGACGATCACATGCGGATCGATCGGATCCCACCAGCGGCGAACTTTCAACGCTCGCCCCAACAACATGTTCCACGTCAACGTCGGATAGAAGACGCCCCGTGCGTACATGCGCTGCCACAGCGGAACGTTCTTGGGAAGCGGCGTTTCTGGCTTGGGATCCATGACTTATTTCAAAGAGGCGGAAAGAGGTTGGTTGGATCGATCCGAACGGGACCGACGATGGCATCGCACAGGCGCCGTCGACCTACGCGGTCAGAATGCGATCGAGCGCTTTGAGCCCCACGGGAAACGGAGTCGTCCCCTCGCGCATCTGCGACCACCATTGGTTCAAGCTATCGGCGGTGCAATTGCTGTTGATCCGCCGGGTGTTCCAAGCATCCATCAGCCGCGAAAGTTCGACGTCGCCCAACAGCTCGACGTCGCGAGCGGCTTCGAGAACGATCGGCAACAGGGCCAATGCGGCCAGGTCGGGAAGGTGTTTCGCGTCGACTAATTTGCTGGCCGCCTTGCGTCCCAGCCCCAGTCGCGCCAACAACCAGCCCAAGCGAACGACTTCGGGAATATCGGGAAACGGATTGGCAAGCACCGCCTCGATCCAAACCAGGCCGGTCTCAGGGCTCGCGTCGCCTCCGCCGCCCAAAGCGGGCTGGACGAACGCGACCGTTCCTTTTTTGGGCATCAGATCGCGATGCGTCAGCTTGCCGATCACGGCGATCAAACCGGGGCCTCGCGCCTCCCATTGCTCCTGCAGCACGCGAGCCCGCAGCGGCAACTGTTCGCTGAGTTTTGGAAACGCTTCGGCGTAGGCGATTTTCAGATCCGCCAACTGGCCCGAGATCGTCGGAGCGATCGAATCGGCCGCCAGCTCGCCACAGCCGGCTTGCAGCAACGCCGCTTCGACCCGCGCTCGGTGGTCGCGGGGACGATCGCCCGCGGCGATCAAACCATTCCAAAACCGATCGACGTCGAGGTCGGCCACGGCAAGACGATCGCTGATCGATTGCACGCTGGCACCGATCAATCCAGCCAATTGAGGGTCGGCCACAGGCATGCCGCTAGCGACCGCCGCCGCTGCGTACAGCGGGCTGATTTCGGGAGTCGTTTTCCAGGTGATTTTGATAGCCATCGTTTCGAAAGGATCCACCGAACGCATCGCCGATGCTGGCGTTACGATTGCAGATTCTCCGCGATCCAGGCCTCCAACTCCGCGTCATCGACCGGAGGCAGTTTGCAGAGATCGGGCCTTAGGCTGGCCGCATCGCGAAGATAGACATGGTGAATCTTGTCTTGCGGGACGTCTGTATTCCAATGCAACAACACGCGAATGCAGCGTGGCAAGGAACCACTGACCGAGATTTCGTAACCGCACATCAAGGGGACATCGATCCAGCCCAATTGCCGCGCCGCAAGAGCAGGAAATTCCGCGTCCAGATCTTTGGTGACCGTAAAGATGGCACTGGCCAAATCGGTCGCCTGGATGTCGTTTTGACGCATCATCAAGGCCAACATCTGCCGTGTCGCAAGTAAAATTTGCGATTTTGAATTTTCGTCGACCGTTATCGCGCCGCGCACGCCGCGGCAAACCAGATTGGGCATGTTCGCTCTCACAGTAACTATCGTGTTGTTGGAGCGTTAATATACCCCAAACGCGTCGGCAATCGAAGCGGCTTGACACCGAGACGGCAAGCCCGCGAACTCCCAGGAAAGCGGACCTACCGAGGGATGCGGCTTGTCAGAGTGAAGATAGCGTCAGCCAACGCTCCGCAACGAACGCCTTGGGGCACGCGGACCACCTGTTGCACGTCCGCACAGAATCCTGATAGCCGACCGAAACGCTACGACGATGTCGCCAGCGTGTGCTCGGGAAAGACCGACCGCAAAGCGCGAGCGCCAAACACGAGCAAGCGTTTGTGCTCGCGGACAACGCGCAGAAACTTATCTTCATCGACCGGCTTCTCGATGTAGTCGTCGACCTTCAGCGTCGAACAAATCGTTCGATTTTCGGGATCGCCCGAAGCAGTGAGGACCACGACGGGAACCTCCGACAAGTTCGGCATCTGCCTCAAATCACGCAAAAGATCCGTCCCATTGCCATCGGGCAACAACAGATCCAACAGCACAAGATCGGGCTGCGGCGCGCGACGAAAAACCCCCTCTTGCCGAACAAACGCCAACGCTTCAGAAATGCTCCGCACCAAGGTCACGCGATGATGGATACTGCACCGCCCCAAAGCCAAGATCGTTACCCGCGCATCGAGCAACCCATCCTCGACCAGCAAAATCTCCATCGGACGACAAACGGTCTGTGAAAACATTAGCTCAAAAACTCCTTCGCAGAGACCAGGAGCGCAACCGCCGCGCTCGCAAGGTACAGTGCATTCTACCGCTTTAAATCAAAATAGGCGATTTCTATCAAATCATCTTCACAGCGTTCATGCTCCTGCAACGCCATGTCGAAGGCTTGTGTTTCGTCAATCAATCGCTCCACTTCGTTCGCCGCAAAACCGCGGTATTGCAATTCTTCTGCCAATTCGCACAGGTCGGTCAACTGTAAAAACAAACGACAATGTTGTGCTTGAGCACGCTCGGCGGTTTCGCTGATTCGTCGTTCGATCGTCCCGGGACACTCAATGTAACCGTACGATTCCTCCAGCGCGAACTGCAGCGACAAATGATCGCGCAGCTGATCCAACAATCGCACCAGACGCTTCGCAATTTCCGAACGCAGACCGCCCTCTTCGCAGGTTTGGCGAACCTGATGCAACGTGTCCCAAAGCTCGTGATTACTCTCTTTGATCTCCTGCAGGAACGCCGGGTTGACGGTGAGCGTCATGACTTTGGTGCGCATCAGCATGATCGAAGCCTCCAGGTTAAGTGAAAAGTCGGAGACGGGTGCGAGGGCATGGGCCATCCCAACCACCCGAATTGAAGAGAGCAGCCATCTTTTAGGCTACGGCGACCGCAGGGCCTTCGTCAAGCAAATTCTCGCCGCCCCCACCGGTTCCGTCCCAATCCCCCACGCATTGCACGCAAACCGTTGCTATCAAATCACTTAACTCGCCCCAACAGTCCATAGCGCACGATGCACCACAATGCGCTGACCCCATCTTTCCAACCAATTTTCTTGCCCTCGTCATACCACCGATGTTGGTACCGGATGGGGCGTTCGGTGAACCGCAACTTACGTTGGGCAAGCTTCGCAGTCAGTTCGATTTCGATGCCAAAACGGTTCTCTTTCAAGTCGAGGACCAGTTCTTGAATGATGTCTCGACGCACCATCTTGTAACACGTTTCGACGTCGCTCAATCGCAACCCAATGGCAAGGTTGCACAACCCCGTAATCAAACCATTGACGGCCTGGTGCCACCAAGGGGACACTTGGCGATCGCAATGGCCATAACGCGTGCCGTACACCACATCCGCCTCGTCGGCGACCAAGGGTTGCAACAGCCACCGAAAGTCGTTTGGGTCGTATTCAAGATCGGCATCTTGCACGACCACGCAATCACCTTGGGCCGCCACAAAGCCAGTCCGCACCGCTGCTCCCTTGCCCGCGTTGGCAGGATGATGGATGACGGTTAAATCGGCCGATGCGGGCAGGGCGTCGAGCACTTCGTGACTCCCGTCGGTGCTGCCGTCGTTGACCAAGATGATTTGCAGCGGCAAACCGGTGCTGCGCAACCGCGTAATCGCCCGTTCCACCGTCGTCGCTTCGTTGTAGACCGGGACGACAACCGACAACAGGAACCCTTCGGGCAGTGGGAAAATCCCCATCCGACGACAGACCGCCGGCCCTAGCAAATCGCAACAATTCCGATAGTGCTCATGCGTCCAGACACGAGGATCATTGATCGCCATGCCGCCGTCGTTCTCCAGCGACAGCTGGCCGCCCCCTCCCGCCATCGGTGTCGGCGTTTTCGTTTGTTTTGACGCGGGGTCGAATTCCGACATAGCGAACAGGTCCGTAATACGTCTTGTTAGAAAGCGAATCAAGATCGAGACCAGACCATTTTGCCAGACGCATACTCAATCCACAAATCGGTCAGCACATCGAAAATCTATCGAGCCGACAAGGCTTCGCATAGCGCAATGCAAGCATCTCCAGCAAACATGAAAAAATTTGCATTCAGCGCGGGCTGATTGCTTGACAACCTTACCGCATCCGGCACAATGATGCGAAATCATAACGCCTGCTTGGTTGCCAAATCAGCGTTTGGCTTGCGAGCTGCCGAGATGAGATTTAATCGCCTCCGTCTAATGCAAAGTGTGGAATCGCAGCGATGATAGTCTTTGGAAAACGAAATCGTTCGATTAGTTCTCCGGCCAAACTCTGCGTCCCTACCGACTCTTCCAGCTGACTCCATTTTGGTGTCGACCGCGTCCTAAAGGCACGCGTTTCCAATCGCCTTTCGCCCGCAGATCGCGGTTGCAAAACGAAACAAAAAACAGCTCTTCTGTCTACCGTTGCGCCTCGACAGAACGACCATACACAGCCAAGGAAACACGAACCGAACTTTTGAACTTGGGGGGTGGTGATGCAGGGAGTCACAGCCAACGACACGAATGTCGAGAACCGGACTTCCCCTCCTTGTTTGAGATTGTTGATCCACGCGTCGCCATGGATGGCGAATGCGTGGGTCCTTTTTAGGTTCCCTCGCCCTGTTCAAGCCCAGCCGAACAACAACGTTCTCCATGGACACCGCAAGGGCTTCAGTCAGCAGGATGCTTGCCCGCTGAAACACCCCACTGCTGAATGATCCACTCGTGCCCCACTGCCTGATTAGTCTGGGATCCAACCTCGGCGATCGCGATGAATTAATGCGATCCGCGGCGATGGCGATCGCCCGCCACCCCGACGTCCTGGCGATGCGATGCAGCCGGATCTTTACCACGCCGCCGGTCGGTGGCCCCAGCGGCCAATCGATCTTCTTCAACGCAGCGGCCGTGATCGAAACGACCCTCTCGACCGCTGGCGTACTGAACCTACTGCAGCAGACCGAACAAGATCTTGGCCGCGTTCGCAAACAGCGATGGGACCAACGCAGCATTGACTTGGACGTTGTCTTATACGGCGATTTCGTCGGCGCATCGCTGCAACTAAAACTCCCCCACCCTCGCTACACCGCCCGCGGGTTTGTCTTGGCTCCCGCCCAAGATGTCGCTGGCGATTGGCGCGATCCGAGGTTTGGATGGACCCTGCGACAACTCTACGAACACCTCCAAGCCGCCGCTCCGTCGGTCGCTCTGGTCGGAGGGGGTAGCGAACTGAGATCCGAGATCTGCAACCAACTGTCCGCGCAGCACGGCATCGCGATCCGCCGCCACACCGCATCCCCACCGGCGATGTCGATCATCGGCCACGCCCCCGGCACCGTAGCGGCAGCAAACCAAACGCCCCCCGCTGCCCAGACCGCCAACATATCGACGCCCGACAACACACCGTGGGTCGCCGATTTTGTTCCCGAAGCGATCGCGACGACCTCGCCCGAGATCGCCTCGCGCGATCCCAACATGCCGCGACTGATCGCTCGACTGCACCGCACGACGCCCGAAACCCGCTGGCCCTCGCCGCAGATCATCTATCGCAACGGTTGGAATTGGCCCGAATACCGCCTGGAAGTCGACGACCTCCCATGGGCGGTAAGCGAAGTCGCCGCGGCGATCGATTCGATGCAGTGCGAAGTGCATCCGATCACCCCCGACGGCAACTGGGCATCCGACACCTAACACCGCCCCAAAGAAACCGTTATGAAAATCGTAAAACTTGTCACCGAGGCCCAGCGATGGACGCTCGACCAACGCGCCGTCGGGAATCGCGTCGGCCTGGTCCCTACCATGGGGGCACTCCACGCCGGTCACATCAGCCTGGCCCAACGGAGTCGCACGACCTGCGATCGCACCGCGGCCACGATCTTCGTGAACCCCACGCAATTCGCTCCTAGCGAAGACCTCGACAAATATCCCCGCACGCTCGACGCGGACCTTGAAAAACTGGAAGCCGCCGGCGTCGACTTGGTCTTCACCCCCGAACCGAGCGAAATCTACCCGGCGGGATTTTCGACCTACGTCAGCCCTCCCGCTGTTGGCGGCACGCTGGAAGGAGCCAGCCGCCCCGACCACTTCCGCGGCGTCACAACGGTCGTCATGAAGCTGTTTAATATAGTTCCGGCCACTCACGCCTTCTTCGGCCAAAAAGACTACCAACAAGCCGCCGTCATCTCGGCGATGTGCCGCGACCTGAACGTCCCGATCCAACTGGAGATCTGCCCGATCGTCCGCGAGCCCGACGGATTGGCGATGAGCTCGCGAAATCGCTATCTCTCGGACGACCAACGACAGCGAGCCCTAGGCCTGAGCCGGGCCCTGCAGGCGGCCGAGCAGCAGTTCCACAGCGGCACAACCGACGGCCCACAGCTAGAACAAACCATGCTCCGCGCACTGACCGAAGCCAAGGTCAACACGCTCGAATACGCAGTAATCGCCGACGCGATCACGCTCCAACCGCTGCCAACGATCGATCGCCCCGCCGTCGCCCTGATCGCCGCCCGCGTCGGCGTGACCCGGCTGATCGACAACATGCTGCTGACGCCAGGCAATTAACAGAGCTCGCCGCGACAGATTTCACCCTCCCATCGCAGCAGGGAGGGTCGGAAAACAAGCGTTTAGCGAGTTTTTCGGCCAGGGCCGACCGACGCGAGCAATCACCGCGGACATACCTCGCGCCCCCTCCCCGAACCGCGCTTCGCGGGTTCGACCCTCCCCTACCAAACTTCGTTTGGGGGCGGGTGAAGCGATGCCGCACTTCACCTTCCCGGCGAAGCAGGGAGGGTCGGAAAACAAGCGTTTAGCGAGTTTTTCGGGGAGGGCCGACCGACGTGATCGAGCACTGCGGACATACCTCGCAACCCCTCCCCGAACCGCGCTTCGCGGGTTCGACCCTCCCCTACCAAACTTCGTTTGGGGGAGGTGAAGCGATGCCGAACTACACCCTCCCAGCGAAGCAGGGAAGGTCGAAAAACAAGCGTTTAGCGAGTTTTCCGGGGAGGGCCGACCGACGCGAGCAATCACCGCGGAAGTACCTCGCGCCCCCTCCCCGAACCGCGCTTCGCGGGTTCGACCCTCCCCTACCAAACTTCGTTTGGGGGAGGGTGAAGCGATGCCGAAATTCACCCGCCCAGCGAAGCAGGGAGGGTCGAAAAACAAGCGTTTAGCGAGTTTTTCGGGGAGGGCCGACCGCCGAGATCGAGCACTGCGGACGTACCTCGCACCCCCTCCCCGAACCGCGCTCCGCGGGTTCGACCCTCCCCTACCAAACTTCGTTTGGGGGAGGGTGAAGCGATGCCGCACTTCACCCGCCCAGCGAAGCAGGGAGGGTCGGAAAACAAGCGTTTAGCGAGTTTTCCGGGGAGGGCCGACCGACTGCAAATCCGCTACGCGACAGCCCGGGCGTCAATTGGCAACTGGCATGCAATCCAAGCACGCCAGCGGCCGACATCTGTCCCCCATACCGAGAACCTCGCCTGCCAAATACAATAGTGTTTTAGAAAATTCCGAACCTCAGCGGCGCTCCTGGCGTCTCGGCAACTGATGACAACAGCACAAAGCAGCGGGGGACAGCCCCGCACGATGTTTGAAAAGATCTGGGACAACCATGTTGTTCACAGCGAACCTGGCAAACAGACGATCCTTTATATCGACCTGCACCTGGTTCACGAAGTGACCAGCCCGCAGGCGTTTGAAGGTTTGCGGCTCGCAGGCCGCAAGGTGCGTCAGCCCGGTCGCACGATCGCAACTCCCGATCACAACGTCCCGACCAGCGACCGCAGCCTGCCGATCGCCGACCCGATCGCTCGCAAGCAGATCGACACCCTGCGCAATAACTGCAAGGAGTTCGGTGTCCAGTTGTTCGACATCGACGACGTTCGCCAAGGGATCGTCCACGTCATCGGCCCCGAAAACGGCTTCACCCAGCCCGGCATGACGATCGTCTGCGGCGACAGCCACACCGCCACCCACGGTGCGTTTGGATCGTTGGCGTTCGGCATCGGCACCAGCGAAGTCGAACACGTCCTGGCGACGCAGACCCTGCTGCAATACAAGCCGAAGACTTTTGAACTGCGTGTCGAAGGGGACCTCCCCCGCGGCGTCACGGCAAAAGACACGATCCTGTATCTGATCGGTAAGATCGGCACCGCCGGGGGAACCGGTTACGTGCTGGAATTCACCGGCGATCCGATCCGCAAATTCTCAATGGAAGAGCGGATGACGGTCTGCAACATGTCGATCGAAGCGGGGGCTCGCGCCGGCCTGATCGCTCCCGACGAGCTCACCTTTGAGTATCTCCGCGGCAAGCCCGAAGCCCCCAAGGACTTCGACGCCGCTGTCGAGAAGTGGAAGCAACTGCCAAGCGACCCCGGGGCCACCTACGACCGCAGCGAGGTCTTCCAAGGTTCCGACATCCAACCGCAAATCACCTGGGGAACCAACCCCGGCCAAGTGATCAGCGTGATGGACCGGATCCCGTCGCCAGGCGATTCGACCGACCCGACCGAACAAAAATCGACGGCTCAAGCGCTCGAATACATGGGCCTGACCGCCGGCAAATCGCTGACCGACGTCCATATCGACCGCGTATTCATCGGCTCGTGCACCAATGCACGGATCGAAGACTTGCGAGCCGCCGCGGCAGTCGCCAAGGGGCACAAGGTCAGTGGCAGTGTCAACGCGATGGTTGTTCCGGGCAGCGGCAAAGTCAAACGACAAGCCGAAGAAGAAGGCCTGGATGTGATCTTCAAGGAAGCCGGCTTCGATTGGCGTGAAGCGGGCTGCAGCATGTGCCTGGCGATGAACCCCGACAAACTCGCTCCGGGCGAACGCTGTGCCAGCACCAGCAACCGCAACTTCGAAGGACGCCAGGGCAAGGGAGGCCGCACGCACTTGGTCAGCCCAGAAATGGCAACCGCTGCCGCCGTCGCCGGTCACTTCACCGACGTCCGCCAGTGGGACTTCAAGAGCTAGCCAGCGGCATCAGCCGACCCGCCCGATCGCCACGCGATCGGGCGTCGCGAAGTACTCCCGATCACCAAATCTCACCGATACAAAACTGCGTTCAATTCCATGCAAAAGTTCACCAAGCACACCGGCCTCGTCGCGACGATGGATCGCGCCAATGTCGACACCGACCAAATCATCCCCAAGCAGTTCCTGAAGCGGATCGAGCGGACCGGCTTCGGCCAGTTCCTGTTCTTCGATTGGCGATACAACGAAGACGGGTCGGACAACCCCGACTTTGAACTGAACCAACCAGCCGTCAAAGATGCTTCGGTCCTGGTCACCCGCCGCAACTTTGGCAACGGATCCAGCCGCGAGCATGCGGTCTGGGCTTTGGACGACTACGGTTTCCGCGCCGTCCTCGCTCCCTCGTTCGCCGACATCTTCTTCAACAACTGTTTCAAGAACGGCGTCCTGCCGATCGTGCTCAGCGAAGAAGACATCGAAGAAATCTTCCGCCGCGCCGAACAAAACGCTGGCTACCAATTGACCGTCGACCTGGAAAACAACACGGTCAGCGACGGCCAAGGTTTCGATCGCACGTTTGAGGTCGAACCATCGCGACGCCACAACATGCTCAACGGCCTCGACGACATCGCGATGACGCTGGAACACGAAGCGAAGATCTCCGCCTACGAAGCGACCCTCTAGTCCCTGGCGATGATCGAAACAACGCCCCGCGAAAACCAATTGATATTCGCGATCCACGTTTCCGCTGGCAGCCGACGCAACGAAGTCGGCGGCCAGCATGATGGAGCCCTTCGCGTCGCCGTCACGCAAGCTCCCGAGAAGGGCAAAGCCAACGCGGCGATCATCAAACTGCTGGCCAAAACTCTGGGGATCAGCAAGAGTCAACTCGAGATCATCTCGGGCGACACACACCGCCGCAAAACCATCGCGGCCTCTCAGATCGATCCACACGAGATCGATCAGCAATTACAGACGCTATCGACGAAGGGCTAGAGTGTCGCCGACTTTTCATCGGCTTGTTATCTCCTCCATTACACGAACGGTATGAAGCTGAGTCGACTGCCATGAAATCGATCCAAGAATTGTTTGATGTCGAGAAACCGGTCGCTTTTGTTACCGGCAGCGGAGCTCCTCGCGTGGGCAACGCGATTGCCTGGCGTTTGGCAAGACGCGGTTTTCGGATCGTCCTGCATTGCAACTCAAGTATCGCGAATGCCGAACAAACGGCTGCGGAGATGGCCGCCGAAGGAACGGAAGTCTTGATCGTGCGAGGACCGATCGACGACCAAGTGGCGGTGGATCAAATATTTCGCGAAATCGATCAACGCTTCGGCCGAATCGATGTGCTGGTCAACAGCGCGGCGATTTGGAGCCCCAAGCGATTCGAAGACGTCACGGCCGACGATGTCCGAAAGAACTTGGAAGTCAACACGCTAGGAACGTTCATCGCTTCGCAGGCCGCTGGCCTGCGGATGGTTGACCAAACGCGTGGTGGCGTGATTGTGAACATCGGCGACTGGGCCGTGGTCCGGCCCTATGTCGACTATGCCGCTTACTTCCCCAGCAAGGGTGCGATCCCGACGATGACTCGCAGCCTGGCTGTCGAATTGGCTCAACGAAACCGATTCATCCGCGTCAATGCGATCCTCCCGGGGCCGGTGCTACTGGGCAGCGATGTGTCCACGGAAGTCGAGGAGGCGAATCGTGAATCGACGCTACTTAAACGTGTTGGCACCGCCGAGCATGTAGCGCACGCCGTCGAGTTTCTGGTCGAAAACGACTTTGTCACCGGCATCTGTCTGAACGTCGACGGCGGACGCGCGATCTATGCGGGCGACCCCATGCAGGTTGACCATCGCACCGATTGACACCGCGGCGAACGGCTTCTATCGCGCCAGGCTTCGGCTCATGGAGTGGCTTTGTCGCCGACAGTCCGCAGCAGGAAATCACGCTGCATCGCGCGAATCTCTGGCTGGGCAAACTCGGGGCCGCCGTGCCCCGCCCCTTCGAGCAGCTGCAGCTGGCTGTCGACACCGGCCGCTTGCAGCGCTTTGTAAATCGCTTCGCTTTGATTCGGCGGAACGGTTCGATCGTTGGTGCCATGCAGGATGAGAAAAGGCGGGTCGTTGGGCCCAACGTAGCTTATGGGATCTGCTTTCTTCGCTGCGTCGAGTCGCTTCAGCACTTCGCCGCCAAGTAACCTCGTTTCGGGAGAGCTTGGTCGAGCATGCGATTCGTACCCCGGCGTCTGAACGAATTGGATCAAGTCGGTCGGTCCGTAAAGGTCGACAACCGCTTGCACATCGCTGCGCTGATCCGCCCAACCGCCGTTGCCTTCCAGTTCGGTCACGCCAGCCGACGTACCGAGCAGCGCCGCCAAGTGGCCGCCGGCGGAACTGCCCCCCACCGCAATGCGATCGACGTCGATGTTGTACTCCTTCGCATGCGCCCGTAGAAAGCGGATCGCACATTTGCAGTCTTCGATCTGTGCCGGGAAGATCGCTTCGCCCGACAACCGGTATTCGATCGTCGCCCCCACAAAGCCATCCCGAACGATTGGCACCACCTGCTGAACGCCCCCCTCCTTGCTTCCTCCCATCCATCCGCCGCCATGAATCCACACGTAACATGGTTGCGGTTTCTCAGCGGACTGTTTCGGGAGAACCAGGTGCATCTTCAGATCGCGACCGCCGCCTTGGCCAAAGACCACATCGCGGCGAATCTGAACGTCGTCGGGCGTCTTCATTGCAGAGCGATCGCGTCGCGTTGGCATCAAAAAGTCTTTGCTCGTGAGTTCGTCGTCTCCATTACGATCCAATCGATCAAACAACCGTGGCGGCCCTTGAAACTCTTCACGAGTCACTTTGCCGTCGCGGTTTCGATCGTCGCGTTGCACGCGTTGAAAGATTGCGGGCGTGGAATTTTGCGGTTCCGAAGCTTCCGACTGCCCGAAAGCGTTCGATTGCAACCCAATAAACATCAGAACAATTAACACCCGAAACTTCATACCGTACATCTTATTGGATCCTCGATCTCTCCGCCGCGTCCCTAAAAATTACCGCACCAGTCGTTGGCCGCCAGATCACTTAGAACCCCCGCAACCTCCATGGGTTCTGAAAAATCAGCAACTTGCCACCTGCCATCGCATTCTCAGCGGGATGGATCGTGCCGAAACCGAAGAGAACCAACGGGTGTGTTGGGAGCATATTCTCCCTGCCGACATCAGGTCTACTGCACCCGATAGTTAAGCGTGTAATAGGCTTCGGGGTGCAGCAGCGGGTTGCCCGCGGCGCTCTTCACGCCGTCGCTGTGCAGTTCGTGCACGTGCCCCTCCTGCAAACCATCGATCTTCAGATGGACCGTCTTGCCATCGTCAGCCACGGTCGCCGAGAGGATCTTTGGCGTCGTGTGGTCGACTTCAGGACTGCCGTAAGAACTTTGGTAGATGTAGGTGTAGGTTTCCATTTTATACGAGTCGACGTTGCCCGCGGTTTCGGGATCGACGGGTTCGGTGAACTGCAGATCGAAGCCGTCTTTAGCCGCTCGCATCTCCAAGATTTCAAACGGCACCTTGCCGGTCCAGTTCAGTCGCTGCAGCGAGCCCGGATCGCGGCCGGCCGATCCCCAGCCGCGATTTGTGCCGCCGACAAACATCGATCCGTCGGAGGTGATCTCGGTGGCGACGTTCCCCGAACCAAAGCCCTTGCGAAACGGAAAGCAGACGCCTTGGTAATGCCCCTGAACCTTTTCCAGATAGACACGCATCACCGTGCTGGCCGATTGGTCGCTGACAAACATCTGCCCGGCAAACGGACCAAACTTGCCGCCGCTGGTATCACACGTCACGCCGCTCGCCGATTTACCCATCTTGTTGTACGGGAACATCACCACCGGCACTTCGAACTCGGGAATCTTCCGCGCCTGATCCAACGAGCGCGTATTGCTCTCGGGTTCTTGCGGCCGTTTCCCCAGCACATCTTCCGCCTGTTCATACCACTCGAATCCGCCCGGATGGCCGACGAACTTGCCAGGAATCAATTGCTTCAGATGACACGTTCCGTTCCAAGGGCCTTGGTTGTCGGTGTAGAAGATATCGCCAGCGAGGTTGCTTCCCATCCCGCCGGGCGATCGGATCCCACTGGTCGTCGGAACCGTCTTGCCGTCGGGCGTCACGCGAACACACCAGCCCCGGTAGAGAGCCTTGCTGCTGAACGAACCGGTCAGGCACAGCGTCACCCAGATATCGCCGTTGGCATCAAACTTCGACCCAAACGCATACTCGTGGTAATCGCCGGTGATCCCCCAGCCATCGGCGACGACTTCAAATTCGTCGGCGCGGCCATCGCCATCGGTATCGCGCAATCGGCTGACATCGGGGCGCTGCGTCACATAAAGCCAACCCTCTTTTTCAGTCAGCCCCAACGGTTCGTGCAGCCCGTGGGCGAAGCGATGGAAGTTCTTTGCCGGGACTTCATCGGCCAACGGGTCATCGATCATCCAGATCTCGCCGCGACGCGTTGCCGCGGCCAATCGGCCGTCGGACATCAACTGAACCGCTCCCACCTCCAACAGCTCCCCTTCGGGAATCTGCAGATCGGTCAGCTTATAGTATTCGTCTTCGGTGGGCGGCTGAGCCACCGCGGTGGCGGTAACGCACAGTCCGATCAACAGGCCGGAAAAGAGAGTCGTCGCGATTGGGAATCGATTCATAAGAGCCACCGCTGTGCAGCAGGAAAGTTATCGTTTTGAAATGAAGTTGTTAGCGTGGGGATTCGGTAAGCCCCGCGCTACCAACGGATCTGTTCTTCGATCGTCGCCGTTCCGCTCTCCAGCGAGACCGGCATCCGCAACTCTTGCCCATCGCCCACAGAGATCACTCGCGCGGGACCGTCAATGCGGATCGAATAGTTGCCGTCGATGCGATACCAGCCGTCGGCGGCCGCTTCGATTTTCTTGCCGGCTGCCAGGCGAAGCGTCAGTCCCGCGGTGTCGGCGGGGCCCGTCAATTGCAACTGGCGACGTAGCGAGACAGCTCCCGAATCGTCGCCCTGGGGCAGGGGCGTGTCTTCGACAGTCACCTCGCCGGCGCGATAGCGGAATGTCGGTTGACCGCTAGGATCCAAGCGATACCCCAGGAATCGATATCCCTGCGCTCGCAGATCTTCCGTCGGCCAGGGAGCATCGATCGCGTCGAGCCGGGCCAGCGGAGCGACTTTCTCCAACGACCGGATTGCGTCTCCCAACGGTCCCTGATTCCCCGGGCCACGTCCGACCCAGTGCTTGCTGGCGTCGATGAAGGCTCCCTTCCAAGCCAACGCCAGCGACATCGTTCCGGCGTCCCAGGCGATGTGAACGCGTTGAGGATATCCGACGGCGATCCCGCGAGGCGTCAGCCCTTCGATAAAGTTGCGATAGATGATCGGCCGCTGTTCGGGAACCAATTCGATCAGTTCCTTCCCGACGCCGATCGGCGGGCGGGCTTTGGCACCGTCGGCCAGATAGGTCCACAGGGCACCGATCTGGGCGCTCGGATGGCCGTCATAAAGATCGGGCACCACCGATTTGCCGTCGGGGAAACTGGCTGGCATCCGCGTTCCCGGGCGATAGGTTTGCGGCGACATCAGATAACGATGGAACCAATCCTCTCGCAATCGCGAGGTCATCCGTTGCATGTCGATCGCGCCGATTCCCGGCGCTCCCTGGCCACCAAATGTGTGACACTTAACGCAGGAGAGTCCTTTGTTGCCGGCCAGCATGCGGCCGGCCGAAAGCTGTTCATCCCGCGGCTGATCGATCGCCGCGATATCGGCTTCTTTTTTCAGATCCAACGCCACCAGTGCGTCGACGAAACCGGGCATATTGTGCGTTCCAAAGCCTGGCATGTTGGCCAGCATGTAGGGCCGCTCGTCCGCTCCCTTGTTCAGGATCTGCGTGATGTAGTCGGACTGTAATTTGTCCCCCACGCCGTTCAGCGGCGGCGGCAGACGCCCCTCGTCTCCCATCTCCTGCATCGTCGTCTTAAAGACCGCATCGCGAGTCGCTTCGGGACCACCAATTTTGTCGCGGCTGTGACAGGCGTAACAGTTCATCGTGGCCATCGTCTGATGGACCAGTCCCGCAACGTCGACCTTCGGCGGCCCCGTCCGTAATTCATCGATCGCGCGGCCGATCGCTTGTCGCTGAGCGACGTTCAGATCAAAGTTGGGCAGGCCGGCAGCAGGCGATTCGGCCAAGCAACCAGCAGACGTATCGAGCGTCTTCATCGCCGGTCCGACCAGCGATTTTGTAGCGTCCGCTGGCAGCGACTTCATTTGATGACAAGACGCACAGCCGACACTTGTGAAAAGCGATCGTCCCTGCTCGATCAACGCAGGGTCGGGTTGAAAGGTCGACTTGAACAGCGGTTCGGCCATCTGCCCCGACGGATCGAGCGACAGGATCGAATCGATCATCGTTCGATTTAATCCGCCCCCTTCAATCTCTAGCGACAGCGATTCCTCGCCAGCAAATTCAAAATATTCGACTCGCAGTTCGTGAACGCCTTGCTCCAACAAGACCTCTGCGGTTCGCGTGCCGTGCGGATGGATGCCGTCGTAGACCACGACCTGCTTGCCGTCGACAAGCACTCGGCTGCCATCGTCCGATCCCAGGTGGAACTTGTATTTGGCTCGCTTGGGAGCGATGAAGTAGCTGTCAAATCGAGCGGCAAAGCGATCCTTGCGGCCGCTGGCTTGAATGTCCAGGCCAAACGTTTCGACTTCTTTTTCCGCCGTCAACGTTTCGAAATCGGGGAGCGTCTTCCAACTCCCTTCGTAGAAGGTCGCCTTGGTGTTAACCGCCGCTTCTCCCAAGATCACATCTCGCAACAGATAGGTCGCCAGATCTTCTGCCTCTCCACCTTGGAAGCCGAAGCTGGGCATCCGACCGCTGGGCCGCGTCGCATGCGGATGTTTCAAGAAACCGACCAACGAGTCGAACGTATACTTCTGGTCCAGTTTGCCCAACGGGATCGTTGTCGCATCGGAGACGACCGTGCCGTCTTGCGGCGTGTGGCAGGCGGTGCAGCCGATCATGTGGAACAGTTCTTTGCCTCGGCCAGCGGCGACGGGATCTCCCACGCGATCGACGACGACGCCGGTCGAACCGAGGTAACTGGCGAGCGCTCGAACCGTTGCGTCACGCTGTTGTGGATCGAGCCCCGCCAACAGATCGGGCATCGTCGTTCCCGGCTTCTCCCCGTGCGGGTTGCCGATGAACGCGAGCAGATGATCGGGGCGAATCCGGCTGCCGACACTGTCGAGGATCGGAGCCTGTTTGGCGGCGACAACCGGCTTGGATTGTGCGTGGCATGTGGCGCAGCCGAGTTCGCTGATCAGCAAGTGCCCGCCCAACGCAGTCGCCGCGTCGCCGGTCGCAGCAAAGCGTTCGAAGCCGGGGATGCGGGGACGGCGGGCTTCTTTATCGGCATCGCGAGGCTGGACCCAGATATTGCGAAACCGAACCGGATTGCCGTGGTTTTGCAGGTACAGCGGTCCCGGTTGGGGCCCTTCGTCGTTGGGAGCCGCTCGCGTTTTGTGCGGCAGCGCCACGTTCTGTTGCACGATCACGCCGTTTAATCGTACGGTCAGCTTGGCATCAGCGATTTTCTTGCCGGCGTCATCGTAGCGAGCGGCGGTGAAGTCGGCGTCATAGGTCTGCCAAGCAAGTGGCGGGAAGCACATGTTCAGATCGGGATCGCGGATCGTGTAGATTCCGCCGGTCTCGTTCATCGCGCCGGCGAGTCCAAACGAATCGAGGATCTGCGTTTCGTAACGGCCTTGATAATAGACGCCGCTGTTGCCGCGAGCTTGCCCGCGGGCGGCGGGCATAAAGGGCGTGCGGAATTCCAGATGCAAACGGAAATCGTCGAAACGGTCTTTGCTGGTCACCCCTTCGATCAACAGCCCATCATCGGTCATCCGACCCGATTGCCAATGAGCGTCCAGCGTTTCGGTGGTGCCATCGAACATCACGATCGCGCCGGGCGGAGGCTGTCGCCCCAACGTGGGACTCTTGCGATCGACGCGTTGCATTTGATTGGCGTCGACCAGATCGAGGACCCCATCGGAGTCCAGTGGAACGCGTTGTGGTGGCGTCTTGTCCCAGCCGTCGCCGGGCAGACCGGCCCCGTAGATCACCGCCTCGAACTCTCCATCCCCCAGTGCGATCACCTGCATCGCTCGCTTGGGCCCGACGTATTCGCCTTGGATTGCAAAGTCGGGATCTTCCGCGGCCGCTTCGGGCGTGGCGTAGGTCGTCGGTTGAGACCAAGCGACCGAACAGATCAAAGCGGTCAATAGGCTGCAGAGTGCAATTCGCATGGCATCGTCAGGTCAGGACGGAGTGAGGTGGAATAACAACCGAAGCAGTATAGTTACCCAGCAGCGCCGTGTGGGCAGGGCGCTGCAAGTTTGCCCTCCCTTAGCGTCTTTGGAAACGCAGTCGAGCACCAAGAACCCAACCATGGTGATTGCCCCGACGAACCGACGCGCACCGGAATCAAGTCGCTTGACTTACGTCACGCCAAAATGATCTCCCAACCTCCCCTGAAGGGATCCGATTGAGGTGGCAGATGGTTGCGAACACGCAGTGAACACCATCCGATACGAGATTTCTGAAGGTCGTTTCCATTGCCGAAACAGACCGGCCAGCTCCACCTGCACTCTGAGCAGCCCTCTCCAAACTGGCTCAGAATAAACCGCACATCCTGAACATCATTCCTTCGCTTGTGCCACAGCCTTCATTTTGAGGTTGACATCTTACATCATGAGGGGTGTAATGCGGGCCGTAATCCCCGCCGTGCGGGGGGATTATTGGACGCGAGCGTTGTCACGCTCAGATCAGCTGATCGGCAGTTATCATTTTACTTAACGAACATCGAGGAATTCTGTCATGCGAAATCGAACTCAAGGCTTTACGCTCGTCGAGCTTCTTGTCGTCATCGCGATCATTGGTATTCTCGTCGGCCTCCTGTTGCCGGCTGTACAGGCGGCTCGCGAAGCGGCACGGCGGATGCAGTGCAGCAACAATTTGAAGCAATTCGGGCTTGCACTCCATAATTACCACGATACGCACCAGAAATTCCCAGCCGGTTCCAGATTCACCAATGGTACTGGCAACATCGGCGGGGACCGCATCAACGGTTGGGTTGCGATCCTGCCATTTATGGAGATGGGAAACGTCTACGATCTCTGGGATTTCCGATTCGACTATGACAACGCAGCGAACAATGCAGCAAAGGCAACGGTCGTAGATGCAATGTTCTGTCCATCCAAGCCGCGTCCTTTGCAGGGAAGTAGCACCGTGGCATACGGCGACTACGCATTCAGCACCGGGACTGGCCACACCAACGATGGCAACACGAATTCATGGAGAGGGGTCTTTAATCAGAATTCACGAGTCGCCTTTCGAGATATTACTGATGGCACGAGCAACACGATCGCAGCGGGTGAGATGGACTCGAACTTCAATTTAACCAACCATATCTGGCGCTGGGGCTATCACTCGCACCGAAACATGTGCTACCCGATGAACCGAAAAATCGTGGGCGATGCGGCATTCTCCCACATCACAAACAACGGCACTGTCATTGCGGGGACGTCCGCTACGGAATTTAGCGACTTGTGGGCAAACTTCGGCTCCCATCATCCCGGAGGCGCACAATTCTTGAAAGCTGATGGATCCGTACTCTTCGTCGCCGAGACTATCGAATATCTCACCTACCAGTATCTTGGCGACAAAGCGGACGGCAATGTAATCCCTGCCCACTAGTAAGGTCACACCGAACTCTTCCCTCCACCGTATCTGTTTGCGGATCGGTGGTAGCTGCATGTCGCAATGGCACGGTAGACCGCCGAAGAATGCCTGCCTGAACAACCTATTGCCCCCTCGCTTTGCGCGGAAAAAAGGGGGCCACCCCGCAATAATCTCCCCCCCAACAAGGAACAAAAAAGCATGTCACGCCCTACCGCAACCACGATGCGTTGGTGCCTACTACCGGCGATCGTTACATTCGCCATTGCAATGAACGGTTGCAGTTCTCCGCAACAAGAGCTTGCGCCACCAACGGCCTCGGTGTCGGGAACCATCGCCGTCGCCGGGAAGTCGATGCGTGAGGGAACGATTCATCTCTACTCGTTTACAACAGGAGAGATTGGAGTGGGGCCGATCGACAAGAAAGGGGAGTTTAAGCTGGACACCCCGCTTGCCAGCGGAGACTACACGGTCTACCTAAGCAATGTTTCTGGAGTTCCCGAAAAGTTTTACAGCGAGACTTCCAGCGGCCAACAGGTCACCCTCATTGACGGTGACAATAACCTAACGATCGACCTCAACTAACCCCCCTCCGATCGACAAATGTCGGGACAAATCGACAGAGCAATCGCAGGTGGCTCCCCATGGAAGGGAGCCACCGACTTGTGGGGCGAGACATTTGCAGTGCCTCACTGCAACAAACAAGTCTGCTGACACAGAACACCAACCTCTTCGGTCATCGAGGTCAACGATTTGCCCGCTGGTAATCCGTTGCGGAACCTCTGTTGCCGCAGCGATTCGCTGGTGATCCCAGAAGGTAGCCGGTGGTATGAGCGCAGCGAATACCACCGGATTCGATCGCCGCAACGCGGTCGCACGCCGGGCCGTTGGCCCTTCTTGTTGTGTTTGTTCGCCTTGCCGTTTACCCAGGCGTTCCGCCTGGGCTATGCAAATTGCCGGCCCTTCGGTCCTCAGGAGGCCGGCGGTTTGAGACGCGTTGAATGTCATCGGATGCCCACGCCACGACAGTAACCGCATCGTCGGTTCCCGAAGGGGGCAAGAAGGTAGCCGGTGGTTTGAGCGTAGCGAACACCACCGGATTCGATCGCCGCAGCACGCGCCGCCCGCAACGCGGTCGCACGTCCATCGATCGTCGGGCCGCTGGCCCTTCTTGTTGTGTCTGTTCGCTTTGCCGCTTACCCAGGCGTTCCGCCTGGGCTATGCAAATCGCCGGCCCTTCGGTCCTTGTGATGTCCTGCCTTTTCGCCAACCCTTGGCAACTCTGGCATGCTGGATTTGCCAATGCGATCGACGCCCCAAAGGACGAGATTTCGGCAACGGCAATTTTTTTGGCCGGTTCGATTTCTCTCTTGACCTGGCGATTGGGGCGTAATTAGGTTGAAAGGTAGAGGATTTATTTCCTCTTCCTTGCAACAGGAGGAAGACAACCGATGACAGAGAAACGTGATTCAGCGCCAAGCACGCTACTGCAACGATTCTTTTCTGGGGTTTCCGAATCGATCTTTCATGGTCAGTTGGGCGTGGCCGATGTCCAGTTAGTCGACTACATCAACGGCCTACTGATTCGATTCGTTCACACCGACATGCTGCATACGGTTCGCCGAGCGACCGGCAGACCGGCGACCGAAGTGGTCGAAATGCTGGTCGAAGCGGACAAGCGGATCGGCGTCGCTCGCCGTGAAGTCCACCGCCACGTCGGCGATTTCACGCTGTTCTGGAGCGGGATGTATCCCGAGAGCCTGAGGCAGATGAAGTCGCGCGATCACGCCGATCACTTCGTCGATTATTGCCAGCAGGGGAAGCGAGCCTACGCGATCGCAAGCTCGATCGAAGGGGGCGAAGATCGACCGCCGTGCGATCTGCTGCGTCGATTGAGCGAGCAATTCGAGATGTGCGCCTACGGTCTTCGCGAGGTCCGCCGCGAACTGGAAAACCGCGACGACGATCCGCCTCACCAGAAGACGCTGTTATTCTGAGTCGTCGACGGGACCACACGTTGCCGCATCGATCGATTGTTTTGCGGCTTGCGCGTCGATAAACAGCTTTTCAACTCCAGCCCAATCCTGGTTGGCGATTGCGCCGCGGAACTGGCCGATCGCCGATTCGTATCGCTGCAGTTGAGCCAAGACCGCCGGCGCGTTCGCTTCGACAATCTGTCGCCACATCAAAGGATCTCCCGCCGCGATCCGCGTCGCGTCGCGGAATCCCGATCCGGTCAGGTGTGCAAATTCTTGTGGCAGCGCGAGTGCTAAAGCGGCCGATGCAATGTGAGGCATGTGACTGGCAGAGGCCAACGCGAGGTCGTGATCGGCCGGACTCATCGAGATCACGCGGCAACCGATCTGTTCCCAAAATCGCTTTACGCGGTCGTGGCGGATCGGATCGGTTTGGCCGGTTGGTGTGGTGATCGAAAGCTTCCCTTGAAACAGGTCAACCGAAGCGTTTTCAACTCCCGTTCGCTCGCTGCCAGCGATCGGGTGCGAACCGACAAACCGCAGCGCCGCGGCGGGGTGCGCTTCGGCTGCCGCAACGATTTCCTGTTTGGTGCTACCGACATCGGTGATGATCGCTTCGGGATCGCTGGCATCGGCGATCTCGGGCAGCAATCGCGCGATGTGGCCAACAGGGGCAGCGATGATGATCAGGTCGCAATCGGCAACACACTGGATCGCATCGGCAACCGCGTGGTCGACAACTTGCCGATCGAGCATCGTTTGCCGCGTCGCGGGGTTGCGAGATGAACCGACAAGCGTCGCATCGGGCCAGCGACGCTTCGCTGCCAGCGCCACCGAACCGCCTAATAAACCGACACCAATCACGGCGATCCGTCGCGGCCGCCAAGCTTCCTGCGCCTCGCGGTTCATTCGGCCGACTCGACCGGATCGCTGGGCAATTGGTGTCCCATCTTGTCCCGCTTGGTTTGCAGGTAACGCGCGTTGTGCACGTTCGATTGGGGGATGATCGGAACTTGATCGACGACCTGCAGATCAAAGCCGCGGAGATTAAAGGCTTCGGTCTTTTTGGGGTTATTGGTTAGCAGGCGGACTTCGCGAAGTCCGAGGTCCTTGAGGATTTGCAGGCCGATGCCGTAGTCGCGCATGTCGGCTTTAAAGCCCAACGCATGGTTGGCTTCGACGGTATCGAGGCCTTGGTCCTGCAAGGCGTAGGCGCGAATCTTCTGGGCCAGCCCGATGCCGCGTCCCTCTTGCGGCAGATAGACCAACGCACCGCGTCCCTCGCTGCTGATCACCTTCAACGCCATCTTCAATTGGTCGCCGCAGTCGCAGCGAAGCGAATCGACCAGGTCGCCGGTGAAGCAACTGCTGTGCATCCGCACCAACGGCGGCGGTCCGTCTTGGGAAGTCAGGTCTCCGTAGACCAGCGCGATCGGTTCTTGGTCTTCGAACTGGACGTCGTAGACGATGATCTTAAAATCGCCAAACGATGTCGGTAGATCGGCTTGTGCGTTCCGCGAGACCAGCTTTTCGTTCACCCGTCGGTGAGCGATCAGCTCTTCGATCGTGATGATCTTCAGATTGTGTTTCTTGGCTAGCGCCAGCAGGTCGTCGCGGGTGGCGCGGTCCCCCGATTCGTTGAGGACTTCGCAGAGCGCGCCGGCAGGTTCCAGCCCCGCCATGCGGGCGAGGTCGACGGCAGCTTCGGTGTGCCCGGCCCGGCGCAACACGCCACCCTCTTTCGCCAACAGCGGATAGACGTGTCCGGGGCGGACAAAGTCTTCGGCGTGGCTGTGGGGTTGGATCAGCGCCTGGATCGTTTCGGATCGTTCAGCGGCGGTGATGCCGGTCTTGGCGTTGCGATGATCGACTGGGGTTTGGAAAGCTGTCTTTAAAGGTGCATCGTTACGTTCGACCAACGGGTGCAGATCCAAACGATTGCAGACGTCGGGGAGGACAGCGACGCACAGTTGGCCGCGTCCAGAGATCATGAAGTTGACGTTTTCGGTCGTCGCTTTTTCAGCCGCGCAGATGTAGTCGCCTTCGTTTTCACGATTCTCGGCGTCGAGAACGATCACGATTTCGCCACGCGCGATCGCATCAACGGCTTCGGGGACGCTGTTGAACGGGGAACTCATATATCGGGAACACCTGGTTTGACCTATCTGGTCGTCGAGGAAGGGGGCTCAAGCGGGCAGCGGGGTGAAGATTGGAACGCCTCTGCCTACCGCCTATTATTCTAAGCCCGCGGGGATGATAAAGGGGCCTCCGAAGGAGACGAATCCAGTTTGCCGCCCCCGTCAGTGGAGCGATGCGCGGGACGCCTGCCCAGCAGGCCGCTCCGCGAGGGCCGGGTGGACTCTATCGGACTTCTCGCCCCGGCGTGTAAGAGCCAGCAACCGCCGCAAGGGTTCGCGTCGACGGAGGGCGGTCGCGTTTCTGCCGCCGAGGCGTCTAGCAGCGTTTCGCCTTGACGATCGTGAAGAGCGAGAAGGGAGACGATTTGTAGCGATGCTCGACTTCCAACGGCAGATTCTCGATGATCGATTGGCATTCGAGATTGGTTCGCCAGCCGAGGTGCCGGGTGACGCTGTCGGCGCGATCGACCATGCTGGCGATCCACTTTCGGCGGCTGCGGAAGTGGTTGATGATCAGCAGACGCCCGCCCGGTTTGAGGACGCGCGTGATCTCCGCCATCATCTTTTGCGGCTTCGAGACGACAGTCACGACGTGAAAGGCGGTCACGAAGTCGAAGCTTTCGTCGGGGAAATCGAGCTGTTCGGCGTTCATCGCCCGCAGGTCAAAATGATCCCATCCCTCGCGTTGGATCCGTTTTTGAGCGACTTCCAACATCGGTTCGGAGAGGTCGATCCCCGTGATTTGGGCGTGCTTGGGATAGACCGGCATCGAGACTCCGGTGCCGATTCCGACTTCGAGAACCTTCGATCCCTGGGGAATGTCCAGCGATTGAATGCTGCTGCGGATGTGGTTGCGGATCACCAACGGGAACAGGACTTCGTAGGCGGGGGCCAGTTGCTTGTACAACTGCGCCCGTTCAGCCTTCACTTTCGAACCGGAGTGCGATGGGGCAGCCTGCTGAGTTTTTTCGTCTTCCGCCGGGGCGACGTCGATTTCCATTGTTCTTCTATTCCGTTGGGGGATGTTGGGTAATGAGAAGTTCGCAGGGGGGGACTGCTAACCGCTTGCGCGTGCCGATTCAGGCAGACGCATCCAATTCCGGATCGGGGATTCAAAGGCGTAGTAGCAGAACATCAGCGGCAGAGCCAATTCCTTCACGACCACGACTGTCATAATAGCAAAAAGAGCCAGGCCGATCTGGAATGGAGACCAGTGTCCGCCGAGCCATTTGGGGACAAAATGCTCGTAACGGAACCGCGACACCATCAGGTAGGCTAATAGTACCGCGAGAGCCGGCAAAAGGTATTGGCAGCTGGCCAAGACGGTGGCGGCCAATTCTTGAGCCCGCGGGTCGGCGATGGACGTTTGCATGCCCGAGAGTTCGGGGGTGGCGATCGCAAAGGTGGCGATCGTGCCGGCTGCGGCAGGGCTTGGCAGCCCCTCGAAATAGGCGTGGTCTTCGGCGTCGTCGCTTGGCGTTTCGACGTTAAACCGGGCCAGTCGCAGGATCGTGCAGAGCGAAAAGAGGACGCCGATCGGGTAGATCACGCGCAGCGGCAGGACGTTGGAGTATTGCCAGACCAGGACTGCGGGGGCGACGCCAAAAGTGATCGCATCGCAAAGGCTATCTAATTGCGCGCCAAATTCGCTGGTCTGCTTGGTCGCTCGGGCTGCCCAGCCGTCGAACGCGTCGAACAGCATTCCGGCGAAGATCAAGCAACCGGCGGCAAACAGTTTGTTTTCGGTCGACCAGTTCAGTTCGGCATTATAAGCCATGGCGATACTGGCCATGCCACAGGCCCCGTTGCCCAGGGTCAGCATCGTCGGCAGGAAGCTGAGGCTCATGCGTGGGCGTCGTCGTTTGCGGGCGGCTCGATAACTCATGTATTTGATATTTCCGCTAGGGAAGTGAAGGATCGTTGGCAGGTCGCGGTCGCTGGACTGCCCGTTGTGAGTTTCCAACTCAATAGGAAGTGAGACCGCAAACCATGTTCCTCTTCGCACCGCCGAGCCATTTCTTGTGCAGAAATTGGAGAGGGCGACTGCCTGCCGTGGCGGGGAACTGCTCTAAATGATCGCTCGGTCGGCCTCGCATTGCCACCGGCGCGCTGCTCCGCCGCGACATGGGTGCGGATCGTTTTGGTGGAACGATCTGCGGCTGGGGGCTGGGAGGATTGATCCGCGGTGGCAATCATGGTGCTTCGAAGGGAGAGCGTTGACCTTGGCCAGGCCATTCAAATTGAGCGATTTGCGGGAACGACGATCGCGAGATGCCGAGCAAAGGTAGGCCTTTCCCGCCATTTCAGCCGTAGTCTACCAATGATTGGGGCTCAATACTCGACTATATTTAGCAAAATGTTAACGTATTCGACACAAGGGTCCAATCGGATCGGTGAGGTGAATTAACGCAGATAGGTGCTTTTCCCGCCGCACTTCCTGCAGCCCTGATCCTCGCACCCATATTCTCCTCTCGCGCCGGCCGCAGATTTTATGACACCTCGCTACTTGGTCGCTTTTCATCCAAAACGGGCCCTACACCGCTTCACCGACCTCTTGGTCATTGGCGGGGGGCTTTCGGGGTTGCGGGCCGCCAATGCGGCAGCGGCGAACCAATCGGTTCTGGTCGTGACCAAGGACCGGATCCAGGAATCGAACAGCAATTACGCTCAGGGCGGGATAGCCGGCGTGATCGACGAAACCGATTCTTTTGAGAATCACGTTCAGGACACTTTGAATGCCGGCGGCAATCTGTGCGATCGGTCGGTCGTCGACACGGTGATCCGCGAGGCGCCCCGCCGGATCGAGGAGCTGATCGCTTGGGGGACGCGATTTGATTCGCACCAAGAGGGCTCGCTGATGCTCGGCCGCGAGGGAGGGCACAGCCACCAGCGGATCGTCCACGCGCTGGGAGACGCCACGGGGCGCGAGGTGATGCGGGCGGTGATCCAGCGGACGCGCGAACGGCAGAACATCCAGATCATGGAAAACGCCTTCACCATGGATCTGCTGACGCACGAGGGGCGATGCCACGGGGCCGTCCTGGGTGTCGGCACCGACAAACCGACGCTGGTTTGGGCCAAGCAGACAATCCTGTGCACCGGCGGATGTGGGCAGATCTTCCGCGAATCGACCAACCCTCCGGTTGCGACCGCCGATGGGATCGCCGCAGCTTACCGGGCGGGTGTCGAATTACGCGACATGGAGATGATGCAGTTCCATCCAACGGTCCTCTACATCGCCGGCAGTTCGCGATTTCTGATCACTGAAGCGGTGCGGGGCGAAGGGGCACATCTGGTCGATGCGTCGGGGCATCGGTTTATGTCCGAATACGATCCGCGCGGCGAACTGGCCCCACGCGATGTGGTCAGCCAATCGATCGTCCGCCAGATGAGCAAGACGCAGCATCCGTGTGTCTACTTGGATCTGAACCATCTGGATCCGAAAGAGGTGAAGTCGCGATTCCCTGGGATCGCCAAGGTCTGCCAAGAGTTTGGTTTGGATATCACGCAGGATCGGATTCCGGTTCGTCCCGGCGCGCACTACATGATCGGTGGTGTTTCGGTCGATATCGAAGGCCGGACTTCGCTGCCCGGTTTATGGGCGGCGGGGGAGGTGACCAGCAGCGGGCTGCACGGCGCGAACCGGTTGGCGTCGAACAGTTTGTTAGAGGGGCTCGTCTACGGAGCCCATGCCGGCGAAGGGGCCGCGCGGGCTGCGGCTGAAATGCCCGACCGCTACGAAGCACTCAAGATCGAAGGGCCCGCGACGGCTGCCCCCGTGGAACCGCTTGATATCGGTGACATCCGCAACGCGATGAAGAGCTTGATGGGGCGGTTGTGTGGCGTGCAGCGGGACGCTCCGTCGCTGCGTCAGGCGCTCGATTCGTTGGAGTCTTATTGCAGCTACGCGTTGCCGCGACAGTTCGATTCGGTCGAGGGGTGGGAGCTGCAGAACATGCTGCTGACCGCTCGCCTGATGGCCGCCACCGCGCTGGCTCGCGAGGAGTCGCGTGGGGTTCATTTCCGGAACGACTTCCCCACCACCAACGATGAACAATGGCGTCGCCATCTGACAGTCCAGATCGACCGCGACGGCGGCCGCCCACGTCAAACGCCAATTCTGTAGCACTCGTCTTCACCCTCCCTCAAGGAGGGTCGAACCCGCGAAGCGTGGTTCGGGGAGGGAAGTGCGGCAGATCCGACAGCGGTAGGCCCTCCCCGAAAAATTCGCTAGACGCTCCTTTTTCGACCCTCCCAGCTGCGCTGGGCGGGTGAAGGGCCGGCTTTGTTTTACGATGGCCCGGTAACGCTCGTTTTCACCCTCCCCCAGGGAGGGTCGAACCCGCGAAGCGTGGTTCGGGGAGGAGAGTGCGGTGGATCCGGCGGCGGTAGGCCCTCCCCGAAAAATTCGCTAGACGCTCCTTTTTCGACCCTCCCAGCTGCGCTGGGCGGGTGAAGCGCGGGCTTTGTTTTACGCGGGCCCGGTAACACTCGTTTTCACCCTCCCTCAGGGAGGGTCGAACCCGCGAAGCGTGGTTCGGGGAGGGGAGTTCGGCAGATCCGACAGCGGTAGGCCCTCCCCGAAAAATTCGCTAGACGCTCCTTTTTCGACCCTCCCAGCTGCGCTGGGCGGGTGAAGTGCGGGGAGTGGCCGGCTCACGTTGGGGCGAAGTTCTTATTCGCCGACTTTGACTCGCAAGCGAATCACCTTGCCGACGACGCAATCGAGGTTTTCGATCTCGTTTGCAGCTCGACCGGCGGCTCCTTCGGGAGCGCTGTGAGTCATGATCACCAACGGAACGACATCGCTGGTCCCATCGTTGGCTGGTTCGTGTTGGATCACCGATGCGATCGAAACCTGATGGCGCCCCAGAACTCCAGTGATCTCACCCAACACGCCGGGAGAATCGTTGACATGCAGACGCAGATAATAGCGTCCGGGGAGTTCGCTGAACGGACGCAAACTGACGCGCGGCTGTTCGTCGCCGTTGAACTGTTTTAATGTCTGGAAGGTCAGTCGCGTGCGACCGACCGCGGTGTCGATGATGTCGGCGACCACTGCCGATGCGGTTGGCATCTGGCCAGCGCCGAGCCCGTGGTAGAAGACGGGGCCGACGGCATCGCCGCGGACGGCGATCGCGTTAAACGCGTCTTGAACTTCGGCCAGCGGCGTCCCCGCTTTGACCAAAGTGGGAGAGACGTGGAGTTCAAGCCCTTCGCTGCCCAAGCGGGCGACGGCTAGCAGCTTAATGCGATATCCCAGCTCGCGAGCGTATTGCAGGTCGGCCGGGTCCAATTGGTCGACGCCCAGTCGCGGGATGTCGGCCCAACGTGGATGGGCACCAAAGGCGAGGTGAGCGAGGATCGCCAGTTTTTGAGCGGCATCGGTGCCGTCGACGTCCATCGTCGGATCGGCTTCGGCGTATCCAAGTTCCTGCGCCTGGGCGACGGCATCGTCGAAGGACATTCCCAAGCGATCCATCTGCGTGACCAGGAAATTGCTGGTCCCGTTGAGGATCCCTTCGAGCGAGAGGATCTGGTTGGCCGACAGGCACTGGCTGATGTTCGTGATGATCGGGATGCCACCGGCAACAGCCGCTTCGAACGCGATGCACTGTCCCAGTTCGCGGGCGCGACCAAACAGTTCGGGGCCATGTTCGGCCAGCAAAGCCTTGTTGGCGGTGACGACGTCTTTGCCGCTTTCGAGCAATTTCAGCATGATCGTGCGAGCCGGTTCTAAGCCACCGATCAATTGCGCGACGACCTTGATCTCGGGATCGTTGAGGACATCGTCGAGGTCTTCGGTGACAACGCCTTCGGGCAAATCGGCGTATTCAGGCTTGCTGGCATCGCGAACTACCGCGCGTTGCAGCCACAGCGTGCGGCCCGCGTGCCGCGCCGTACGATCGCCGTGATCCAACAGCAGCTTTGCCACGCCGGTACCCACGGTTCCCAAACCAACGATTGCAACCTTCGTCTTTTCCATTGTCTTGTTATCTTCAAATCGCAAATATTATTGAGGTCCTGACGCCTGGAATGGTAGACGTTCCCACCGTTGGCTACCAGCATGGCTGCTGACCAGCGACCTTATCTGGCATATAAGAAACGTGCTCGACGCAGGGTTTGACGCTCACCATTCCCTGAATTTTCCTTGTTTTTCTCGTAAACAATCCCCTCGAGCCCAGGGGAGTTCGGGAGGAAGTCTCGGGCAGAAGAATGGAGCGGATACCGGGCGCAACCGATTTGCAGCGCAATGTCGACGAGAAACGTCGTCTGAATGTTTGTCGAATCCCCGCGTCACGATGGACAGCATTTCGCTGGCTCCTTCGTGCTTAACGACGGCGCGAGCGGAAGCAAAAGAGTCGCTGGAATGCCCCCCGCGGTGTGGATGTTCAAGTGCGACTGTTGGGGGCGTGCATGGTGTGCCGTCAAAGTAGTCAGCCAAAAAACATCGCTGCACACAAAACAGTCTTATCCTCAATCCGCAGGCAAACGCTCGGGCACGTTGGCGATGAAACGGCAGATTGTATCGCAAAATTTTCAAGATCGGATCGACGTTGCGGTGGTGGTGAGGTGGAATTCCCCACCGCAAAGCAATTCTTCAGCACGTCTGGCAAATCAGCCAAGGGCCACCTAAGGGGCTGTCGAGGGAATTTCTGGCACTACGTTTGCGTCTCGTCTTTGGAATCAATTCCGATGCTATTCAATTCGGTGTGTCCACGCACCCCATTTGCACCGGCGTTTTCTGCCAACCGCCCCCCTCCTTTCCATCTCAAGAGAGTAGACATGAAAAAGAATGCCCCTCCGCGACATGCGTTCACCCTCGTCGAATTGTTAGTCGTTATCGCAATCATCGGCATCCTCGTCGGCCTGTTGTTGCCCGCGGTTCAAGCTGCCCGCGAAGCGGCTCGGCGAATGAGCTGCTCTAACAACATGAAACAGCTGGGCTTGGCGATGCACAATTACCACGACACGTTCCGCAAGTTTCCCTACGGCTACGTCGACAGCGGGATGGTCACGCGAAAACGCGATTGCTGGATGCAACGACTGTTGCCCTTCTTCGAGGAAGGCAACATGCAGGATTTGTACGAACAACAAAATCCCGAGTGGATCATGGATGTCGATGTATCGATCAAGGATCGGCAGGTCGCATCGCTGCTGTGCCCCTCCGACACTGCGACTCCCGGCCTGGGTGCCAACGGTGGCGTTCGGTCGGATGGCGCGGGTTTCCAAGGGAACTATGTGATGTGCACCGGCGATCAATACATGTATCACACCGCCCGGACGCGCGGACTGATCTACGCTTATTCCGACACCTCCTTCTCGTCGGTGACCGATGGAACATCGACCTCATTGATGGGGGGCGAATCGATTCGTGGTGGCGGTGACACCGGTGGCTGGGGCGGTGCTGGCGGATATTGGGGTGGTGCTCGTTGGGGCGGCTACGGTTTCACCGCATTGGAAGCCCCGAACACGCCGGTTCCCGATCAACATTACACCTGCAAATCGACCACCTACCGGGACTTGCCTTGCATCAGTTTGGTTGGAGCCGACACAACGCATAATTCGTTGCGCAGCCGACATCCTGGCGGCGTGCAGTGCTTCCGCATCGACGGTTCGACCCAGTTCCTTTCGGAAACGATCCAGTTGGATGTCTACCATGCGATGGCCACGATCGCCAACGGCGAAGTCGTCAACGACGCGCAGTGAGCATTCCAAGGCGTTAACCCATCTTCTATTTCTCATGAGTTCTATCGAATGAAAAACAAACGAATCGCCCTCCTGTCAGTCGCCCTGCTGACGCTAGCCTCGATCGGCTGTGGCAGCAGTGGGCCTGCGATGTCGCAGGTTTCGGGCAAGGTCAGCTATGGGGGGGAACCTGTCACCACGGGGCATGTCGTGTTCCGAGCGAAAGATGGCAAGACGGTCAGCTTTGCTGGCCCGATCGTCGGTGGCGTTTATCAGTTTGAAACGCTGCCAGGCGAGAAGACGGTGATGATCACCGCAACGCGTCCGGTACCGGGAAAGTTCGACGAATCGAATCCTGGCGAAAAAGTGCCGGTCACCGAACAGTTCATTCCCGCGAACTACAACGCCAAGTCGGAGTTGTCGGTGATGGTTACCGAGACGGACGAAACATTCGACTTTGATTTGCAGTCGTCTTAAGCACGATCTTGTTGCACAAAAAAGTGGGTCGCGCACTCGATTGCGCGACCCACTTTCGATATCTCTCGACGCATAGAAGCGTTTGTTAGGCGGCGTCCTTCTTCTTGTTTGGCTTTTTGCCTTTGTCGGGCCGAGCGGCGCGCTGCAGTTGTTTGGGTAGCTTTTCCTTTTGTGCATCGGTCAGCGTCGCCAAAACCGCCTGGGTGAACTTTGCGCGGACTGCGTTCATCTTGTCCATCGCTTCGGCTTGCGGTTTGGTCAACCCCGCCGCTTCATTGATCGCTTCGTTTCGCTGCTTTCCCTTTTTGTCGGAATCGGCAAGCGACTTCGCAGCTGCAGCACGCTTCTTCATCAGTTCGCCGGTGATCCCTGCTTCATCGCGGATCTTCGCCATCTCGGCGCTTGCAGCTTTTCCAGCCGCTTTGATCTTTTCGGTCTGTTCTTCGGTCAAGTCAACATCGGCCAGTTGCTTGAGAATTTGAGCGGCAACGTTTCTGCCACCCTCTTTCGCTTTTCCCTTACCAGCTTTCTTCTCTTCTGCGATCGCGGGAAGGGCGACAACAGCAAGCATGACCATCACCAATGTATTGCGTCTCATCGTGGAAGTGCTCCTCTTGGAACGGGGGGAATTGAGACTGTCGGATATCGACCGATGGATTTTAGTCTTCCCCATCTGCCAGCGCCAATTCTGTAAAGAACAATTTTGCGTGAAATCGTTCGCCACAGCGACCCCGCAACGGAGACAAACACCACACAACCCGAAAACACAGCGGACCGCTAAAACCAGCTGACGACCTGCCGTAAACCGGCCGCGGGATCATCTTTGGGCCAATACTCCAACCCGACGAACCCCTCAAAGCCGCTTTCAGCAATCGCGGCGAAGATCGATGGGTAATGCAATTCGCCGCACGTTAGTTCGTGTCGGCCGGGATTTCCCGCGGCGTGAAAGTGACCGATCTTGGCGATGTTCCGGGTGATGTTTTCGATCACATTCCCTTCGCTGATCTGTTGATGGTAGATGTCAAAAACAACCTTCACGCGGTCGCTGCCTACCTGATCGATCGCCGCAAACGCCTCGTCGCTGCGGGTCAGAAAATAACCGGGATGGTCGACCCATTCGTTCAACGGTTCGATCACTAACGTGATCCCAGCGGCCTCTAACATCGGGGCTGCTTGCTGAAGCCCATCGACCAACGCGCGAAACTGCGACTCGCGATCGATCCCAGGCCGAAAATCTCCGACCTGCGATATCAGCGTCTGGCAGTCGAGCCGTTGGGCTGCGGCGATCGATGCCTCCAATCCAGCCAGATAGTCGTCGCGGCGGTCGGGATCGACGAGACTAATGAAATGGGTGCAGCAGGCAGAAACGGTTAGCTGATGAAGGTCCCTGGCCTGGATGATTGCATCGAGATCACGATCCCACCAGCCCCAAAACTCGAAGGCTTGGATTCCACAATCAGCCACGTTCTGGATGGCTTGCACTGCCGGAAGACCTTCAAAAATTGCATCGATACAAACCGAGGGCTGGAGTCCTGTTCGAGGTTTTGTCATCGTCTCTAGGGGGCCGCTTAAAAAAAGA
Source organism: Rosistilla carotiformis (assembly GCF_007753095.1). Classification (NCBI taxonomy): domain Bacteria; kingdom Pseudomonadati; phylum Planctomycetota; class Planctomycetia; order Pirellulales; family Pirellulaceae; genus Rosistilla; species Rosistilla carotiformis. The sequence continues at coordinate 6,181,809 of NZ_CP036348.1, forward strand.
GGGAACAAAAGGGATTCAATCTGGCAGGCCGGTGGAGCTGTCCAAGGCCTGCAAAAAATAGACGCCGCGGAACCATCGACAACGCTGGCGTTGGATCGACTTCCACAGGGCGGCATTGTAGCAGGACGCAAGCACGAGGACGAATCGAGACAAACCAGATTCGACCGCATGGAAAACGCATTGTTAGACGTTTGAACGTTGATCGAGGAGCAGCGTGCAGGTGGTCGTAGTCGCCGCGGTGACACCGTGTGCGAATTTGTCGTCCTAGTCTTTTTTGTGGTAATTGTTATGCACTAGAATAACGAAACGCGACTGGGCGAGATTGCAGGTACAACCGCAAGCACGTGATCCCATGAACAACATTCCGGAGGAACCGGACGGGCAGGCTCGACAGGTGGGAACCCGTCCACTGACGACATCGATGAGTTCTGAGGAGGCAGCTTCGGAACCGGGCGATGATACTCCTAAGCTGGGCACCTCCCGTTACGAGATCAATGAATTGATCGAACGTGGCGGCATGGGAGCTATTTTCTCGGCTCGCGATCTACAACTGTCACGAAACGTGGCAATCAAAGTTCTCCGAGCCGATCGGTCCCAAAATTCTCAGGCCAAGCAAGGGTTCATCAACGAAGCTCGGATCATGAGCTATCTGTCGCACCCGGGCGTGACGCCCATCTACGAGTGCGGGACATGTGAAGACCAGCGTCCGTTCTACGCGATGAAGCTGATCGATGGGACGACGCTGGCCGATATGATCACCTCGCGCGCTTGCAGCACATCCCATTTGGTTTACATTTTCGCCGACGTTTGCCAAACCGTTGCATTTGCGCACTCCCGCGGTGTGCTGCACCTGGATCTGAAACCTGGCAACGTGATGGTCGGCAAGTTTGGCGAAGTGCATGTCATGGACTGGGGCCTAGCACGTATCCAAGGGGGAGCGGCCGAAAAAGGAATCGATCCGCCCGACTTGGAAAACGAAAATTTCTCTTCTGTCAAAGGGACGGTCAATGGCACGCCAGGCTACATGTCCCCCGAACAAGCACGCGGACGAAAACTGGACAAACGCGCCGATGTCTTCAGTCTGGGGGCGATCCTTTGTGAAATTTTGATTGGCCATGCGCCGTACGAAGGCAAAGACGCGCATCAGATCCACAAGCGGGCGATGACCGGATCGATGCAAGCCGCGATCGACTTACTGGAGCACTCGACTCAAGATTGCGTTTTGATCCGATTGGCCAAACAATGCTTGGCACGACACAAAAAAGAACGTCCCCGTTCGGCCGTGGAGGTCGCCCAGGCGATGGCAACGTACCATGAGTCGGCATTTCAACAAATGGAAAGCGACATGCAACGCTTTTTTGAGTTGTCGCTGGACCTGTTCTGCATCGCCAAGGCCGATGGCTATTTCCAACGCATCAACTCCAACTTTTCGCGAGTATTGGGGCACAGTGATTCCGATCTCCTCGCCCGTCCATTCCTTGATTTTGTCCATCCCGAGGACGTAGACGAAACGATGCGACAAATGGAACTGCTGCAGCAGGGACAGCCGGTTGTTGGTTTTCGTAATCGCTACCGCACCGTCAGCGGTGAATTCAAAACGCTCGAATGGGTGGCCAAATCGATCGCCAACGACAACATCATCTTTGCTGTCGCACGTAGCGTCCCATAGCCCCGGAACGCAAACGAGGTTGAATCGCGACCGTTCATCGGGGCTAAAAATTTCGACTGACGCTGAACAAGGCGAGCTGTTGAAGCGATTTTTTCGCCGCGGATTCTGGCAGAAAATCAATCGCGGCGACGGCATCGGCAGCAAACCGCTGGGCTGTCGCCAGGGTGTACGCCTTGGCATCGGATTGTTCCAACCGCGTCACGATCGCCTGACACCGTGCAGCATCCGACATCGACTGCAGTTCGTCCAACTGGGTTTGCATCGACGGATCCGACTGCAACAGATGGATCAACGGAAGCGTTGGCTTGCCTTGCAGAAGATCCGTACCCAACGTCTTTCCCACACGTTCGGTGCTGCCCCAGACATCCAGAAAGTCGTCGGCGATCTGAAATGCAATCCCCAAGTTCTCCCCAAAATCGGCCAACGCGGTCTGGGTTGGCAGGTCGGCACCTCCATGCGTCCCACCCAATCGACAACTGATCCGACACAACTCCGCCGTCTTGCCACGAATGATGTCGATGTAATCCACTTCGCTTAACTGAGAACAACCGCTCGTGAAAATTTGCCTCAGCTCTCCTTCACAGACGCGCCGCGCCGCATCGCCGATCCACTGACAGGCTTGCGTTGACCCCAAAGTGGCCGAGAGCGTAAACGCCTGAGCGAACAGATAATCGCCGAGCAAGATGCTCGTTTGGTCATTCCATTTCGCGTTGACCGTGGGTAGATGACGGCGTTGATCGGCAGAGTCCAAAACATCGTCGTGGATCAATGTCGCGGTATGGATCATTTCCATCACCGTTCCCAGTACCACATGATCGCCGGTAAGCTCTCCGGCAGCTTTTCCGGCCAGCAGCACAAGCGCCGGGCGCAACCGTTTGCCTCCCAACAATGCGCCGTGCGCCAACAGAGGCGAAAGATCCTCGTATTCGCTTTGCATCTGCTCACGCAACAATTGCTCAACCAACTGCATTTCGTCACGAATACACTCAAAACTCGAATCGGCTCGCTCGCGCAGTGAGTTGGCAGTCGATTGTTTGGTCGAGAGCGTTGTTTGCGTGTCCATCACAGCCCAGGTTCGTGGTCAGAAGTCGAGCCACCATCCGACCGCAGAAATGTGTCCAATTGCACAGGTCTGAGCCCAGCGTGTGGCATGGTGTTAACCGAACTTAAAAGCAAAAGTTAACATGACTTCCAGCCCGCTGGTAAGGGGCATAGCGACGCACCCACCCTCCACAACCTGGTTCCGGATCTCAACCTTAGGGCCGTTACACTCCCCATCCTTTTAACATCTTCACGCCCCCCCGCCTCATCCATCATGTGCACCGCGAGCAATCTTTCGCGAGACGTCGGCGTGGCCTGTGCAAGCCATCGAAATCCACCGAGGGGAATGAAGGGGCGTGGAGTCCCGACTGGATGCCTAAATCAATCAAACCACACTGCCTCCTGACGATTGCAGAACGCAGTGCGGGAACGCTTTATCCGCTTCCTCACCGGCTTGGGTTAAGGCAGCTGGACCGCTTCGCGACCATTACGAGTGCCCATAGCGCCCCAGACGCCGTAGGGGCTCGGTTTTTTGACTCGCCACAACCAAGGTGACGATGCACTTCCAGCGTCGATCGTGTCAGCCACAAAGCGGACCGCAGCATCGGCCATCACCGCCTGGACGCCGCCAGGATGCTGGCTCGCTACCGAGAAAATCGCTCCGTTTGTCTGCCCAGTACTGCCATCGCGACTACATGACGGTGAATTGGGAGGCAGGATCGTGTTAAAGCCCGTGATGGCTGGGTTATGGTGCCCCCATCGGTCCCCACGAATACGATCGCCATCGGAACCGCTTTTAAACTGGGCCTTGTTGCTTGGGTCGAGCATGTCCAAACAGGCTTGTGGGTTGGTGGTCAACGAATCGGCGGCGTCCACTCCCTCACCAATCGGGGCGTTTTTAACCACTTGACCGGCGACTTCGAGATCGTCCGATCCATACGATTCCGATCGCACCAACTCAGAGACCGCAATGGTATTGGACGTGCCGTCAAGAATGTCTCGGATCCCGATGTAGGCACCGTTGGATGTAGGAGCGTTCGATGTGTTGTTGCCCCCAAACAAACCACGCCATTCGTTCGACCATGCCCCTGCAAGATCGCGACCACGGTCGCCATAATTGTAGCAGTAGTTCGTTTTTCCACGGTCTCTGTCCTGGAAGACATCCGACGGACACAACAACGTGCCAATGTCTTGGTTCCACCAATCGTAATTGTCATCGGGATGGTTTCGGGCCGTATTGCTGTACCCCCAAATCTGATCGTAAAGCGCCTGCTGCTCATAGAACGGCAGAAGTTGAACATGGGGGCTCAGCCCACATTCATGGTCATTGACGCGGGTCGAGTCCACGTCGTTTCGTCCATTGCGACCTGCAGGAAACGATGTGTAAACGTCGTGGTAGTTGTGCAATGCGATGCCGAGCTGCTTCAAATTGTTTCCGCACTGCATCCGTCGCGCGGCCTCTCGCGCCGCCTGGACAGCGGGCAGCAACAGGCCCACCAAAACCCCGATAATCGCTATCACGACCAACAGCTCGACCAAGGTGAAGCCACGAGACTTCGATACGCTGCTTTTCATCCGGATCTCTCCAAAAATTACATCCAGAAAACAATGGCGATTTAAACCACCAACACAGTCCCCTTAGATCGACTCAAACAACCAAAGGTGGCATCACAAGTGTATCGTCTCTACTTTCAGACCGTCAAGTTTCTTTTTAAAGCCAGCCCCTTAAAACACTTGAATCGACGCCACTTGCCCCCGATTCACCCTGTACATCCCCGTGAGAATCAGACCTCCGCCCTCCCAAATTTTTAAGCAGACACATCCCGAGATGGTCACATTCGGCGATCGCAACGGCGTCGACATCGCCGGGACCCGTTGCGCAAAAAGAGAGCGTTTCGTTTAGTGGGCGAGAACGCCCCCATCGAAGCGACTGAGGCTGAGATAATCCGACTTCAAAGCCCCCGCGATGGCAGCGAGGCGGCAAGCGTTTACTTCGACGTCAAAAGATTTGCGGTTGACTTTTGCATCAGAATGCTCTTTGTTGTAAGAAGATCCATTGATGTTCGTTTCACAACCACAAGGAGCTAAATTGACTTCGGAATTTGCAACCACCAACGTCTACACCATCCGCCAAATCGATTCTCACAAGACCGTGTTGTCTGAAAAACAGGTCGAAGCGGTCAGCAGCGAAGCGGCCGCCAAACAGCTCAAGCAGGTCGTCGACGAGACGGATAAGATTGAGGTCACCCTCAATGGCGAAACCGTCAACGAAATGGGTGTTTCCTATTGGAAACAACGCATCCGTCGCCGCTGATCGCGATCTCGATGCACTTGCCGGGGCGACGGTCCATTTGAGGCACGGTGCGTTAACCGCAGAGACTCTCTTCACGACGGAGCCTCGGCAATCATCCTATGACTGCATCCCCAAGCCCCTCGCTTACCAAGCATGCCGCGATGGCACTGCGAATACGTAAGCGAGGGTGCGGCCACGGAGCGTTTCGAAGGCTTGCGATACTTTGAACGCAAAAGATTCCCAGAAACAGGCCGCATTGCCGACTAAACGGCACGTCTACTCAGAGGACGCTCGTTGCGACGAAAGCATTTCGGCAACAATCGGTTTGATCGCGGCGCTCGGTACTGCGTAGCTGCAGACCCGACCGGCCCGGGCGATATTGATCCCGATCACCCGTCCGCTGGTATCGATGACGGGCCCACCGCACTGATCTGGACCTAAAACGGTATCGTGCTGCAAAGCCAACTCAAAACCGGTTAAGCGACTATTGCGAGGTCCGTTGACCCGCGTGTCGTCCTGCGATTCGGAAAACGACGCCAGTTCGCGAATCTCAGCACTCAGTTCAAACTCGTCGTCGACGCCTTCGCGACGAACCGTCAGCGCCACCGAATCGCCTGGATACAGGGCCCGCAATTCATCGGTGACCTGCTTTTGCGTCGCCATCGCGGCTCCATCCACCTTGGTGATCAAGTCGCCGATCTCGATCCCCGCGTCATCGGCACCGCTCCCCGGGACGATGTTGACCACCCGAGCCCCTTCGGTATCGGTCTGCAACATGACTCCCAACAAGCCACGATCCAGAACCTCACGCGACGCAACGCTAACCACACCGATCCCCACCGGATCCCCTTGGCGGCCTACGCTGAAAAGAAAACTACCTACCGCTGGTTCCTGTTCGCTCCACGCGATGGGGAGCAACCCGGCGACATCGACTTTCAGTAACACCAGGTCCACCGAACGCCGCTGCGCGACGCGCTTCGCAGAGACGATCCGGTCGTCGGCCAACCGCACCCGCAGTTCCCCAGACGCCTTGAGCTCACTCGCCTTACTGATCAGGTATCCATCGGCAGAGACAACCGTCCCCAACGCAACTCGTTCGTTTTCCAGAAGAACCTCGACCGTGCTGGAACCCGCCTCGGCGGCCAGCGGTTGCATCAACAGGGTCATCGCCGCGTTGTCGCGACGCGCCGCAACGCGACGCTGCATCCTGTCGCGTAGATAGCCAGGCAGCAGTGTTTCGGATGGAAACTGCTCGCGCACCGCTGGCTGTGCCGTGGCAGACTGGGGTGGATATGCGACGCTGGCAGCGAAAACCAGTAAGAAACCGCCAACTAAATTTGATCGCGTCATGGCCAGCCGTGCACCTTCACCAACGTGTGTTGAAAACTTCCGAACGAAAAGGTCCGCAGAGGTCAAGAATTCGGATCGCGACCGACCACCAAGATCATCCGCTTACGAACCCCATCACGCTCCAACACGATCTG